>CAZDBH010000045.1:0-29146 GCA_964503485.1 uncultured Bradymonadales bacterium | reverse complement strand
GACTTTGGTCGCCATCGCCTGCTCGGGTGACATGTAGAGAGGCGAGCCGAGCGCCTGACGCTCGTTCACGAAGAGCTCCGCCTCGAGGTCTGACACGAGGGCGATTCCGAAGTCGGTGAGTTTTACGTGCCCCTCTCCACTGAGGAAGATGTTTGAGGGCTTCACGTCGCGGTGCACCACACCGTGGTCGTGGGCATAGTCTAGGGCTGCCGCCGTCTGGCAGATGACGTTCCTGACCTCGTCGGAAGTAAAGATCTTGCCATCGTCCAGGATTTTCTCGACGTCTCGACCTTCGAGCTTCTCCATGATGATGAAGAAGGTCGCGTAGGCTTCTTCAGTGTCATACACCTCAACGATGTTCTCGTGGCGAAGTCCGGCGATGATCCGGGCTTCGTTCCGGAAGCGATCGGCAAAATGTGGATGATAGACGTGGCTGTGCGACAGCATCTTGATAGCCACCGACCGGCCAAGAGTTGGATGCACCCCTTCATAGACCGTGGCTACGCCACCCTTTCCGAGCTCGCCGATAAGCCGATATTTACCAACCTTTCGAATGCCGTCGACTGCGGTAAGCCGCTCGCCGAGTAACTCGGTCAAGCACACAGCGACCTGTGGCTGCGTCCGTACGATTTCGTAAAAGGCCTTGCGGGGGATGGCCAGACAAACGCAGTCGGTACCTGCCACAACGTCGGCAGTACGTGGTTCGCCGGTGAGGAGGGCCATTTCCCCAAAGCACTGACCTTCCTTGAGCTGAGCGATCATCACTTCCTTGCCAGAATGATCGATCAGGGGCACGCGAACCCAGCCCTCTTTGATGACGAACATCGCGTCGCCGGGGTCTCCCCTGCGAATGATGTGACTACCTGTCTTGTAGGAGCGCTCCTCGATGTGCTGCGCCAGTTCTTGTGCGGACTTGGCTCCAAGGCTCGAGAAGGCTTCGACGTTCTTTAGGAATTCAACGTGGGCCATTGAATCGCTCGTGGTTGACTGTTGCTCATCATGACTATCGCCCAGACGGTCAGCCTTGTCAGCCCAGTTGTTGACGAAGACTCTGTGTCGAGCGTTCGCGTCGCCCATGCGACGGGTCAGATGGCAGTAACAGCTAACTCGCGTTCTGTGATTCCCACTGAAGTTCAACCCACCCAATAATCGGTCGGGTTCCGGTTGTTGCCGAGAGTCTCACTTCGATCTGAATCGACTGACTGGGCCATCCCAGGGTCGACAGGTCGAGGGGCTCGTCTCGAGAACCCGATATGGCGTGGTACCTTGGAGTACCGGTCTCGGTCACCGCCGGAAACCACGCTCCGTGGGACAAGCCGTCGGTATTCATGGGCCGAACTCGGATTTCCGCGGCCGCCCCCGTCGGCACAAACGCGTCCCACGACAGGGACCGCGGGCCAGCCGCACCCTCTGCGGGTTCCACAACAAACGTCCACAAGCCGCGCGGAGCGGTGAATGACAGCCCAGTCGAGCCGGTAAAATCAGAGTAGGTGTAGTGGCTTCCGACGCCGACCGACACGCCTTCCTCGAAGCCCTCGACCAGTTGGTTTGTGGTTGGATCGATTTTCCATACTTTGTCGCTGCTGACGCCGTGGGTCCAGGCGAACCCATCGTGATCAAAACCGACGCCTCGAAGGTCCATACCGGGAGCGGTTCGAATCAACGTCCAGTAGCTTTCTGTGAGGTCGCCCTCGTTCAGGCGCAATCTTGCGGTGATCCCGCGAGCGTAGATCGAAGCCCAAACGTCCCCGGTTTCAGGTTCGACTGCCAGACCTGTGACACCGCGCTGGTAGTCGTTGCCCATCGCCGGAACGTCGACCCGAGCTCGGACCACCGTGTCCGTTGGCTGAACGTCCCGCAGCGCAAAGCGATGGCTCGCGTTGGTTGCCGGGTCGAACATCATGACGCCGCCGTCGCCGTCGGTGCATCCGAGCCACACCCGGTCCCTGCCGTCCAGCGCAATGCCGTAATTCTGGCATCCGGTGTTGACGTAAACGGCCTCCCACGTGTTCGTGAAGGTGTTGAACCGCGGCAGCGTGTTTCGTGAGTATGAACTCGCGTAGAGCATGCCCTCTCGGTCGACGACCAGGCCGTAGATTCCCTGCAGATAGGCCTCGACCGCCGGTGCTCCATCGGGCTCGAGCAACTCCTGCCTGAAGACGCCGTCCTCGCCTCGGGAATACCTGGGAACGTTGTTGGGAACGATGTGACTGCTCACCACAAAGGTGTTCGGCTCGATTGATTGGACCCCTCCGTAGGAGTGACCGATCCAAACCCGGCCATCCGGGCCTGCGGCGATCCCACGAATGCTACGCATCCCGGGCTGTACGATCTCGGAGTAGACGACGCACTCGTCAGCGTATGGGTCGCTCGAGCTGTTGAGTGGACCCATTTGTGTTTGAGTGGCAGTGACCACGACGCCGTCTTCGTTGCGATCGGGGCACTGCGAGCGGTCCCACAGGATTTTTGTGAGACGACCGTCGTCTCTTCCGCCTATCCAAACGTTGCCGTCAAGATCGACGGCTGTGCGGCTGGGATTAGCGCCGACCCAATAACGAGCCTCTTCCTGGCCGGTTTCTGTGTTGACCCGGCTGACGCTATTCGCTGAGTTGTTCGCAACCCAGGTGTAGGGGGGAAAGACCTGCTCTCTCGAGAGGGACACGCCTGGGCTACCGGTCGGATTCGCGGACCAGTCGTCCCCGGACAAAACGACCGCACCGTCGTTGAGGTCGCCCGAGGCGCCGGCTTCGACTCTCACCGAAAGGCAGTCCTCCACTCCTTCGCAGGACGACGTGGCAGTTGACTCGACCTCGGGCGAGTCGGCGCTCTCACTCGAAGGCTCTGCTTCCTCGGCGTCACTGTTCGGTCGTTCGCAGGCCGGCTGGACTGCTACACATGTTACTAGGGCCAACAGTAGGATGTTTCTGATCCGCATCTGAATGATCTCTCCCTCGTGATCCACAGTTCCTCGTGGCTCATTTGAACGCGCGACCAGGGGTTTTGGGTTCAATGGGTGATCAATTCGTCGTGCGCAGGGCGCACAAGTCCCTGATTTTCAGGTTTCGATTGGGACTGAGGGGGGAATTCGGAGTGAGTGGACGGAGGGTTGAGGACCTGAGCGAAGGCGTCAGGCCTTCGCTCTGGCTGTACTCGAGACTACTGTCCCATACCCTCAGCGGCCATGATGGCTGTCAGCATACCCATCAGTTGATTGAGGGTCTGCTCGGGAACGGCGACATTGATCGAGACTTCATTGTCAGCGCTTGCCACTGTGACTGCATCGAGCAATCCAGTGAGACCCATTTGAGCCACCTCGGGCTGGGTGCGTGCTTGAGCAATTCCTGCCTGCAAGAATGTGCTCATGGCGGTCGCTTCGTCAGCTGTGCTGGTGCCGAGATAGTAGGCCACGTTCAAGCCGCCGGTGAGGTTTCCGTCGCCGCGGACCGTGGTCATTCCCGCCATTGGCGAACCAACCAAATCGGCCTGCATCGTGGGTGTCATGATGCCAGCGAACCAGAAGACACCAGCCATGTCTGTGGCGGTGCAAAGTGAGTTTAGCTGCTCATTGGCTGCCAACGCTGTGCCGGTTCCGGCTACGACGTCGAGCACTGCACCGAGCTCGTCCTGGGTACCAACGGCCAACAGATTGTTGTTGACGAACGAGAAGTAGGCCTTGTCAGCACCCGTCTCTGACGGGTCGTGGTAGACCGTGTGGCCCGCGTACTGGGTCGTAGCCATCTCTTCGCCGAGCGTGCCAAAGAAGGCAGTAATCTGCTCGACGTTGAAGTTGCCTTCAACCAGAATGGCGAACTTTTCGTCGTCTCCACCGAGTGCGACGAGCATAGTCGACAGGTCGGTATTCGGGTCGAATCCGGCCTGAGTCTGCATTTGGGTGAGCACCTCTTGAACCTCTGCGTTCGAGGCCATCATCCCCCAGATCATCTGGTAGATCGGGCTCGCACGAAGCTGCTCGAGGTTTACGGAAACGATAATGCTACTGGAACTGGGTGTGTGCTGAAGCAGATTCTGCCCATTACCAGCCCATGCATTCGCAGAGAACAACATAAGAGCCGCGGTCAGTACGGCGAGAGCGGATCGGCGAAAGTTCATTAGTCCTTATCTCCTGTATAGATGCATGCCACTACCGGGTGCCGTTCACGTTTGCCGAAGCTGTACGGGGGGCGCCGCTACCTGGAATTGCCCGCGCACTATAAGTCCAGCTCTCGAGCGTGACAAGGGAAACCCCAGTCTGACTCACCTATTAACCTCTCGCACCGTACCTTGCGCTCACGACTTCTTTCTACGATGAGCGCAGGCGAATTATTCAATCCGACTTTGTGGCCAATCCCGCGCGGGCGTGAATAATAGCCGAGATGTCCAACGATGGTGCTCCAAACTCCTCCCCCTCTCCTGGCGTTGATTCTCCGGCGCAAAAGCCATTGGGAGTTATCGACTACTCGGTCCTAGTTCTGTTGGTTCTGTTCGCTGGATTTTGCGCGGCGGGTCCCATCACGAATGGCGATATTTGGTGGCAAATCGCTGTGGGTCGGTGGATAAACTCGGCCCACGAGCTGCCGGCAACTGACATTTGGTCAGCCGAGGTGGGTGAGTGGTACTCGTTCTCGTGGTTGTATCAGTGCTTCGTCGCCTGGCTCGAAGGAGCGGTGAGTCTCGACGCCGTCCGCTGGCTCCACGTAGTGTTTATTGGGGTAACCAGTGGCCTCGTTTTCGCGCTCTCGCGTCGAGCAGGAGCGAGCACGTTGACCGCGCTGGGCCTGACTTTGGCCCTCCTTTTGAGCTTCCAGTACCGAATTCGAGTTCGGCCACACGTCGTCAACTTGCTGGCCTTCTCCGTCCTCAGTTTTGTGATACTCCGGCCGCGGGTTACCCGTGCCCTCCCCGTCCTCGCCGGTTTGGGTATGGCGCTGTGGAGTTCCCTCCACGCAGGCGGCGCTATGATTGGGGCCGGTGCCACTGTGATCCTGGTCGTGCTGATTCTGAGCGATGGCAAACTGGCGACCCCGGTCCGAAGAATCGCTCTCGCTTCTGCGCTCCTCGTTCTAGGAGCCTGGGTGCTCAGCCCCGGGAGCCTCAACAGCGTCTGGGTCGTGGCGGGCGATCAGGGCAAGACGATATCTGGGATCGGAGAGTGGTCCAGTACGTGGCAAGCCCTGACTTCCGCGAGCCTTCGCACGGTTCACGGCGCGGCTGTGGGCCTCGTGTGGCCTGCTGCGCTGATCAGTCTCGTTCTGGCGACGATTCAGTCGAGGCGGGCAGCAGATACCCACGCTCGCTATCCACTCGCCATCGCCGGCTACTTCTTACTCGTCTCGTTTCTGTGGTTTCGAATGTACTTTCTGGCGGCCCTGTGCCTGATGATTTGTACCCTTCAGCTGGCAAAACTCGGTGTCGCCCTGATCTCGAAACCCAGACGAGTCGGCCTCGGCGTTCTAGTCTGTGTCCAGTTCCTGCTGGTCTTTCATTACACGACCGCTGGTTTGTTCGGCTCGATCGACGGTGGCATCTCGGCTCGCAGTCATACCGTCCTGTCGACCACCTTCCCCTATGCGCCAGTTCAGCTATTGGCTTCAGCTGGGATCGAGGCACGCGTACACGTTCCGCCGGCTTGGGGCGGCTTTGTGCTCTACCACGGTTGGCCCCAGCTCACCGTAACTGTAGACGGGCGAAATGCCTCCTCTGACGAAGTAACCGGCCTGTCAGCTGAGATACGAGCCAGACTCGAGAACGGGGTTGGGGCAGGCGACCTACCCGGTCTGTACAGCGCGTTGCCGGCCGATATCTTGCTCATGCCCACGCCGTGCTTCCTAGAGAGCGAAGACACGGGCGAATGGGTGTTCTTCGGCACGTCTGGCGGCGCAGACCTCTATTTCCGTGGCGGACTGCATTTGGAAGAGTGGGTCCCCCTCTTGTTGGACGCGATGGGCGACACAGCGCGCGAGTAGCATCGAACGCGAGTGCCGACAACATCCCTGGCGTTTTCTGGGTCAGTCCCCCCCTTGTGTTTCTAGCCCAATCGGATAGATATTCCAGAGCAACTCGGAACGTCGGAGGATCAATGACAATCAGGCGCGTCGCAGTCAGTACAGGAGGCGGAGACTGTCCCGGACTCAACGCGGTAATTCGCGGGCTCGTGAAGACGGGGGTCATGGCCTACAATTGGGAGTTCCTCGGAATCGAGGACGGTCTGACTGGTCTCATTCAGCCCAACAAACTGACCGATCTCACCCTCGCCAGTGTCCGGGGTATCCTCCCCAGGGGAGGGACGATTCTCGGTACGACCAACAAAGGCAACCCGTTCCGCTATCCAGTCGAAAGAGATGGCGAGATCGTCGAGGAGGACATCTCCGACCGCATCGTCGAGCGACTCAGGAAGTTACGGATCGACTGCTTGGCTCTGGTCGGTGGCGACGGAACCATGGGCATCGCCCACAGACTGGCGCAGAAAGGCGTCAATATCGTCGGAATTCCAAAGACAATCGACAACGACCTCGATGCGACCGACTACACCTTCGGATTCGACACGGCGGTCAATATCGCAATGGAGGCCCTCGACAGGCTGCACACCACAGCCGAAAGCCACGACCGAGTCATGATCCTCGAGGTCATGGGGCGACACGCTGGGCACATCGCTCTCACGGCTGGCCTTGCGGGTGGCGCCGACATCATACTGATCCCCGAGATCCCCTATCGAGCCGACGCGGTTCTGAAGAAGCTTCAGCGGCGATATCGAGCCGGATCGACCTTCTCGATCATCGTCGTCGCCGAGGGCGCCAAACCGCGCGATGGCGAGGTGAGCATCGTCGAAGGTAGCGGTGTCGGATCGGTCCAGCGTCTGGGAGGAGCGGGCGAACGGCTTGCTCGCCAGATCGCCGAGAGAGCGCCCGAGATCGACATCCGAGTCACGGTTCTCGGTCACCTCCAGAGAGGCGGGAGCCCAAGTTGTTTCGATCGCGTCCTCGGTTCGCGCTTCGGCGTGGCAGCGGCCCATCTCATTAATGAAGGACGCTTTGACCACATGGTGTGTCTAAAGGGCCTCGAGATTCAGAATGTTCCCATCGCAGATGCCATTTCGACCATGAGGGGAGTCGACGTCTCTTCCACTAGCGGTCCATTGGCGGCGGCCCGCTCCCTTGGAATTACTCTTGGTGACGAAGATGTTTCAGCCACGACTGAGCTGTCGGCCGTGTATTTGGATAATGGAAAATCGTAATGCTCCAGGACGTTAAGCTCATTCATTTCATCGGAATCGGAGGAATCGGCGTGTCGGCCGTTGCTCGACTCGCCCTAGAGAAGGGCTACTCGGTTTCAGGCTCAGACGTTCGACAGTCGCAGCTAACCGAGGCAATGGAGACCCTTGGAGCGAAAGTCGTCATCGGACACAGTCCAAACAACGTGAGCGAATGCGATGTCGTCGTAGTCTCCACCGCGATTCCAAAAGAAAACGTGGAACTCGTCGCGGCATCCGAGCGCGGAGTCCGAATCGTTCATCGCTCGGAGATGCTGGCTGAGCTGGTCGCAGATCGAATCTGTATCGGCGTGACCGGGACTCACGGTAAGGGTACGACTGCAGCCATGATCACTTGGATCCTCGACCGTGCGGGCCACGACCCCGGCTTCGTGATCGGCGGTCTTCTCAACAATTACGACATCAATTCACGCCTCGGAACCGGCCCGTACATGGTCCTAGAGGTCGACGAGAGCGACGGCTCGCATCACCAGATCAACTGCGACTACACGGTCTGCAACTTCCTCGAAGCGGACCACTTGAACTACTACGACGACCTGAATCACATCATCGAGTCGATGGCCTCCTACCTGGACAAAAACCCGCGGCTCGAACAGGCGTTCGTCAATGGAGACTGTCAGGGAAACCGACAGTTGAGTGAACTCACCGCCAAACCGCCTGTTACCTACGGCCAAGATGGCGGGGTAGACGTGCAGGGTACATTACTCGGTAAGGGGCAATTCCCCACACGCTTCGAAGTTGCGCGAAATGGCGAGACGCTGGGAACCGCTGAGTTGCAGATCCCGGGGCGTTACAACGTGACGAACGCGTGCGGAGCAATCGCCGTAGCGACTCAACTGGGCGTATCGTTCGAGGTCGCAGCCCAGGCACTCAGCGAATTCAAAGGGCTGGAGAACCGCTTTTCGATCGTCCGGGCGGGGGGATTGACCATCGTGAAGGACTACATCTCCCATCCAACGGGGATGAAGCGCGTTCTCGAGTCGGCCTCAGACCTCACCCAAGGCCGAATTTTCTCTGTCTGGAAACCCTACCGCTACACCCTGCTGAACTACCTGCAGGACGAGTACGCTTCAGCTTTTGCCGGCTCCCACGAAGTCCTCATCACCACGATGTACGCCGCTGAAGAAGACCCCATACCTGGAATTGACACGCAGTTTATCGTCGACAAGATTCGCGACACGGGGATGAACGTCTCATTTCTCCCAAAAGACGCCGACCTCATCCCTGCTCTGCAGTCTCGAGTAGAAAAAGGCGACAAGGTCATCTTCTTCGGCGGAGATGATTTCTTCCGCATGGCTGACGCCTGGGCCGATCGGATGGGTCTCGACTGACAACCCTCCCGACCGTTGGCCCGCGCTCAGCCTTCCGAGGCCAACCCGAATCTGGCATACTGCGCCGACCAAAGGGAAAAGGGCAGAACCGATCATGGCAAAGGTCAAGACTCTCGAGAGCCGAGTGCGGAATGGAGCGTTACTGGCTGGAATCCCGCTGCTTCTCGCGGGCTTCATCCCATACTACCTCGACCCACTCGTCTTCAGCTGGACTGTCGCGCGTGAGACCGACCAACTGGCGCCACTGATCACACCGGCTGCGGGACTCATGATTCTCGCCGTCGGGATTGTTCCTGGGCTGCCCCGACTCGCCCGGGCGCTGATGATGCTGATCTTCTCAGCGACCGCGTTTTATTTCTTTCTCGAGTTCTTCGCCGGAGCGCGGCTTGGTCCCATAAACGCTGTAGGGCGAGGCTTCCTAGAAGAACCGCGAGTGATTTTCTTCCTCGCCACCATCGTCTTGGCCAGCGCATGCGAGCTGATGGTCCAGGGCAAGAAGACTTCGAAAGCCTTCACGATACTCGCTCTGCTGGGATGGTCCGCCTTCTTCTCGAACTACTTCGTCCCGGTGGGCGATGTCGTGCCGCTTCTGGGAGTCATTGAGGGACTGCAGAGCGGCATCGACCTCGAGCGGGAGAATCTCATCGGCTTCGTTGTCTTCTGCGTCTTCTTCTTGGTCGGGTTTCTCAGTATCGTCTTTTCACTCATTCGCTTGATGAGATCGCCCGAGGGCATGATCCGAACACAGTGGAAGTCCAGTTCTGCCGCCTACATGCTCGCCGGCGCGTTTGGCTGGGTGCCACTGATCCTCATGGTGATTTACAGCATCGCGGCGGACAACTTCGATGTCCTCGCGGTCGGAACAGTTGTCTGTTTTACGCTCTGGGGCCTATTCATCGGGGTCAGCTCTGGGCTCGGCAACACAATCCTCGGATTCACACGCTCCAGTCCACCGATCGCCCATGGCTTCCGCCCCCAACCAGTCGCACCCGCGATGGCTGGTGCGGCGCCCACAATGATCGGTGGCGCTCAAGGCCAGCCTCCGGCGACTCAGCCGGCCCACCTGGCCACGCCGCAAGCTGCGCCCAGGCCACAGCCCGCGTACCAAGCACCTCAACCTCAACCGGCACCTCAGGTCCAGCCGATGCCAGCACAGGCCGCTGCTCCCCTTCCGCCGGCGAAACCACAGCTCGAGCCTTATCCAGGCTATCCAGGCTATTTCATTTGCCCAAATGGCCAATGCAGGACTGGAGTGACGGCGAACGCGGGCAACTGCCCAGCTTGTGGTACGGCAATCTGAGTTTGGAGTCTAGAAGCCAGAGCTGAGGTTCGCGAGTACCTCTGCACTCGGCGACAGTAAACTGCCCGCCTCATCGACCATGTCCGACGAACTGAGCAACCGAAACTGCTCTCCCTGCGGCCCTCCTACCCCACTCCCCGCCGGCCAAACGGCGACTTCTCCTTCCTTCGGCCAGGACAGCTCGTCTGAAAGTCTGGCCGTTCCGTTCGAACCCACGCCATAGCGCCCCGCTTGTTCAACCGGGAGTTCGGCCCCACCAGCTCGCACAATGAGATGGCCGCCGGTGACGGCCGTGCAATCGAGCGCGTTGTCGGGGATGGCCTCTCCAGCCAGGGCGAGGATATGCCATACCAATAGAGGGGTCTGGCTGGCCGCCAATTCAGCGAGCGTCGCCGCGGTCAGGGTGGCCGTCAGTCGTGGATTCATCTCGATGAGTGTCATCTCATCGGGCGAGTCTCCTACTGCATCGATGCCGAAGAAGCCACGGAACCCGCGCTCTCGGGCGAGCTCGGCGACAGAGCGTGCGAGTTCGTTTAGACAATCGAAAACGCCCTCCGGAGCGGGCGGATTGAATGCGGCGCCTGCCGACGAGAATGGGTTGGGGTTGAGCCGAGGATCCCCTGCGATCTGGCGCATGGGAGCGCCTAAAACGGTGGCCTGGTCTCCGACGACTCCGTTGACGGTCCAGGTCGCCCCTTCCAAAAAGGGCGCGACCAGCACCGGTTTGCCCCACAGTTTCTTCGGCAACTCTGGCAACTTCCCAAGGTCCCAACGCCACGTGCGCTTGCCCGCGTTTCCTCGAGCGGTCTGCACCACTCGCGGCCAGCTCAAACTCAGGTCCTCGGCAGGTGGCCAGGTTGGTTCTTCGCAGCGAACGACTGGAAGACCCGCTGCACCGACCATCTCGCGAAACGCCCTCTTGTTTTCGAGCTTTCTCGCGATGGCGGGTTCGGCACCGACAACGTCGAGCCCCAACTCCTGAAGAGAAGCGGTCGTGCGGGCACTGGAGCGAAACACCAGGACCTTGGCTGGCGCCCATGCTCGGAGCTGTTCTTTGGCAGCCGGCGAGTCGATCAGGGCAGCGGTCGTGTGTGTGTTTTGGGGCGGTGCAATCGAAACGACCTCCGCTCCCTCGCTTCGGAGAGCATCCGCGGCCAGGCCCTCGGTGCAGGTCAAAACCTTCAAATTGGGAACTGCGCAGGCCAGGCCAAAGGCCTTATGCGCCTCAGGCACAACCATAATCAATTGGCCAAGGCCTTCGATAAGCGGGCTACTCATGGGCGCGCCCCAGTCCCACAGTGTCGAGTAACTTGCGCACGTCGGCGTAGTCGTCGCAGTGATGAAGGTTCGGGGGATGGTTCGACTCCTGAGGTTCCGGCCAGCGTCGGCCAGCGACCACGACTACAGGGCGGTCCCCAGGGTCGACCCTGGCGGAGGCGCGCTGGAATCCAGCCAACGCTGCTGTCGATTCGATCGCGATATCGTCTGCGCCCAGAGTCTTCTCGAAAACCACGATCTCCTCATTCGACACCATCCACGTGGAACCGCCGGTCTCGACAAGGGCGTTAACGACCTCGTCAATCGGGACCGGCGCCTGGGCTCCCAACGCTCCGGCAATCGGAGAGGGCTCAGGGCGCTGTTCTGCGCTCAATCTCTGAGCTAGCTCAATCGATGGCGTGCACTGGACTGCGTGCAGTTGCGGCATGTCCGCAATCCGCCCCTCGGCCAGCAGCCGGCGCAGTCCCTGATAGATGCCAACGATCGTCAAACCGCTGTTGCAAAAGCAGAAAATCGCCGTCGGCGGCGGATTCACAGCTACGGCAAGTTCGGCCGCGAGTAGTCGATATCCGGTCGCTCCCTCAGTGTGCTTACTTGGCCTCAAATCGACCAGGCCCCCGTATTTTGCTGCATAACGGGAGAAGTTTTTCGGTTTGTCGGTGACCACCGTCAGTACGCCGCTGGCGGCAACCGCTGCCACCTTCGCGGCGGCTGTCTTTCTGCTCAAGAAGGCGACACAGTTCAATCCGAGTCGGCTCGACCAGGCACCCGCCGCCAGCGCGGCGTTTCCCGAGGAGGAAATGGAGAATCCCCGAGCCCCGTTCCCTTTCTCGATCGCGATCTGAATGAGAAGGCCTCGGGCTTTGTGGGTGGAACAGGGTCCCAGATCGTCCCGCTTCAGCCAGCAACCGAGGTCTTCGTTGTGCTCTGTCGGACTGATAGACAAGTTGGCGAGCTGCAGGTCTTCGAGGGCGGCGCAAAGCTCCGGCTCGAAAACGCTCGGGAACAACTCAGTCCACGAATCTATCGACACCTCAAGCCCCCGTTCGATCAGATGCGCGCAGCTTCTTGACCAGTCGAGCAAAACTCGGCTGGCCTCTAAGATAGAGGTTGTAGAAACCGCGGGCTCCCGGTGACAGTAAGACGACCGAGTGGGGCTCAGCAGCCCGAAACGCCGTCGACACTGCCTGCGCGACGCTGTCGACGTTCTGGATTTGGATTCCGATGGCCCCGGCCTTCTCTGCGAGATCAGCCGAGGCGGTTCCAGGCAGCAGATAAAGCGTAGCCCCCACACGTTGAATGGCGCTTGCCAGCTGCTCGTACGAAAGGCCTTTGTTGTCGCCACCGGCGATCAGGTGAACGGGTTGGTCACCGAAGGCTTCGACTCCCTTGGTGGTCGACTCGGGCGTCGTGCTCTCCACGTCGTAGTAGAAGCTGATGTCGGCAACCGTGCGTACGAACTCGAGCCGTCCCGTAATCCCACTGAAGTTCCTCAAGCCCGCGGCGATCTCTTTGGCCGGCATGTCGACCGCATCACAGACCAGAGCTGTAGCCATCGCGTTTTGGACATTGTGAGTCCCCGGCACTTTGAGTTCGTCGCAGCCGAGAAGCCGGTCGCCATTCAAGAAAATGGCGCCCTGCTTCGAGTAAGCGTGGGCTTCATCCCCAGATGACGTGAAGAACCGGACCGGGCCTCGAGCCGACGGACCGAACGTCGAGGTAACCGGGTCGTCGGCGTTCAGTATGGCGGTACCACCGCTTCTCTGAAGCTCCACGAGACGCCGTTTTACCGCCACATATGCATCGAACCCGTCGTGCTCTTCAAGGTGGTTCTCAGTGACGTTAGTGACGACGGCGACGTCTACGGGTGACTGTAGCGCCATGAGATGGTGATTGCTGACTTCGAGTACCAACAACGTGTCGCTGGCTGCACCAACTAGGTCACCCAGAATCGGGCCCCGGTAGCGGTAGTTACCGGCGAGCAACGCGGTTCGGCCAGCGTGTCTGAGAACAGACAGGATCATGTTCGAGGTCGTCGATTTCCCATTCGAGCCCGTGACCCCGATCGTGTTGATTCCTCGTTCCTCAGCGACCTCCAGGTAGAACTCCATCGGTGTCAGGAACTGCACCCCCGACGCTGCAAGCGCGTGGAGCGGCTGATTTGCTTTGTACAACCGCCACGCCTGGCTTACGACAACAACATCTGCTGACTCGATGTCTTTCAGGTAGTCATCCCCGAGCCGCAGTTCGAGTTCGGCGGACATGAGTGCGTCGAAGTGGATTGCCCGAGCTTCTTTTGGCATCCCGATATGGGCCGCTCGGAAGTGTTCGGGCAGTTTGTCAGGCTGGCAGAGGTCGTGTGCCACAAGGTTTGTGGCTCCCTGCTCTCAGAGCCAGACCGCGACGTCAGCTATCTCGAGACTTGTGAGGCCGACGAGGTGGACCCGCAAGCCTTCCAGCTTCCTCAGCACCTCACTCACGACTGGTCGCTGTCCGGATTATCGTCGGGTAGGTCGTCGGGTAGGTCGTCGGGTAGGTCCCCGAGGGCGTCGAGAATTGCGGAGGCATCGGTGGGCTCGTCCGGGTCGCTGGCTGCATCCTTCTTCTTGGGTGCGCTCTCCTCCTTGACGGCTCTCCGTTTCGCCAGACTCTTCTTACGCGCCGGTTTACTCGAACCGTCCTTGGCTTTCTCGGCCTTCTTGGCGGTGAGTTTCTTAGGGGCTGTGTCGCCATCACCCGAGTGATTGCGAGCCCGCAAAGACAGCTCGCGAAAGCGCTTCGAGCGCTCTTCGAGACCCTCCCTGGTTTCGGTCTCGACCGTAGTCTCCTCGAATTTTTCAATGATTCGGGGCAGCAGATAGGCCAATGCCACAGGTTCATAGAGGGCGGCTTTCACAACCCAGGCTGCCTTAGCCAGGCCGCCAAAAACAACCAGTTGCGCCAGAAACTCTGGATCCTCAGCCTGGCCTAGCAACTGCAGAACCGGAATCAACAGTAGAGCAAACAGAACCGAGCCAAAAACAACACCGAGGAATTGGAGTCGAACGGCAGTCTTTGCCAGAGTCGTTTTTTGGGTTTCGTAGCGCAGGATCCCGCCGCGGGCGACCTTCCAAACGTTGGTATCGCCTTTGAAGAAGACGTAACCGAGGATGCCGTCACGCACGTAACTCAACGCCCATCGAAGCATCCAAGATGAGAGCTTTCCGAGACGGTCGAAGGCCGGCAGGGGCTTGAACGCTTCGTTGCCCACCAAATCCGAGCGGGTCTCAATCAGGACTTTGTTGGTCAATCCCTCGACTTTGTACAGCCGGCTCATCTCGTCGAACTGGGTCTCGACCCGTCTCGTGCTCACATCGACGAGACGATCGCCCTTTTCGAGTTGTGTTCCCTTGAGGACGTCGATCATGCCCATGATGTGGGGCGCTTGTCCGACGTAGGTCAGATAGCGGCGAAGATAGTTGCGACCCAAGAGGTAGCCACCCACCGAACCGAGGATCAACACGAGTTGGATCAGCCACTGGGATGCGAACAGCTTGAGCAGAAAGAACACTGTCCCGACAAATCCAATCGTCGCAAAGAAAAAAACCGCATAAACAGCAAGTCTGGCTGTTATGAAGGGTTTCGTGCGCCAAATTAGCGCGATTGTGCTCTTTCGTTTCGCCACGACTGCAGAGTAAAACACAACAGGACGTTAAGAACTACAGACTTTAGAACCCGTCCGAGGCACAGATTAGTCCGGAGACAAGAATCAATGAACTGCGAAGAGTGTGGAGCCCCTATCACCATTCCCGAGGACGCTGAACTCGGCGAGCTTCTCGATTGCCCGAGCTGTGCGATCGAGTACGAGATCCTCAGCTTAGCACCGCCCAAACTGGCCATCTTCGAAGAGGATGAAAAATAGTCGGTGGACCTCCCTACCCTCCAGAGTGAGTTGAAGGAACTGAGTCGCAGTTTCGAAGCACGATACGAAGTAGACTTGTCTGATCTTCGGGCTAGTGTTCTCGGGGACCAGCTCATCGTCGAGGGTACGGTCGTGGCCCGAAAACAGCTGCTGGCCCTCGAAAATCTGGTCCCGGAGGAGACCGAAATCAATGTAGAGGTGATGGCGGAGCTTCCACCTTCAGACCCTAGGCTCCCCGAATGGCGCACACTGAACGGCACTGAGCCCGTGGCTGTGTATTCGACCCCATCACTGGTGAAGTTGGCCACCCAGTGGATTGAGCTGGACGGTGTCGTCCGCGTGCTCGCGACCACTGAAGGGGCTCAACTGATCCAGATGCCGGACGCGACCTGCGGCTGGATTGGCCTGAACGGTGGCCTCATCACCAAAGCTCGGCCGGATCGTTTTCCGGACGTCGTCGATCCGAATGGCCATATGCCCACGACGAATGAATCGGTCGACCAACTAGTGAGGGCGGCTGAAGAGTTGGCGGAGCAGGGAGTTCCATACATTCTGGGCGGGAGAACGCTGGCTGGAATCGACTGCTCGGCCTTCGTTCAGCGGCTGTTCTTCGACTGCTGCGGTCGCTGGCTTCCGCGCCATAGCTCAGACCAGATGAAACGAGGAAGCCGCGTCGCCCGAGGTGCTATACAAGCGGCCGATCTCTTCTTTGCTCGAACACTCGACAAGAGATACATGCACGTGGGCTTTGTGCTCCCCGAGGGCCGGATCGCTCATGCTTGCCTGACCGAGGGGGCGGTCGTCTGCGAAGCTATCGACGCATTCACTGGTAAGTACCGATTCTTGAAGGCCCGCCGCCTGCTCGACAGCTGAAAGTTACCAAGCGCCCCAGTTCTCGACTATCCCGGGCCACTCTTCTTTGGCGATGTCGTAGTCTTCGGTTGTATCAATTTCGAAGTAACCACCGTCGATCGGTATCATGCGAACGTCGACGCCCAACTCGACCAACTCCTGAATCATGTGAATGAGATAGGCTTTCTTGAAGTTGGTTGCACCCTGAAACGGTCCATCACCCACTTCAGCACTGACCCGGCCGAAATGTTCGATCAGTAACGCCGCGCCACGAGGGGAGAACTTTGCGACGCCGATGAACTCACCAGTCGCCTCCTCGCTCTCGATCGTCCGGTCGACCCTGACGACACGAGCCCCGTCCGCCAACACTTTCTCGCCGTCATCTTCGGGGTGCTGTGTGCGTTTTTCGTACCGCTTGCGCCAGGCGGTGTCGACTGCAAGCACGATATCGCCTTCGCTCTCGAGAACTCCGCTCACGGCGTTTGGCGTAAAGATGATGTCCGAATAGCTGCTCACGAACCCATCGGCCATGTCAGCCTCTGCATACATCAACGACGCCAGGATGTTGTTGTTCTCCCAGTCACTGTTGTGGCGAAAGGTGAATTCTGGATTAGTGCGTCTCACGTCGCCAATCCGATAGCCTCCGATGAAGACACTCGGCGACAGGCCTCCCGAAACGAACGAGGCGATAACCCAGTCGAGGATTCTCCTGCCCCCCACCTCGGCGAAACACTTCGGCTGATCCTCGGTATATGGCATGAGGCGGCTACCGCGGCCGGCGCCAATGATGATTCCTTTCATTTGATTACCACTCTTCCTTGTTGGGCTGCCTGTTTTGGAGTTGTAGTTGGTAGGACCTCAACTCTCAACTACCAACTCTCAAGTCTCGACACTCGAATCGTCATCCTCGGACTCTGGGGCTCCAGCGTTCATTCGCCCACCCGTGATGAGCCGGGCGCCTCGACCGTAGGTGAAGTAGGACCAAGCCCATGTGGTGAGAACCACAGCGCGATTGCGAAAACCCACGAGATAGAGGATGTGAATGAACAGCCAGGCTAGCCAGGCCACGAAGCCCGTCAGTCTCAGCCTGCCGGTCTGGACTATCGCTGCCTTGCGACCGATCGTGGCCATTGTTCCCTTGTCGAAATAGCTGAAGGTGCCGGGCTCTTTGCCGGCGAGGGAGCGCTGCAACGCCTTACCGAGGTATCGGCCCTGCTGCAATGCCACCGGGGCAATGCCGGGCAGGGGGTCGCCGGTCTGGTGCGAGAACGAGGCCATGTCTCCGAGCGCAAAGACGTTCGGATAGCCGGGCACGCTGAGATCGGGTTCGACGATGATTTGGCCCCCTCGGGTGAGCGGAACTCCCAGGGTCTTGGCGAGCGGGCTTCCACTGATGCCGGCCGCCCACAGAACCGTGGCCGCGGGAATGAACTCCTCACCCAAATGCACCCCTCGTTCAGTGATATCGGAAACCAGGGTTCCGGTCCGGACCTCCACTCCCATTCTCTTGAGTTGTTCGAGCGCCTTCTGCGAAAGCTGCGGCGCAAAGGACCGAAGCACGGTGTCGTTGCCCTCGATCAGGATGACTCGGGCCGCCTCGGAACTGATCTCGCGAAAATCACCACCCAATACGTGGCGCGATAGCTCGACCAGCGAGCCAGCCAGCTCGACGCCGGTCGGTCCACCACCCACCACCACGAACGTCATCAGGCGTCGACGCCGCTCAGAGTCGAGTTCCCGTTCGGCTGCCTCATATGCGAGCAGCACTCGGCGCCTGATCTCCAGTGCATCGTCGACCGATTTGAGACCTGGGGCGATCGTGGCCCACTGGTCGTTTCCGAAATAGCCTGTGCGTACCCCGGTGGCCAGAATCAGATAGTCGTAGGGCATCTCGTGGAAGGGTATTTCGCTCTTGGCTAACGAGATCACCTGTCGCTCGAGGTCGACATCCACCACCTCGGCGAGAAGGACGGAGGTGTTTTTCTGCTTGGACACCACCGAGCGAATAGGCGAGGCGATATCGGCTGGCGACAGTCCCGCCATGGCGACTTGGTAGAGCAACGGTTGAAAGAGGTGGTGGTTGGAACGGTCGATTATTGTGATCCGAACCCTCGCCTTGCGCAGTTTCTGAGCGCACGAAAGTCCGGCAAATCCACCGCCAACGATCACCACGTGGGGTCTCGTATCGGCTGATTGGTCCATGGTTCGTTTATAACGGCTACTCGCTGTGGTAGGGAACAAACATGCGCAGCCGAATGCGATTCATCACCGGAACACTGACTCTGGCCGCCTGTCTTGCGCTCGTCGTGCTGACGAGCACTTCGCCCTCGGCGGAACCCCTGAGCGAAGACGACTCGCACACGCAGGTGGAGCTGATCACCTTCGGCCCAGGCGATGCAATCTGGACCCGGTTCGGCCATGTGGGATTGCTGGTTTCAGGTCACGGCTGGCGGGATCCGCTGCTGTTCTCCTACGGATATGCCCCCTTTGGCGAACCAGCATTCATCTGGGGCTACCTGCGCGGAACCAGCCACTTTCAGCTCGTGGTGGAGGCCTGGCCGGCCTCGCTGCACCGCTATGCCGAACAGAATCGGACGATTTGGAGCCAGCGTTTGGACCTCACTCCCCGGCAGCGCTCGCAGTTGATTCGGCGATTGGTGTGGAATGCCCGGCCCGAGAACAGGAACTACCTCTACGATCACCTCTTCGATAACTGCTCTACCCGGGTCCGAGACTTGCTCGATGACGTGACAGGTGGAGCACTATCCCGGGCCGCAGCGAAGCGACCTTCCTACGGTAGTTTCCGCGACCGAACGATCGGCGCCATGTCGGGTCGACTGGATGCGCTGCTGTTGTTCGATGTCCTGAGCAGTCCCAATCAGAACCAGGCGGTCGCTAGCAGCTGGAACGCTATGTACTTGCCAGTGGACCTGAGCGAGGTCGTTGGCGTGGCCGTTCACCCTGGCTCACCGGGCCGAGCACTGGCCGAGGAGCCGGTGATTCTGGTCGAAAGACCGGGGCGCCCACCCAATCACGGCAACACCTGGATCGGCCGCTTGCTCTTTTTGCTTGCGGCTCTGGGAACGACTTTTTCGCTGTTGAACGTCCGATCGGGCAAACGTTCACTTCCTGGGACTCTGCGCGGCGGTTTTCTTCGGATCGCCCGTTGGGGATTCGGGCTTTGGTGGCTTTGCGCTGCGCTCCTGGGCCTCGGGTTCTACCTACTGATGCCGATTTCGACGGTCAGAGAGCTCATGTGGAACGAAAACGCCCTCCTCTGCTGGCCCACAGACTTCGTCATGTTGGTGGTGTACCGAAGGTGGCGTACCGAGGGCCTGCCGAGGTTGGGGGGCTTCACGTCGTTGTACCTAGGCGCCCATATCCTGGTGGTGGTGGCTGTGATCGGCCTCAAACTCGCCGGAACTCTCGAACAGCAGAACTGGGTGTTCGTGGTTGGTGCGCTCTGCCTCTTCGTCGGCTGCCTCTCGGGACGGGCCAAAGATCAGTTGGGCGACTCATCTGGCGCCGAGGTAAACTGACCCGTGACCCTCATATAGACCTCGCCAGATAGGAGGGCTTTGGCGAGCGAGCGACCGTCGTGGGTAAGCCCCATACTGCCCTCTGAGTCCTGAACGACAAGCCCTCGACCGACCGACGAATGAAGGACCTTGTTTGCCTTCGCTGCGCCCCAGCGAAGGTGGCTCTGGAGTGCGACGGGCTCCTGTTCTTCGGTTCCGGGCGTGTCTTCATGGTTGAGCAGGTGAACCAGCAGAAGGCCTTCGGCGTATTCGAGTTCCTTTTGCCTTCGCACGAGCATTTGCGCGATCAATCCGTAGCGCGGGCCCAGCATGAGGCAGAGAGCGAAAAAGACACCCGTCCAGCTCGCCATCATGCCACTGACCGATACGTTTAGCGCCATAGCGGCATAGTAGCCCAACACACTCGACGCAACGGACATGAGTAAACTGTAGAGCAACATGCGTTTGAGGTTGTCAGTGAGCAGATAGGCACTGGCGGGAGGAACAATGATGAAGGCGATCACCAGAATTGCGCCCACAGCGTCGAATGCGCCCACTGCCGTAACACTCGTAAGCCCCAACAGTCCGTAATGAACCAAAGCCGGACTGAATCCGAGCGCTGCCGCCAGGCCCGGGTCGAACGTCGTGAGTTTCAGCTCCTTGAGAGCAAGGGTAACGAAGGCCAGATTCACCAACGTCACCACCGACATCACCACCAGCGACCGTGGTACCTCCAACCCCAAGAGGGCGACGCGATCGAGAGGAGCGAAGATGATCTCACCGAGGAAGACCGAGTGAACATCAATATGCAGGTTCTTGCCGTAAACATTTATGAGTAGGACTGCGAGAGCGAATAAGCCGGGAAAAACGAGGCCAATCGCTGCATCCTCTTTTACCCGTCCCGATTTTCTCAGCACCTCCGTGAGCCATACGGTGAGAAGACCCGCCAATCCGGCACCCAACAGGATGAACGGCGACGTTCGGTCCTTGAAAATGAAGAAGAAGACAACGATCCCGAGCAGCACCGCGTGGCTGATTGCGTCAGCCAACATGCTTGTCTTGCGCAAGACGAGAAACACGCCCAGCAGCGAACATGCGGTACCAACCAATGCGCCCAGCACCATCATGACGAAGGCCGAATTGTCGAGCAGCGCTTGCATCAGGTGTTGCGCCCCTCCAACTCAGTCAGCCATCGTTGAGCCTCCTCATGGCCGGCCGAGGTTAGAGTCCAATGCTCACCCTCCTCCTCCATGTGCTCGGTTGGTCTGACCCAATCGCGTCCCTCGAGGTCCTTGAGAACAGCTCGGGCATTTGTTTGAAACAGGGCGTTAATCATGCCCATCTCTGCCGGGTATTCTGGATCGTCGTGCAGAAGAGCGAGTTGGTAGATGCCGACTAGAACGGCCTTCCGCCGCAGTCGAGCCCTATCTTTGAAGCGGGTCATCGTCGTCCACAGGACGCCCCGCCCGGGGGCAAACAGCAGCGAAACCACCACGGCCGCACTAACCACCAGAACGATGACGGGACCGGTGGAGAGTCCCTCTCCAGAGGCACTGATTCGTGCGCCCAACACGCCAGAAACCGCAGCGATCAACGCCGAAATCACGACCATACGCCCCAGTCGGTCGGTCCATTGCCGCGCGGCTGCCGCGGGGGCGACCAACATCGCGCTCATGAGGACGACACCGACCATTTGCAGACCGATGACGACAGCGAATGCGATCAGGCCGGTGATTGCGGCTTCGATTGTGCGCGTTCGTATACCGATGGTCGCTGCGAACTCGGGGTCGAAACTGACCAGTTTCACCTCTTTCCAGAGCAGCAGCACAACGATGACCGCCACCGAACCGATCGCCGCCGTCATGTAGATGTCCCCTGGCAGAATGGCGGCGGCCTGTCCGTATAGGAACGTGTCGAGCCCAGCTTGTCCCGCGTTGTTTTGGTTTTGGATATAGGTCAGGAGGACGGTACCGAAAGCGAAGAAGACACTCAGCACGATTCCGAGGGCGGCGTCCTCTTTCACTCGGCTGCTCTTCACGATGAACAACACAACCTGTGCCGCAACAATGCCCACAAGGAGCGCGCCAACCAAGATCGGGAGGACCTGCCGGGTCCCGGTAATCATAAATCCCAGGCAGACACCGGGCAGAGCGGCGTGGCTGAGCGCATCTCCGAGCAGACTCTGGCGCCGCAGCACGGCGAAAACGCCGAGCACTCCGCTCGTCAGCCCAAGGACCATTGCTCCCAGGGCGACGTTCCGCAGCGTGTAGTCCGTCACTATTTCAGTAAAGAAACCCAACTTCGCTAAGCCTTGGTCACGATCGCACTTGCGCCCGGCCCATCGAGCAACGCGATTTGGCCGCCGTATGTCGTCCGGAGATTTTCGGTGGTGAAGACATCATCAATCCGTCCGTGGGCAACCAGTCTAACGTTGAGCAACCCGACCCAATCAAAATAGCTGGCCACGGTCTGAAGGTCGTGGTGAACCACGACCACGGTCTTCCCCTGTGACCTGAGGGCTTTCAACAGCTCGACGATCGCCCGCTCGGTGGTTGCATCGACTCCGGCGAACGGCTCATCCATTAGGTAGAGGCGGGCGTCCTGAACCAACGCCCGCGCCAAAAACACGCGTTGCTGCTGCCCGCCCGAGAGTCTGCTGATCTGCCGGTGGGCAAAGTCGGCCATACCGACTTTTCCGAGTGCGTCGAGCGCTTCGGCCCGCTCCTTCTGGCCGGGACGTTTGAACCAACCCAAGCGACCGTAGAGCCCCATCGTGACCACATCGAGCACCGTAGTTGGGAAGTCCCAATCCACGCTGTTGCGCTGCGGGACGTAGCCCACATCGCCTCGGATATCAGCGTATTTCTTCCCATGGACGTAGATATGTCCGGCTGCCGGTTTCACCAAGCCGAGCACCGACTTCAAAAGCGTGCTCTTGCCGGCCCCGTTGGGGCCAATGATTGCTCCCAGGACCCCGGGAGGGACGTCGAGGTCGATGTCCCACAACGCCGGATTGCCGCCGTAAGTGACTGTGAGGTCTTCGATATGGAGCGCTAAATCAGGCTCGTGAAGCGGGCGTGGCGACGGTTTTGGACTCATTCGAGCTCCCAGTTGTCTGCCCAGGCTTGGAGTTCGTCGGGCCAGGGAGCAGCTTGTCCACCCAATGCGGTCGCAATACTCATCACATTGTTTCGAATCATGCCGACGTAGGTGCCCCGCCAGGTTCCTTCCTCGCCCATGGCGTCACTGAAAAGCTGCTCTCCGATCGTAACGGCCCACCCGGCGCTCGCGACAGCGGCTTGCACTGCCTCGATGTTTCGGGGGTTGATGCTACTCTCGATGAAAATGGCGGGAATCCGACGTTCCACAATGAAGCTGACGGTCTCTTGGATGTCGGCGACGCTTGCTTCGGCCTCCGTGCTCACGCCTTGGATTCCGAATACGTCGATCTCATAGGCGCGGCCGAAGTAGCTAAAGGCGTCATGTGCTGTAACCATTGCGCGCTGTTCGTCGGGAATCGAGGCGAGTGTAGCCACAGTCCACTCGTGAAGTGCCTGCAACTGGGCCCGGTATTGTTCGGATCCGGCTGCAATATCTTGTGCGCAGTTCGGGCGAAGCTCGACGAGCTTGCTTTCGACTGCGACTGTGACCTGGGCCCAAAGGCTGACGTCCATCCATACATGGGGGTCGTGATGGCCCGGGAGGTCTGGCATTCCCAAGAGAATCGACTCGTCGAGCGTTTCGAGCGTAGCGAGAGTCGGTATCCGCTGCCCGACTCGCTCGAGCACATCGCCCATCTTTCCCTCGAGGCCGTGACCGCCGAAGAGTATCAAGTGGGAATTGGTCAGGGTGTCGATGTCTCGCCCGCTCGCGCGAAACAGATGGGGATCGACCCCAGGTCCCATCAGGGCGGTCGCCGACACACATTCGCCGCCGATTTCCTGGGCCATGTCCGCGAGCATACCGATAGTGGTGACCACGACCAGTGAGTCGCCCGTGTTTTGCTGACTCCTCGATTTACAACCCGAGGTCCCCGCCCACAGAGCTGAAATGATCAGCAACACCATCGTTTGTTTCTTTCCGCACATATTCCTAGCCCACTCCGTCTTGACTGTTCCACCTTATCGTAGTTCTACGCCTCTTATTAACAGGTGCCAATTAAAAAGTTAGCTTCAGCTAAACTTCCTCTGTTTGACCGATTCTCTGTTTGGGTTGAAACACTCCTAGATTTCGAGGACTCAGCACACCGTTTGATGGGGTGGAACACGTTCCCTATGGACCGGTTCTTACTTTTGTTGTAAACCTGAGTCTGCGGCATAGGGAGGCATCCGCCGAGACCTACGCGAGCCGCTCCAACAACGTATTTCCAAGCGCGTAGGAAAGCGGATCCGAACAACACGAGAAAATTGATGAGCGAAGAAGGTGCCGGCGGGAAGGGCCGGCGGCGCAGACGGCGTCCCCGACGGAGTGGTAACTCTGGAGGCGGGCGTTCCGATGGCCAAGGTCCCAGAAAGTCGTCGAACTCGAGGAAGAAACGACCCCAGAAGGGCGGACGTCCGCGAGGTGGAGGACGCAGAGCACCCGCTAGCCCATCTCCAGCGGCCCAGCGATACTTCACCGGCGAACTCAATGAATTCGAACTCTTTTGCGCCTACCACCTGGGGCTCGACAAGAGTGGCATCCCCAGGCAACCCGCACTCAAAGCCGTAGCCGAACGATTCGGGGTCAAACCTGACGATATCCATGACGCCCTGGCTGAGTTCAAACTGGACAAAGCGAGCGTCGCCAAGTCCTCCTTTGATGTCGAACTGGCCAAGTTAGACATCAAGGTCGCCCCAGAGGGTATCGATCGCGTCGAAATCGCCCGCACGCTCTTTGAGGAGCTTCTCGAGTCAGGCTGTGGCGTTGGCCCGGTACCCGACATTCCGCTCGCTCCTTCATCAAAACCCGAATAGTGAGCCCCCTACTCGTGACTTTGCGCAACGTCTTCCGGATTTGCTGCCTCGTTGTAATCCTGGTGGTCGGATGTTCCGGCCCTTCGACGTTGCCGGCCTTCAATCTCGATAGAATCTACTCGCTCGAACCAGTCGTCCACCTGGAGGATGGCTCGGCCCTTGCGGGTGGCGCTGCCTTTGTCGTCGATGATGCGGACGGTCCGGTTGTGGTAACCCCGGCCTCGGTTTGGGAGCAGCCCGATGCGGGCGTTCCCAGCCTACTGTGGATGGCCCAGCATTTTGATCGTCTGGAGCTGAACACGTTCAGCGACCCGCCGAGGGCCCTGCTGGAAGCCACGAGGTTCATCGGGAGCTTGGGCTCACCCAGCTTCGGCTCGGACCAACGCGAGAACATGCTTCTGTTCCGAGCCCACATACCGATTTCTCTGGAAGTCGGTGTTTTTGAACTGGACACCAGATCCGCTCCGGAAGAGGGTGAGACGCTCTTTCTGGTGGGTTGTCGCACCGGGCAGGGTCCCTGTGAAGCGGAAGCGCAACCCGTGACTGTAACGAATGTCTATCCGGGTGGCTTTGGTGGTGTTCCAGAGGACCCGTATGCGGTTCACATGAGAAGCGGGGCGCCGGTACTCACCGCACGCGGCGATGTCGCCGGTTTTTACACGTATCTGGATGCATCCGGCGATCCGGAACTTCGCTTTTGCCCCGCTCAGGCAATTCGACACCGTTTGGGCAGAGACTGACAGGGGATCGGGCGGACTCAGCTTTACGCCCGCCGTGATCCCGACTACACTCGGAACAGAGTTAACAAGCACAACGTTCCCAAAGGCACATCGTGGCTGATAAAGACGATCAAGGCGTATTTCACTCGGGGCATACCCAGATTCTCGGCGACGGAGACATTCCGGGCCAAGCTCCGCAGGCTCAACAGCCTGCTGGGCAGAGCTTCAGTCCGAATAATCAGTGGTCGGCCCATACGCAAGCGTTGCCCCCAGAGGCATTTGATGGCCTCGAGGTGATGGCCGACACATCCGTCCCGGCGATGCCAGGGGCTCCGAACCCAAACCAAGGTGGCCAAACCGTCGCAATGCCGGTAGACGGACCGCCAGCCGGTCAGCCCTATAACCCAGGCGGCCAGGCGCAGGGCGGACCAGCTCAGGGGCAAGCCCAAGGTGGCTACGGTCAACAGCAGTATGGCCAGCAACCGAACCAGCAAGCACCGCAGCAGGCTGCACCCGCTCCGAGTGGGGGTGTGCCCTATCTCGAGACACAGGCTATTGATGTCTCGGCCGGCGGCTGGGATCAATCGGCGCCACAGCAACAAGCACCGCAGCAGGCCGCACCCGCTTCGAGTGGCGGGGGAGTACCCTACCTCGAAACCCAGGCTATCGATGTCTCGGCCGGCGGTTGGGAGCAGTCGGCTCCACAACAGCATGCGCCTCAACAGCACGCACCACAACACCAGGCGCCGCCTCCTCAGGACGAACACGCCGCGACCGTGATGCTCGATACGGCCTCGGTCAACGACCAGTTCGGGCATGTACAGCCCCAGAACCAGGCGCCACCGCCAAATATTCAGCAGATTCAACCGCCTCCCGCACAAAACTCACAGTTCGACTCGAGTGGTATGGCGGTCGGTGGCGAAAAGACAGTCATGCTCGGGGACCTATCTAATCTCGAGTTGCCTCCTGCGGCCGCGCCGCCTGTCGCCCCCCAACAATCTGGCAAGTTGGTCATCTTCGTTCCAGAGACGGAACCGATTATGTTCGAGCTCATGCCCGGAATCACAACGGTCGGGCGCGGAATGGAGAATCACCTCGTGCTCGGTGATCCCTACGCGTCCCGTAAACACCTCGTGATCACGTGCAAGAACGGCTTCTTCTCGTTCGAGGACACCGGCAGTGACAACGGGACGGTCGTCAACGGACAGACTTGCAAGGCAGCTCCGCTCAAGACCGGAGACGTCGTCGAAATCGGTAGCGTGCAAATGCGCTTTGTCCAAGGTCCGGTGCTACCACAGCACCAGGCTCGGCCGGCTCCGACGCCGCCCAGCGGCGGAACGGGCACGATGGCACCCCAGCCCTCACCCAAACAGGGCGGGAACAAAGGGCAGATGATTTTGCTCGGGGTTCTGGTTCTGGCGACGGTTGGCCTAATCGCCGTGATGGTCGTTATCCTAATGAGTCGCTGACCGACTAGTTCTGCTCGATTTCGACCTCATAGTAACCTGAATCATCTTCATAGAACGACGTAACGACGACGGTAATCAGCTCGCCTGCTCCTACAGGGAGATTCTGGACTAACGCTCCGCCGCCCCCGTAACTGTCGTCATCGAAGTCGAGGCACGTGGTCGTATCGTCCGGTAGCTCTCCCCCGGCGTAGATGAATACGACGGGGTCCGCCAGCGCGGACCAGTCGCCGTAGGTTTGGCCCGCAACGCTGATCGAAAACTCGCCTTCACCTGCCGTATTGCAGAAGGTGTGAAGGTCGTATGGGAAGGATGAGCCGACCGAGGTGGGCAGGTCGCATCCATAACCGTTGGGGCGATGCCAATGGTCTGACGTGAGCTGGAGCTGGCCGCCCACCAGAATCCGACCGCTTTGCGGCAGTGGAACGCAGTTGGTGGCGGCCTGACTCTCAGCCTCATCTGCAACATCGTCTTGTGTGTCGGGTGAAGCGACCGCTACGTCGTCGTCCTCTACGTCGTCGTCGGCCACGTCGGGTTCGGGCTCTTCTTCATCCTCGACCTCGTCGGCACCGGTCGAATCGGCGATTGAGGCATCAGCGGTCGACGCGTCCGCATCGGGGTCACTCGCCGTGCCCTCGAGCGCCACTGGGCCGCTGGATATGGCGTCTGTGCCACCCGCATCGTGCTCGTTCGACTCGGGAGCCGACGGTTCGGCGTCGGCCTCAGAGGTCCGCTCGTTCTGGGTCGATTCATCAGCCGTTTCGGTCAGAAGGTCGGCGGTCACACAGGCGTTTGTGAGGGTTAGGGCGAATAGAAAGGCGCACGGATACAATTCAAGTCGCAATTCGTTGCTCCTTGCCGCCCTATCGTGAATTGTAACGGGATTCGTTCGTTTGGGCTACTCAATAATCTCGACTCGTAGCAACTCGCTGCCGATTGCTACGTAATCACCGTGCTGCAGTCGCATTTCACCGTTGATGCGAAGAAACGTTCCATTCTTGCTCGCCAGGTCGGCGATCAAAACGCGACCGTCACGCTCGAGCGACAGTCGGCAGTGACGTCGTGACAGGTGGCTATCGTTGGGTATCGACAGGTCACACCCTTCGCGCCCCATAGTGAGTTCACCAGAAGACGAACTGGCGACCCTGCCTAGTTTGCCACCTTCTAGAATTTCGACGACTTGAATCTTCGGTCGGCGGTTGGGACTGACGTACAGCATTGTGCCGTCGTCCTCCTCGAATTCAGATTGGGAGGAGCAGACGTCTACGCGAAACACGTGGCGGCCGCAGCTGAACACGGTGCCATCGACCACACGCTGAGCCTCTCGCAGTCGCAAGAACGTCCCGTTCAGACTGTCCACGTCTTTGAGATAGAGCTGTCCATCTCGGTAGAAGAAGGTCGCGTGTTCGTTCGAGAGTTTGGTGTCGTCCGGGAAGAGAATCACGCCGCTGTTTCTACCTGCGGTGTGCTCTGTCGCATTCAGGGCGTAGGACACCCCTTCCCCACCCTCTCCAGCGATGACGATCAGTTTCGCTCGGCCAGGAGTCTGGAGAATACTGAAGAAGTCGGTGACGTCGCCCGAGTCAGAAAATCCGTTCGGAGCCCGAGCACTTGCGCCACAGCTCCCGCAGAATTGGTGATTCTCCGGAACAACGGCCCCACATTGTGAACAGGCAAGCTCTGCCATTCTTACACCCGATCTGGTATTGCCTGTGGATGAGTGCGCAAGCCGAATATCCCGGCCAGTGCAGCCTTCACCAACACGTGCAAAGGGGCTCCTTTGATCGATCCTGCCCGTCTGGTTCCACTACGACACCGATTCGTTCGCTCGATTCGCGCTTGGTTCGACACGCAGGGTTTCTGTGAGGTCGAGACGCCGTACGCCGTCAGAACACCCGGTATGGAACCCCACTTAAGGGCGTTCGAGGTGTCGACGCAAGACGGGCCTTCGTCCCACCGAAGCCTCTTTTTACACACTAGTCCCGAATACCATATGAAGCGTGTCCTCGCTAGGCTCGCGAGCCCCATCTTCCAAGTGTGTCGGTGCTACCGCGACGAGGCCGCTTCGCGCCTTCATCACCCTGAGTTCACGATGCTCGAGTGGTATCGCCCGCAGGCCGACTATCGCGACCTGATGGATGACTGTGAAGCTCTTCTGAGCCATCTGGGGAACGACCTACTCGACGGCGCACCGCTGGCGTTGCCCGACGGCAACGTCGATCTCTACTCGCCACTCGAGCGCGTGACGGTCAGGGACGCAATGATCGCCGGAACCACCGTCGACCCTTGGCGGCACACCGATGGCAAAGCGTTCGCTACGGCGTTGAATCAAGCGGGGTTCGACGTCCCCAATGCTTGGCCGTGGGAAGATCTCTTCCACTTTGCCCTTCTCGAGCGGGTCGAGGGTGATCTGGGCCGTGGAACGCCTACTATACTGAAGGACTATCCCCCCTCGTTGGCCGCGCTGTCCCGGGTGGTAGGAGACATAGCCGAACGGTTCGAGCTGTATATCGCAGGACACGAACTCGCCAACGCCTTTTCCGAGCTAATCGATCCAGA
>CAZDBH010000044.1:0-29171 GCA_964503485.1 uncultured Bradymonadales bacterium | reverse complement strand
CACAAACGGAACCTTGGAGTGGTCTTTCAGCGGGGCCGACTCTTCCCACACCTCACCGTTGCACAGAACCTGACCTATAGTCCTCGTGGCGCCCATCCCGACCTGTCCTTCGACGCAGTCGTCCAGGGCCTCGGGCTCTCCAAGCTTCTCGAACGAACGACGGACAACCTGTCTGGTGGCGAGAGCCAGCGGGTAGCCCTCGGTAGAGCCGTGCTCTCGAACCCAGAGTTGATCCTGTTGGACGAACCGGTCAGCTCGTTGGACCTGCACAGTCGAATCGAAATCATGTCGTTCCTGCGAGAACTGAACAAACGACACGATGTTCCGATACTCTACGTTAGTCACGATCCAGCCATCGTCGCTCAATTCTCCGACGCAATGATCGTGGTCGATGAAGGCAGGGTGGTTCGCTCGGGTAGTCCAAAAGAGATGGGTGTTCTGTCAGCCGCTGAGACGGTTGTGCCCAACCTCCTGAGGGGCGACTTGTCGACGAAGGACGGTCAGTGCTGGGTCCGCCTCGGCGAAACCTCCGTTCGAATCCCGCCCACAAAAGTCGCCCAAGGGCCGATTTGGATTACGATTCTCCCCACCGACCTGCTTCTGATGAAGGGACGGCCCGATGCCATCAGCGCCCGGAACATCATAAACGGTACGGTGACAGCGATTTCGCATACCGATCACCATGAGGTCGTCTGGGTGCAAGCCGGAGTAGAGTGGCGGGTCCACGTCGTTCCGGAAACGGTCAGAGAGTTTGCCCTCGAGGTGGGCTCAGAAGTGCAACTCGTGGCAAAAGCGACCAGTTTCGAGGCGGTTGGCGCCGCTACGTAGCCAGCCTATTTGTGGCCGAGTATCTTCCCGCCGGTCGTTGAATACTGACTCCACGTCAGTTCGGGTCGATCACCGGGGCGTTCAGCCATCGTGATGCAGTCTTCCACCGGACAAACGAGCTCACACAGGTTGCACCCGATGCACTCGTCTTCGTCCACTCGTGGTACGTGGGTACCTTCTTGGGGGTGGATGCACTGATGGGCTCCGTCCATGCACGCAATTTGGCAAAGTCGGCATCCGATGCACTTGTCGGCGTCAATCTTGGCGACAATATCGTAATTGAGGTCGAGGTCTCCCCACTCGGAGTAGGCTGGAATGGCCTTGCCGACCATCTCCTTCACAGAGGTGTATCCCTTGTCATCCATGAAGTTGGACACGCCTTCAATCATATCCTCGACGATTCGATAGCCGTAGTGCATCACAGCGGTGCACACTTGGACATTCGAGGCGCCCAAATAGAAGTACTCGACTGCGTCCCGCCAGGTGCCAACACCGCCGATGCCCGATATCGGAACGGTGATATCGTGGTCGCGCGCGAGGCTGGCTAGCATATGAAGGGCGATCGGTTTCACTGCTGGCCCGCAGTAGCCGCCGTTGGTCGACTTGTTGCCAACCCTCGGCAGTGGAACGGCACGATCGAGGTCGACCCCGACAATGCTCTTGATCGTATTGATGAGAGATAGTGCATCGGCACCACCTGCCACAGCGGCCCGCCCTGGTTCGTTGATGTTACTGATATTGGGCGTCAGTTTGACGATTACCGGAATCGAGGCTGCGTCGACGGCCCACGACGTGATCTCTTCACAGACTTTGGGTTCCTGTCCCACCGCGGACCCCATACCGCGCTCGCACATGCCGTGGGGACAGCCGAAGTTCAATTCGAGGCCATCGGCACCCGTGTCTTCGCTCCGCTTGATGATGTCCCGCCACTCATCTCGGGTCTCGACCATAAGGGAGACGATAACCGCGTGATCTGGATAGCGCTTTTTGACCTCTGTGATTTCCCGAAAATTCACGTCGAGAGGTCGGTCGGTGATGAGCTCGATGTTGTTGAGTCCCATCAAGCGTTGACCGCCGTAGTTGACGCCGCCGAACCGGGAACTCACGTTTACGATGGGAACGCCGAGGGTCTTCCAAACAGCACCGCCCCAGCCCGTATCGAATGCGCGCATCACCTGATCGCCGGTGTTGGCGGGTGGTGCAGAGGCGAGCCAAAATGGATTCGGTGATTTGATCCCACAAAAGTCGACAGAGAGATCGGCCATGGTTTAGCCCTTTTCCTTTAGATAATTGTCGATGCCAACCGCGGCTCGCTTGCCCTCGGCGACGGCGTTGACGACTTCCTTTCCGCCGTTAGCGCAGTCGCCGCCGGAGAAGTAGGACGGATTGCCCGTTTGACCGGTTTCAGGGTCGGTGATGACTCGTCCCCAATCTAGCTCGAGGCCGTCGATTGATGACAGGAGGGTGGCAAGTTTTTCCTGACCGATGGCTACGGCAACCAGATCAGCAGGCACAGAGCGCTCACCCTCAAAGTAGTTGGGATCGCTGGTGTCGGCGGTATTGCAACTGTAGCGCACGCCCGTGAGCCGGCCGTCGGTGCCCTCGAAGGCGACCGGACTGCCGCGCCAGACCACTGAAGCGCCGCTCTGTCTTGCAGCCGACCACTCGTGGGCGTATCCGCTCATGACGGTTTGGTCGCGTCTGTAGAGCATGGTCACACTGGGGACACCGAGCCCAAGTAACTCTCTGACGGCATCCATGGCTGTGTTTCCGGCACCGATGACCACTGCGTTTCGTAGCCCTTCGGGGAGCTGGAAGCCGGCAGTCAGTTTGATGTCGCGAATGAGGTCGAGGGCTCCGACAACCCCCTCGAGCTGATCCCCGTCGAGTTTGAGCCAGCCGTCCATTCCAAGGCCGACACCGATAAACACCGCGTCAAATTGGGCCTCCAATTCCGAGAATTGGATGTCCTTCCCTACGGCGACGCCATGGCGAATCTCGATTCCAATTTCCGCGACGTATGACACCTCGCGTAGGGAATCTTCGACATTGAGCTTATAGGGGGCGATTCCAGTGGTGTTGAGCCCGCCGGGTACGTTGTCAGCCTCGAAGATCACCGCTTCGTGGCCGAGCCGAGTCAGCTCGTGAGCGCAGGCAAGACTTGCTGGTCCGGCCCCGACCAGAGCGACACGTTTTCCCGTCGCTTCACCCGCTTCAAAGAACTGCACCCCATGTTCGTACGCGTAGTCTGTTGCGTACCGTTGCAGGCGGCCAATGTCGATCGCGGGTTGGCCCATCGCGTTGTAAACGCAGGCGCCCTCACACAGGACCTCCACTGGGCAGACTCGGGCGCACGAGAATCCGAGGATGTTCGCACTCAGGATTTTCTTCGCGCTGCCTTTGAGGTTGTCAGTTGCGATTTTGCCGATGAACTCGGGAATCTCAATGCCGGTCGGGCAGGCGTCGATGCAAGGGGCGTCGAAACAATAGAGACACCGGTTGGCCTCGACGAGTGCCTGGCTCTTGGATAGGGCCGGGTTCGTGTCGGAGAATCGCTCTTCGAGCCGCCCTGTTGGCGTGATTGGAATGCTCACCGTAAACCCTCAATTGCTTTCTAGCGCTGAAAGGTCAGGTTACGCATCGGCGGGTGAGGGAGCAAGGTTCGTGAGAGAGGAAAAAGCGCGAAGGTCGGTTCAGTGGGCGATGCAGTATGCGCCATCTTCAGTTGCGACGCAGATCGAGCCGCCGAGACATACTTGGTCCTGGTTGTCGACGATTCCGTCGCAGTCGTTGTCGATACCGTCACAGACTTCCGGGCCACCGTCGGGTACGCATTCGCCGTCATCATGATGGTCATGGTCATCGTCACCATCGTCGGAGGCAAAGTCGTCCGGGTCGATGTCGTCGAAGTAGTCGTCATAGTCGCCATGGTCAAGGTCATCACAAAAGTCGATGAGGTATTCGTTTGGGCTCGGCTCTTGGGCGTGACCTGACCACTCACCGAAGATGATGCGCAAGATGTAGAGGCTGCGCCGGACGTTGACCAGTCGCATGGCGTCGCTGTGACACTCGACGTACGACGGGTCGCAAGTCTCGAGCTCCGCTTCAGCGTCGCAGGCGTCGATGACATCGAACAACTCTTCGCAGCTACCCAGGTAGTCACCGTGGTTCTCGATATGAGAATCAGCCGCGTTCACACTGATGTTGATAGTGTGAGCATTGAAGGGGTTGCCGCCGGGGATGTGGCAGATATCGACCTTACCGGGCTTGCCAGCGCCCCACTTGCTGAAGTGAGGAAGGAGACCGGTCACGATTGAGAGGCTACCCTCATGCGTTACAGTCGCTGTGCTCTCAGCAGTCCACTCTTGGAGCGCTGGGTCGAAGTGAAAGAGGTCAACCTCAGTCAGGTCCTTGTCGAGACCGGCGACCTCGAAAACCACCGTTGCTTCGCGGCCGCTGGCCAGGTTCACCAACTCGCCATTAGCGAAGAATTCAGCCTCGATGACACCGAAGATGTCGAGTGAGCCGAGCGCTGGAACATTAGACATTGCATCGAAATCGTCTGCGGAGATGTAAGTCATCTGATAGTCGACCTGGCCAGTGACCGGAGTGCCGTCGGCATGCTCGAAAGCGCTCGCTTGCAGTGAGACGACAGCGTCGCCGATTTCGACCGCGGTACCTTGAGCGGCGTCGAACTCTCCCATTTGTCCAACCGGAAGCAGTTGGAAGTCTACATAGTAGTAGGCGTAGCGCTCGACAGCTACTTGCCGGTAAGCGCCAACGTATCCGCTGCGGTGAAGCTGAAGGGAGTAGTCGTCGAGTTCGACTTCCGCCTCGAAGCTGCCCGTTACGTCGGCGATGACTTCGATGTCTTCACTGATCTGGATGATGGCTCCGGGAATTGCGTTGCCGAAGACGTCTTCGACGGTTCCAACGATGAGAGCTTGGGGTGCGTCAGGCACGTAGACGTTCCGATCGTCTGTCGTGAGTGCGTCGTCGGTACAACCGGCGATTGCTGAACTGAGAACGACTACCAAAGTTGCGATATATGTTGAGGTATGTGCTTTCATCGTGGCCCCTTTAACTTCGAGTGACTGGTTCTCGGTAATTGCAACCGCGTTGCCAGGATCGAAACTGGGCACAAAGAAAAATCAAACGGCAAAAAGACCAATAAATTAAGGCGGTTGTGGTGATGTGGTGGCGGGTGCGACGATCGATCACATTGGATCCTTGTGATTGACTGTTCACAAGAATCGTGCTCGATCGGGAAGTTTACTTGTGCTCGGTTTGGTTGTCAGTTGTTCCGTTTTGAACCGTAACGCCGTCGTGAGCTTCTGTTGATCGCGGAAGATCTCAAAAGTCCCAGATCTGTGGGGAGTTTTCTTGTCAGATGTATCGTTTTGGAACAGGTTTTCTACTGTGAACGGATGTACCGACTTGCAAGTTCACGATATCGCACAGCCAGTTTATCGATGAGCGCTCTCTCCTTGTCGTTCACGGGCCGTCTCACCTTCGCTGGCACCCCGATGGCAAGGTGTCCAGGGGGTATGACGGTTCCTTCGGTAAGCAGAGCCCCCGCGGCAACGATGCTGTACTCACCCACAATGACCCGATCCATCAGCGTCGAACCCATCCCAATCAAACAGTTGTTCTCGACCGTGCAGCCATGAAGCAGAACCCGATGTCCGACTGTGACGTTGTCCCCTAGCACCGTTGCATGCATCCCAGTCGTCACGTGGACCATCGACAGGTCCTGAATGTTGGTGTTGTTCCCGATTCGAATATGAAACACATCGCCACGTACGACCGAGTTGAACCAGACCGACGAACCGGCCCCAATTTGCACATCTCCGATAATGTGTGCGCCGGGCGCCACAAAAACGTCCGGAGCGAGGTCTGGGGTTTTGTTTTCAAAGGGGTGAATCATTGCGCATCCTCCGACGCAATAACGAGCTTCTGGCTTAGCTTTGTCAAGCGCTGGCCCCAAAGCCGCAGCAGTCGGGTTGGAAACCGAGCCGATCTAGAGTAACAATCCAGCTGATGAGAGACCAAACCACAAGGTCCGCGGCCGTAGCTGGGCGATTTTATCCGGTTGATCCAGATAGTTTGCGAAGGCAAGTCTCAGACTTGATCGTGGAGGGGGAGGTCCGCCCAGCGCTCATGGTGATGGTTCCGCATGCGGGATATGTCTATTCCGGCGCGACCGCAGGAAAGGTCTTCGGCGCGATTGAGGTGCCGAATCGAGTCATCGTTCTCTGTCCAAATCACACCGGAAGAGGTGCTAGGCTCTCCATCTGGGCAAAGGGAAAATGGGACACGCCACTCGGCTCGGTTCCTATTGATGAGGAGCTGGCGGGGGCGATCCTTACAGAGGACTCACGCTTTACCGATGATAGCGAAGCCCATCGCAACGAGCACGCAATCGAGGTCGAGCTGCCCTTCCTCTTGGCGAAGAACCCCGACTTTCTTCTGACACCGATCGTGGTCTCTCACTGGCAGACCCACGAACTCCTCTCCTTCGGCCATTCGATCGCGCGCGCAATCCAACGCGTGGGCGAACCCGTCTTGATTGTAGCCTCCACCGATATGAGCCACTTTGTGTCGGTTGAGGAGGCGAAGGCCGGAGACGACCGGGCCCTAGCGGCAGTGACCAGTCTGGACCCACAACAGCTGTGTGACACGGTGATTGGGGAGGGTATCTCCATGTGCGGTGTGATGCCGACTGCCGTTGCGCTTGCCGCAGCGACCTCGCTTGGCGCTAGCCAGTCGCAGGTCGTCGATTACACCCACAGCGGGCTCGTCACTGGCAACGACTCCTCTGTGGTTGCCTATGCCGGAGCGATCATTATATGATCCCTAACATCGGGCGCACTTCAGCACCCACAATCAATGGCATGACATGCACGATGAGGTAGCAACCTCACTCCTTCAAGTGATGACGATCGCCCTCTTCTTTGCCGTCGTCATCCAGATTATTGCCTCCAGGCTCAAACTGCCGGCCATTGTACTGCTCCTGCTTGGGGGAGTGGTTCTGGGCCCCGAAGTACTGGGACTTCTACAACCGAAAGACCTCGGGCCCGGTCTGAAGCCGCTGGTCTCGATGGCTGTCGCCGTAATCCTCTTCGAAGGGGGCTTGTCACTCAACCTAGAGGGCTTTCGACAAGCATCCGGGGTGATTCGGCGAATGCTAACCGTCGGGGTCGCGGTAACCTGGTTGGGAACGTCGCTCGCGATATTCTTCCTGTTTGATTTCGGGCTCGGGTTTTCGGTTCTCGCCGCAAGCCTGGTGATCGTAACCGGTCCAACCGTGGTCGGGCCCATTCTGCGACGCGCTCGAGTTAAAGAAAGGTTACACCACATCCTCCACTGGGAAGGCGTACTCATCGACCCGATCGGGGTTTTTGTTGCGCTGGCATGTTTCGAGGCCTTCGTTCACGAGGAGGGATCGCTTCTGGGCCACACGGCCCAGTTTGGTCTCCGCTTCGCTGTGGGAATCGCCTTCGGTGTGGCCTTTGGGCTTCTCATCGCCGAGTTCCTTCGTCGGGAATGGGTCCATTCGGAATTCGAGAACCTCTTTGTTCTGACCTCAGCGTTGCTCGCTTTCTTCCTTAGCGACACCATTGCTCACGAGTCGGGACTACTCACTGTGACCATCGCCGGTCTCGTAGTCGGCCAGCGGGCCGGCAAACGACTCAAGAGTATCAAGAAGTTCAAGCTCGAGATCACCGAGTTGGCGATCGGAGTTCTCTTCGTCATCCTGGCGGCCAGGCTATCACTGGCTGACTTTCAGCACTTGGGAGTCGAGGGGGTGATTCTGATCGGCATCGTAATGCTCGTAGTCAGGCCGCTCAACGTCATACTCAGCGCCCGAAACTCAGCCCTCAGCGGCTCGGAAAGGGCTTTCCTGTCGATGATGGCGCCGCGCGGTATCGTCGCGGCATCTATGGCTTCGCTCTTCACCCTGGTCCTCTCAGGCAATCCTGCAACTGCCGAAAAGGCCTGGTTCTTGGAGGTGTTCACCTACGCGGTCATCTTTGCCACGGTGATTCTGCAAGGCCTGCCGGCAGGAATGATGGCCCGGGTCCTCAAGGTTGCACGCAGCCAGCGAAGCACTTGGCTGATCGTCAGTGCCCGTGTGTTCGCCCGCGCCCTCGGCAAAGCGCTTCAGAGTGCAGGCGCTCGCGTCGCGCTCGTGGACGTGAACGCAGACAACATCAGGAGGGCCCGCAATGACGGGCTCAAGGCCTACCAAATGGATATTCTCGACCCGGGGCTGTTCGATAAACCTGAACTGGCCGGAATTGGCGCGATGATCTCGATGACTGGTAACAGCAATCTGGACGAACTCGCCTGCCACCGTTGGCAGGAGGTTATTCCAGCGCATCGGCTGTATCGGATCGGGTACATGGGTCCCACCGATCCCGAGGAATCCGGAGGCACGGACGCCGTTCACGTTGGGCGCCCAATCTGGGGGAGTTTCAGTCCACTGGCTAACCTCGAGGGCGAACTGAAACTGAAGAACCTGCGAATCGAAGTGGCACAAGAGCCACCCGTCACTGGCCAGCCCGATCTACCCCTCTTTCATCTCAAAGGGCAGGTAGCCGAGGTAGAGCCGGATCCCCGCTCTCCGGGCCGACCGGTAGGGCCAAGGATCGCTTTGATAAGAGATGCAGGGCTGCCGGGGTTCATCCGAGATATCATCTGGGTCGATCGCAACGCGAAGATCCCAGCAGACGTGTTCAAAGCCCTCCTCGACAGGATGGCCGTGCTCCGTCCGATCCTCGATGTAGAAGCAATCCTGGAAGACATCACGACACGAGAGGCGGCGATGACGTCGTACGTAGGGCACGGCGTGTGTATTCCACATGCCTATGCCGACGTCGAAGCCTCTATCTGCGTCTGCGGACGGCTGGCCGATCCACTCGAGCCCGGCTCCTTCGGCGGCAATGAGGTTCGCTTGGTTTTCCTTCTGGTCTCTCCCGTCGATAAGGGAGAAGAGCACCTCAAAGCGCTCGGGGATTTAGCCCGTCTGGTGGGAGACAAGTCCTTCTTGAGCCAGCTCCTACAAGCCGAATCGTCCCTCTCTGGGATGAAGGTAGTCCGCGATCACGAACGAGAGACTCGGGACAATCCAGTAGTCTAGTCCGACGGGCAGCCAAACCACCCCGAGACAGAACAGAAGTCAGGGCGGAGCCGAATCCGGTTCAGAGGGTTCCTCCTCATCCTCGGTGTCGCCGTCGAGCTGCAAGCACAGGTCCCGAAGAGGTGTTCCGTCCGCGATTCTCCGGTAGTCGTAGAGCAAGGCGGCAACCGAGTTGTACTCTCCACACACCTCTTCTTCGAGCTCTGTCATTGTCTGGGCCAACAGAGCGGCCATATCGACGACTTCGCCTCTATCGAGCGGGTTGTCCCCGTCATCGGTGTTGTCTTCAGAGGCATTCGCCAACATCTGAATCGGGGGCGGTATATCCAGCTCTTCGAGTGAGGAATGCTGGGCGGGGAATGGAACCGCGAAGTCGCCCCCGTGGAACAGACTGACCGGCCCAATACTGACCATCGGCAAGTAGGTGATCACCGCCAGCGCACCCAGCATCAGCATCGTAAATGGGATCACCCCCCGTATGATCTCACCTAAACTCTTTCCAAAGAGTGTGCTCGATACGAATAGATTGATGCCAAGAGGAGGTGTCAGGTAGCCGATTTCCAGGTTAACGATGAAAACCACACCCAAGTGCAAGGGATGGATGCCAAGCTGAGCCGCGATCGGAGAGAGCAGAGGCACGAGAATCAAGATCGCCGACAAGATGTCCATGAAACACCCGGCGATCAGCAATACGATGTTGACCACCAGCAGGAACATGATTGGCCCAAGATGAGCGTCCACGATCATCTGTGCGGCTGTTTCGGCGACCTTGTCGCGAACCAGATACGTATTAAAGCCCTGGGCGAGGGCGAGAATCAGGAGCAGGGCGCCGATTAGCACTGTGCATTCGGCGAACACTCGGTTGAGATTCTTGAACGAGATACTGCGGTGGATGAAGCGCTCAACGATGATACTGTAGACGACCGCGACACAGGCTGCTGCCGTCGCCGTGAAGGCGCCGGAGTAAATTCCGCCGAGAATCAGGACGGGCAGGAGCAAAGCCCAGATGCCTTCGCGTCCGGTTCTCAGCACCTCTTGCATTGAAAACTTCGACCTCGGCACCTTGCGGCGCAAGCCATGCATGATCGCAAAAGTCGAGAAGATCAGCGCAATCAATAGGCCCGGTCCGACCCCTGCCAGGAAGAGGTCCGTGACGCCCAGGTCAACGTCCGAGCCTGCCGGAAGAAACCCACCTCCCTCCGGCTCATTGAACATGGTCGGATCGGCGATGGCGTACACAATCATGGGTATCGACGGGGGGATCAGTATCCCGAGGGAACCTGCCGATGTGACCAAGCCAGACGAGAAGCGCTCGGAATAGCCTTCCTGAACCATGGCAGGGAACATGATCGACCCGATCGCAATAACAGTGACCGGTGAGGAACCCGATATGGCAGCAAAGAACACGCAAGCGAAGGTGGCGCTGATAGCAAGGCCACCCGGCAGCCAGCCAAAAATTGCTTTGGCAAACGCAATCAGCCGTCGTGCGATGTCGCCCTCGGTCATGACCGTGCCAGCGACGATAAAGAACGGAATGGCGAGCAGCAGTTCCTTGTCTGCCAAATCGCGGGTCTTCTCCACCAGGACGGTCAAATCGCTGAAGGAGTCGAAGACATTATTCAGCAGCAGATAGGCCGCGACGCTTCCAATCAGCACGTAGACCGGTTGGCCAAGAGCGACCAGTAGGAGAATGATGCCGAACAGCGGACTCACTGTCACCGACAAGAAGACCGCGATCGCAACGAAGGCGAGGAGAGCGAGTTTTTTCATGCCGCCTCCTCCTCTACCGGTAGTTTCACTTCCTCCCCGAGGGGCTCTGAGTAACCCATTGCCGCCCAGAGTGACCGGAACGCAAAGCGAATGGTGACCAACCCAAGAGCAACCGGAATCGCCAGTACTTTGAGCCAGTCAGGTATCTCGCCTTCAGCTGTTTGCCCGCCCAGTCGGTTGATGAAATACATGGCGGACAAGACGCACAAAGCGCCGGTAAACAATGCCGCTACAGTGAACGAAACGGCGTTGAACATGTGCAGGTGCTGTTCCGGGACCGCTTTTCGAGGCGCGTCGATTCTGAGGTGTCTGGCCTTTGATGTGGCCATGCTGGCGCCGATGAAACAGGTCCACAGCAGCAGAAAGAGCGCGTATGAGTGCGTCCAACTCGAGAATCGTTCGTCGACGGTGCTGCCGAAGTAGGCAAAACCGAAAACTGCGACGAACCAGATGATCCACCCTCCGAACGGCGCGTGGGTCTTCTTGAGGAAGACACCGCTGTACAGGCCTCCGGCCGCAGCGACCGTCCAGCAGGTCCACTTGGGGTGGCTCGACAGCATTATAGCCACGAACCCGAAAAAGAGGGCTAGCCCGGCCAGTGCGAGCGCAAAACGCACACCTGCGCTCTGTTTGGCAGCCTTGGGATGACTCGAGACCGCGCCCCAAAATAGGGCTAGAATCCCACTAACCGTCAGGCTGGTCGGAGCAAGTGCCCCAAGATGAAAGCTGGTTTCGAGTCGATCGAAAACAAAGGCTTCGCCACTGGGCGCCACGAACCGCAGTACATCGGTGGTTTCGACGAAATAGAACGTCCAGAGGTCCAACGACCAAAGCGAACCCAACTCGGACAGTCCAACGGCCTGCAGGTACTGCCCGTTGGCAAACTCAAACAGGATGCTGAAGAAGATGAACAAGGTCATCAGGGCGGTAGCACAAGTGACCAGGCCGGCTTCTATGGCGAAGACGGTATCGTCGATTCGTGTGTACCAGGTAGGGGGTTGGAATCGGCGTTTTTCACCAGGCGGTTGGGATTGCTCGCCAGACCGTTTCTTAGTGTTCGTAGGGGGGGTGCCCTCTGTACCCCGCACGTCGGACATCTCGCCCGTGTTTAGTGTGTTGCTCTCGAGGCACCAACGCTCAGATAGCGCCGCTGCCTCATTGCCCCTGCGCCCCGTAAATCAAGTCGAGTAGGTCTCCGCCGCCCTCGACTCGCTCCCGAAAAAGATCGTGCACACTACGGGTTGCTTCCCGAAAGGCGCCTTTCTCCTCTTCAGTCATTTGATAAACGGTTATGCCAGTATTCTCCAAATTTTGCAGAAGTGCTGGAGTAAGCGTTCGAATCAAACGCCTGCCACTCAGAGTTTCCTGCTCGATATTGGCTGTAACGACGGCCTGAAGGTCCTCGGGAAGCGAGTCGAACCAAGCCTTATTGTAAACGATCACGGCCGGCTGATAGATGTGATCGCTGACCGTCCAGGTGTCGATTCCCTGATACCAAGAGGCCGCAAACGCAAACAGCGGTGTGTTATCGAAGCCCTGAACATTACCCGTATTGAGTGCAGTAATCACCTCAGGTACGGCAATACGGACTGGGTTTCCGCCCAGTGCCGAATAGGTCTCCTCATGGATCCAAGACTCCTGACTTCGCATTTGTAGCGCACCCAAATCGGATGGGGCGTGCACGACCACACCTTGAGTGGCGAAATTCCGGTAGCCATTTTCACTGAAGAGATAGAGCTTGATGCCATTGGCAGCCAGAATGTCAGAGATCGGCTCATAGAGAACGTCGTCAATGATCTGGTCCGCTTCTTCGAGGCTCGAGAAGAGGTAGGGCAGTTCAAAAACGCCCATTTGCGGAACGACAGTGGCGATCGCGCCGGTTGACACACCAACGCCCTCGTACTGTCCGTCCTGGCACTGGCGGGCAAGCGAAAGCTCCCCATCAGGACTCCCCAGAAAGAGACGCACTCGGATTCGACCGCCCGAATCGGCCTCGATTCGCCGCTTCATCTCCTGAAGCTGCTGCGCCCACGGTGTGTTGTCGGGGGCAACGGTGCCAATATTCAAGTCGAACTCAGGCTCTTGGGCCTGGGCGCTCATAGTAAAAAGAAGTACGCCGCACGCGGCGATTATAGCGATCCGATTCATGTGGTTACCTCTACCGGAAGTATTCGTCGATGTTGTCGAGTAGTTCCTGAGCCTTTCGTTGCTCTACTTCCTGTTCTTGACGGACTTCTGGAATCGCCGACGCATCGCCGTTGATGACGAAGTTCAGCTGCTCTTCGAATAGCTCGCGCTCTTGCGTCTTGGTCGCGTATTCGCCAGCAAAGAGAACGCGGGTTGCAAAGTAGTTGGGGTTGATGCTGATCGCAGACTCGAAATTCCGCCGAGACTGCTCCAGGTTCGGGGCTCCGATGGGGATCTTTGTCCAATAGACACCGAAGTATCGGTCGGAAGCGCCGTAGAAATACTGGCGATCCAGCTCCGCAACGCGACCCATGATCGCCGCTATGTCATCCTTGTGAGCCAAGATCGTTGCGATGCCATCCAAGACCGCCCACTTACCCATATTGGTGCTGTACCAGTACATTGCTGGGATGTCGTTGACCGACGTAATCGCGACCGCCTCGGGAATCGGGGTCTCGTACGCGAGGGCACGATTGAAGTCTTCGTTTCCGACGGTCAGTGCGAGATGGCCGTATTCGAGGCCTTGCTGAAAGCCTGCAAGCATCGCTTCCGCCGAATCAGGACGATCCTCGAATCGTGTGAAGCCATCCGTTCTAAAATAGTAGGCCCGCGAGAGCGAGACCAGAACCGGAAACAACTGAGCGCGCCGATCCCCATCCGTCGGGACGTGCAAACACTGCTCCCAAAGAGCAATGGCCTGGTCGAGATTGGCCAGATCCTCACGTTGTGACCACTGCTCTTCAGCTTGCGCGAGCAGCGCAGCAAAATCGCCTTCTTCAGTGGCTGCAAGGCGCTCATCGATGTTCTCGATCGGCGCAATGTGTTGGGTGGCTGTGCCACAAGCAGCGGTGGACAGGGCGAGTAGGATACCCGTAACTAGCAAGATTCCAGATCGCAACATGACTTCTCCCAGTGAGGACGAGACGTTTGCAAGTGAGTGACTAGGAACGACCAAAGGGTCGGACGCAAATGACGGCATTGTAACCGTAATTCCGCGTTTTTTACCTATTCTATACCGGCATGTCAACGACGCTCGAAGCCGCGATCAGGCTCTCGCTAATTCAGTGGTAGTGACGTGTGGCTCACAGGAACTATTCAGATGGGACAGCCAACTTCTGACCGGTGGTGTTGGTTCTCTCGGTCTGGGAGGGCTCCGGGCACTCGATTCGCACCCGAATAATATGAGTTGGTTCCGCCTCGAGTACCGTGAATAGGTGCCTTTGAAATGCCAGCTCGTCGCCTGCATTCGGCACACTCCCCAGCTGATCTGTGATGAAGCCGCCAAGGCTCTCGTAATCGTGATCGTCCGGGAACTCAATTGCGAGCTCGTGCTCCAGCTCATCGAGTCGAATTCGTGCGTCAGCAATCCGGACCAATTCGTCTTCGCTGAGAAGCAGTGGCTCCTCCTGGTCGAACTCATCTTGGATCTCGCCAAAGAACTCTTCGATGATGTCTTCCAAAGTGACAACTCCGGCCGTTCCGCCGAACTCATCGACGACAATCGCCAAGTGGGTGTGCGACTCCTGAAACCCATTGAGCAGTTTGTCGACTGTCTTGGATTCCAATACGAAAACCGGCTCACGCAAATACTTGTTCAGATCGAAGCTCTTGGCGTTTCCTCCCTCCTGTAGGAAGCGGAGGATGTCTTTGGCATAAAAGACTCCCGCGACGTCGTCGATATTCTCCTTGTAGACCGGAATTCTCGAATGGCCCGCCTCGACAAGCACCTTTAGAAGCTCCTCGAACGCAATGTCCAGGGGCACGCCCACAACATTTACCCGAGGCACCATGACCTCCTTCACGGTCATGTCATGATACTCGAAAGCCGACGTGAGAAGCCGACTCTGCTCCGCATCAATGGAGCCTTCCTGTGTTCCCTGATTGACCATGAATTCGATGTCGTCCGCAGTGACCGGATGATCGGCTTCGAGTTCGTGTCCCGTTACACGGACACCCACGTGAACGAACCATGAGTAAATCTTGGTCACAGGCCAAAAGAGCTTGTGTGACAGCCACACGAAACGCATCGCTGGCAGCGCAAGCCGCCCCATGAACGCCTTAGAAATGATCTTGGGAATGATCTCCCCAAAGGTCAAAACCAGAAACGTCGATATACCAATTGAGACGGCGACTGCGCCACCGACGGCACTGGAATCCACACGCACGAGTTGGCCGCCGACGTAGGTCGAGTAGGGCGATCCAAAGATCTCGATCGCAACAGACGTTACCAACGCCGAAGCGGTGATGTTGACCAGATTGTTTCCGATCAGGATGGCCGTAAGGGCTTCGTAGGGGCGCTCTACCCAGAGCCGCATCGCGCGGTTGCGATCGGGCGCCTCTTCGAGCGCCTGCTTCGCGCCACGGGCCCCTAGAGCGGTCAACGCAGTTTCGCTGCCGGAGTAAACGGCAGACAAGACGACGCAAACCGCTATCGCCACTAGATCGAATAGTTCGACCGAGCCCACTCCCGTTGTTCCCCGCTGTTAACTGTTTTAATTGGTGATCGTACGCAGGCCAGACGAACGCCTACGTCGTGTTCGTACGCTAGAAAGTGCAAGCAATACGATGGATCAGGAGGTTCAGCTTGTGAATCCGAGGTATCCAATGACCCCCAAGCGGTTACGATTCGTGCTTGTTCTTTCGCTCTTTGCGGCTTGCGACCGATAACGCCGCGGCGCTGCGCCGGCGAGAACCGGCGACTGCTGCAAGACCTGCAAGACCCATAGCTATAACAAGTATGACCGTCATCGCTCTCCGTTTCGCGTGCCAACCACCGCCACGCATCTACCAAGTAGGTTATGGACAGGTCGCTAGGGTGTCAATAGAGGAATCCGGATCTGGCACCAGAGCAACAGCATTTTTATGGCGTCAGAATTCGCATGTCCGGCAGCGGAACAAATGTGAAGTTGTCTTCCGGCAGCGGATCAGACGTAGACACGTTACTGAAAACGAAGCGATTCTCACTGCCCACCGGGTCCACAATGGTGGTTTCTCGCACGCGGTAGTTGCCGGTATCGACAACGAAGGCGAGGGACCGGTATTGGCCCTCGCTCACCGTTGGAATCAAGTCCAAACAAATCGCATTCTCGCGGTCGCACTCAGCGATGCTAACGTCGAAGTCAGCTCGCAAGTTCCCCTCACCCATGAGGAATCGAATCGCCGTCGGTAGATCGCTGGTGGCCAAATCGAGGCGGGCCGCCTGATTGAACTCAGGTTCGTAGATCCACAACACCTCTCCGTTGCTGATGAGGTATTTCTCCATCGGCTGGGCGTAGTCCCACCGCATTCGACCCGGTTTCAGAAAGTAAACATGGCCCTCCGACACTTGGCTCTCGCCCAGTGCGAGGTTCGAGTACGTCTGAACGAAGTCAGCGTGATAGGTCTGGATCCCATCATAAAACGCCTGCACCCGGTCGATTACCTCGTCGACTGTGAGATCAGCCGCCACCTCTTCCACGGCGCTTTCGCCCTGCTCGTCCTGCGCCAAGGCTGGAATCGAACCCAACCAAACGACGAGAACCCCGAACACCAATAATTTAATACCTTTCATACAATGACCTCTTAGGTCAGCCTCCCCTGCTTCGACGGAGAATAAGCACCGTCTATTCCCTTCAAAGCGAAAAGAACCCTACCAGTTGGCTAAAACAGTCCCAACAAATTTTCAGAACGTCGGTGGCTGTCGTATGGTCACCGTGAATCGCTGCGCTTGTCGGTGAACATGGGAGTCCAGTCATGCGGAATATGTTACGTCAGGGGTTAAAGAAGCTGATCACCCAAGAAACGACTCGTTACACGAGGGGTAGTCGGCAAGCCACGATCATCGCGCTCTCCTCTCAAAAGGGCGGTGTTGGCAAGACCACCACCGCAGTTTGTCTCGGTGCAGCTTTGGCTCGATTCCATGGCAAACGCACTCTGATAATGGATATGGACGCCCAAGGCCACGTCGAGCGCAGTCTTCGGACCCACAAAATCGGATCGGCCAGACCCCTATCTGGTGTGCTTCTCAATACCGGCTCGGATGTACTCGACGCGGTCGTAGATACCAATCTGCCGAATCTGCACATTACTGGGGCGGACGCGAAACTCGGCGAGGCTGAGGGACTCATGGCCACCAAAATCGGCAAGGAGTTCCTACTGCGTGACGCGCTGAAATACACGCGCACCCACTACGACTTCATTATTATCGATTGCCCGCCCAATTTGGGGAACCTGACGCTGAACGCGCTCGTTGCAGCAGACTTCGTGCTCGCTCCGTGCGATGCATCCTCACTGGCAGTCCAAGGCGTACGCGATCTGGTGGGGACGATGTCGACCATCAATGAGCGGCTCAATCGGTCCCTCGATCTGTTGGGGGTCGTCCTGACACGGGTCGACGGGCGAAATACCACCGTCAACGAGGCGGTGATGCACGACCTCGAACATCTATTCGGCGAACTCCTGTTATCCACCCGGGTGGGTGTCAATACGACGCTCGCCAAAGCCCAGTTCGAGGGTGCCTCGGTCTTCGAGTTTGATCCCAAATCGCGCGCTTCTCAGCAGTATCAAGAACTCGGGGAGCTCGTTCTCTCAATTGTATCCGGTTGCCTGCAAGAGCCAGCCTACGCCAGCGCCTAGCCACCTCAGTCGGGATCAAAAAACCAGTCGACGTAGAACTTCGAGAATCGCTTGAACGTGATCGCACCAAAAGCGTTCATCGCGATGCCGAAGATCGTCAACGTCTTGAAGATCCAAGTGAATCGGACTCTTCCAACCGCCAACAGGACGATGAGGTAGGGGGTGTAGTCGATACTGAAGCGATAGCCGAACTGCTCCCATCCGGTATTCTGATAGAAAAAGTGGGGGATGGCGATAAAGAGTACCGCAACCCAGCACAGTCGATGCCAAAGAACGTCCTGGCGGAACTTACGAGGTGACGGTCTCAGCAGATAGAAGAAGACCGGCGTCGTCATGAACAGGCTCATCCCATGCCCACTGACCAGGATGTACGGTGCTTCGGTCTGAAACCGGGGCAGTAACGTGAAGGCAGTCGAGAGGTTCTCGGATAGAAAATGGTAGTTGAAGAGCCCGTAGTCGCGAATTCGGGCCAGCTGGCCATGAGCGAGATATCGATGACCAAACTCGGTGACGCTCTCGAACCGCACGTAGTTCATGTACAGAAGCGAGCAACCCACTACGAAGGGGATGAGACAGAACAAGGCCAGCTGTAGCAAGGCCTTGCGCCACTCGGTCTGGCGGAGCTTTCCGCCCGGAAAGAGCAGGAATGCTGGGAACACAAAAGCCGTAAACAAGAGTGGCGTTCTCGTCGCAAAAGCGCACGCTAGGAACAGACCAGCAAGCAGCGGGTGCTTGGCATCGATCGAGAACAGTAGGTAGAGCAGCGTGAAAGTCACACCGATAATCAGCGCGGTGAACCAGACCTGTCCCATCACCGAACTGAAGAATGTAACGGTTCCGAAGCCCATTAAAGCAACCAGCCACAGGTTGTCCGACGGGCTGCGGGAAGACCGACCACCGCGAGAGAGTCTACGAAGCAAGATGTAGATCAGCGCGAGGTTCAGCGCAGCGAAGAAGATCGTGAAGAGCACGTCATTGAAACTGAAGCCCCAGATGGCCACGAACGGTGTCATTAAGACCGCTGGACCCGGCGGAAACGAGACGAAGTAGTGCCGTGTGTGCGGAGCGCGGAACGTCTCGCTGTTCTCTAGAATCAGCAGATCGCCGGCAAGAGTGAGGAACTTCTTCTCACTCCGGTTGTACCAAACACCGCGAACAACCTGGCCACTGTTCAGCTCATACTCCGTGTACGATGCCCAATCGTTCTCATGGGGCGGCGTCTCGGTGAGCTCCAACTGTCCCTGCAGGAAGGCCTCGGCTTGATAGACAAAGTGGTTGTCTTCGCTGGCCTGGGTGAGGCGTCCGCGAACCCCCGCAGTGGCACACAAGAGACCGAAACCGACGAGGAACAGAATCAGTGGCGTCCGAACGGCTCGCAGCAATGGCATGCGTTCAATAGGCGCCAAGCTCTGGTCTCGAGCGATCCGGCCCACGTCGCCGTAGGAACTCGGATGCGTTCCCGAAGCGATCGGTGTAAAGGGGTGGTTGGCCACGTCAGATCAGCTTGCGACGAGGCCGTCTTCGGGTAAGAGCATCGGGATTCCCTCAATGACGGGGTAGAAGACCGCGTCGTCACCGGTGGCCAGGGCGGCTTCAAAGGGGCCAGTGGGTGTATCACCGTTGCGGCCGATCAGCTCCCCGCTTTCCAGCCGTTCGTTCAGCGACTTCAGCTCTTTGCCTTCGAGAAGACGCAGGCGTTCGCCGCTCATCGAACACGCCAGAATAGTGTAGAGGTCCCCACTTTCTTTCATTCTCAATCACCTTCTGCCAGCGCTTCTTCGCAGCGTTGGTCCCTATCTTCATACCAGTCCCGCGTTTCATCATTCATCTGAGCCAGGACCTCTTCTCTGGTTCCAAGCGCCCACATGCCAAGGCCCTCACTTCGAGCCAAGTCCTCGGCAGCACAGTAGGTTGCCCGTCGCGTTGATCCAAACTTTGTGTACGAGAGCGCGTGGCCGTTGCGGACCATCCACTCGCCGATGTCACCGACCTCCTCGCCATCCGCGAAGGCCAAAAACCGATCGAATGGATCGGTGGGGCAGGCGTCCCCGGGCTCTCCGTTGCAGTGGACGGTGACGGTCGCGCCCAAAGCGTACTCCTCGAGTGCATTACCCGAACTGAGCCCCCAGATTTCGTCGTCCGAACTGCAGGTGAACTGGTCCCCATCCGCGGACGGTAGGAGCGACTTGTGACACTCTGGAGCGTTTATACCCTGGATTCGAACCGTGTGATACCAGCCATTGACCGTGATGTGCACGGTATCGCCGTCGATGACAACCGTAACCGTCCCCGTTACGCCTTCCCGCAGAATCCGGTCTGGCGGTGATGTTCGGTCCGGAGTGCCCGTCGGATCTGCATCGGGCTCTCCAGAGTCATTGAAAAGCGGGGCCATGTCGGTAGCAGGAGCGTTACGTGAGGCGCCGGCCAAAGCTGAGTCGCCTTCCTCGGAACCGCAGCTCACCACAACAAGACCGACGAGGAGCAGCAAAACTACCTGTTTGGTGCGTGTTTCCAAGCTATTTACGTGCTCCGTTTTTGGGATGGCAATATGAGGATTCCGCCGCCCGCGGACGAATTTTCTAGTCGGCGGGCCAAGCAGATGCAAGGGAAAAATAAGATTCTCTCCTTCCCGCAAAGAAGCCGTTGTGGACAGACGGAGCATCGCTCAGTAGAGTCCACTTTCGGAGCGGACTCCCACGTTGGGAATGAACGAGCTGCCGGTTCTGTTGCGACCAGGCTAGACAAGGTGCAGGGAATGAGACCCACCCGTTTGCCACAGTTAGTTTTGATAGCGTCCGCACTGGCGGTGTGTCCGTCTATTGGATGGGCGCAGAATCAGGCTCGTCCTTACGAAATCACCCCCGACGCTCGTCTGCCCGTTCTGTCCGACGACAATATGAGGTTGGTGACACCTAGACCGCACGTCAGCATCACCGAGGAGACACGCAGCCGACGGCCGAGTCGAACGGCAGAGGCCGAACCCGTCGCGGCCAACCCAACATCTGGCACGTTTCGTCGTGCTCCGGGGCTCCAGGCCGATCCAGATGAAGATCGAGAATATGGTCGATTGATTGTTGTGACCGGTTTCGGGGACGTCGAAGTGTTGATCGAAGGCGAGCCCTATCCAAGAGAATCGATGCAAGGCGTTCTCCTTTGGGCCGGCTACCAATACGAAGTCGTAATGCAGACTGCGGGGGCATCCTCGTCCAGTTCGAGCGGTGCGACCGGCAGCAGCGACTCGGGAAGCGCTCGCACAGTCACGATTCGACTCAGGCCCGGTGAGACTCGAGTTCTTATGGCGAATCTCGGCGAAGGCGGACCTCCAGTGGCCCGAACAGCCCCGACGTCATCGAGTCGACGGGACCGCCGAAGAGGGCGTGACCAGAGCGAAGACGAAGAGGACGACGAAGCCATCGGTTATCTGGGTGTGAGTTCGACACCGCGAGGCACGGTCTACATCGACGGTGAGAACACAGGTCAGACCACCCCTGCGAGGCGGATCGAGCTGGAACCTGGCCGTCACGAGGTCCGAATCTTCTACGACTCTGAAGAACGCTTCAGTGAAACAAAGAATGTGCTCATCCGAGCGGGCGTGAATACGAACGTCTTCTTCCGACTCAGACGGGATGATCCGGACGACGACGAAGATTGATGCCGGGCTGACCTAAGCTCGCTTACCTATCCACTTCGAACTGACAGCCTCCACTCGATCCTCGAGACTTCTGTGATAACACCAGCGCCTAAACTGGTAGCTCGCCCGCGCGAGTGTTTCGACCAGTGCGCTGCGGTCTTCGATGGCGAATATGCCCCCGTTACGATCGCGGATTCGAATCGCACCGCCCGGCTCGCCAGGGAGATAGGGCCGGTAGGGGACGTCCTCAGCCACGTCAACGACAAACAGATAGCGCTCTTCGTCGCTGAGGCCGTCCAGGATCTCGCGTTCGGCTGATCGGACCCGGTCGAGCTCTTCTTCGCTCGAGAAGTTCTGCTCCCGCGAACCGTAAAGCCGGCGGCTCATCAACCCACTTGCCAAGTCAGACAGGACCGGGTCCGAGACTTCAGACCAGGTTCTAATAGCCGCCCAGGCGTCAATCTCACTCAGTTGGCTAAACACAGCCGCCGGTAGCGTTTCGCCCGCCATCAGTCGTCCCAGTCCACTCTGCGGATCAATAGGCAATTGGCCCATCTCCATCAAATCCCGGGCTCGTTCGTACAACATCCGCAGCATGGCCTCAGCCGCCCGAACCAGCTTGTGAAAGTAGACCAGTCGATACATATGGTACCGAGAGATGAGGTAGCCCTCGATTGATTCGAAGGCGCGGACATTGACCACAAGGCCTTCGTCGTCGTGTTCGAGCATCAGGAGGATACGCTCCAGGTCATAGCGACCAACCTCGACCCCCGTCATGTAGCTGTCGCGCAACAAGTAGTCCATCCGATCCGCGTCGAGCTGGCTCGACACCACCTCCGACGAATAGTGATTCAAACTGTGATCGATGTAGCTCGCCACCGTCTCGGGCAACTGACGGTCGTAGGCGCGCAGTATCTGACAGATACTGGAGTCGTCGTCCAAAATGAGGGCTTTGGTGTAGTCCTCATGATGAAAACTGAAGACGCGTTCCATCGCGTGGCTGAACGGGCCATGCCCAACGTCGTGCAGAAGGGCGGCGACCGTTGTGGCCACCCGGACAGGCGCGTCGACAGCACCATCGGGATGGAGGTTGTCGTAGATCCGTCGGGCCAAGTGGGCGACACCCATGGAGTGAGAGAACCTGGAGTGCTCCGCGCCATGAAACACGAGCGACGCCAGCCCCACTTGCCGTACGAAGCGGAGTCGTTGGAACTCTGGTGTGTCGATCAGTGTGACAATCAGCCGACCGAGGTCACCGTCCCTCTCGTATGAGATGATGTCGTGGATTGGGTCTCGATAGACCTTGGCAGCCTTCAACTTCATAGCAACGTCCCTTGACGAGCGTCTAACAATCTGAAATTTGTCCCCCAACAGTAGTCGAGTCGTTCACTGGTTACTATGGAGGACCGTTATGGACATCAAAGGAATCGGAGTCACCTGGCTGGGTCACGCAACGTTCTTATTCGAGACACCAGAAGGCAAGACCGTCCTTGTCGATCCTTGGACAAAGTCCAATCCGTTCTGTCCACAGGAGTATCACGACGTGAGGCCCGATGCGATGCTGGTCACCCATGGCCACAACGATCACACTGGGGACCTCATCTCAACGGCCAAGGCCAGTGGGGCGCCGGCGGTATGTATCTACGAGATCGCGATGTGGTTGGGGAGCCACGGAATCGAAAACGCGATCGGCATGAATAAGGGTGGAACCGTAACGGTCGAGGAAGCGAACATCACCGTGACCATGACAAATGCTCACCACAGTTCGGCCTTCTTCGAGGATGATGGACGGGTCCACTATCTAGGAGAACCGGCCGGCCTGGTCGTTGGGTTCTCGAATGGAACGAAGATCTACGTGGCCGGCGATACCTGCCTCTTCGGTGACATGGCGCTGATTCGAGAACTCTGGTCGCCAGACGTCGCGGTTCTGCCAATCGGCGATCACTTCACAATGGATCCAAAACAGGCCGCGTATGCTTGTCGTCTACTCGGCGTCGACACGGTTGTTCCCTGCCATTGGGGGACCTTTCCAATGTTGACCGGGACACCCGGCCAGCTCGAGGAGGAGCTGTCGAAGCTGGGTCAAGAGACAACAGTGCTCGCCCTCGAGCCCGGTAAGTGACCGTGAAACGCAGGGCCCTGCTACTGTCGATTCACGACGTCACACCGGCCCACGCGAGTACGATTCGGCGTGCGATCCACTTTCTTCGAGAACGGGGCGTCGCAACGGGTGCTCTACTCATCGTGCCGGATTTCCACAACACCGCACCATTGGGTGGCGATAAGCCCTTTTGTCGTTTCGTCGTCGACCTCATCGACGAGGGTTGGGAGCCCATCCTGCACGGCTACTCTCACCTCGACGAACAGCTTCGGAAACCGTCATCGCTTCGGGAACGCTTCTCCAGCAAGCACATGACCGCGAGCGAGGGGGAGTTCCTCCTGCTCGACAGGGACCAAGCAAGCCAACGGGTCGAGGCCGGCAGAGAGGTCTTGAAATCCACGATCAACGCGAGTCCGACTGGATTCGTCCCTCCGGCTTGGTTGTGCAGCGACGAGGCGCGCGATGCGCTCAGGACTTCAGGATTCCGGCATTCGGAAGATCACGTCTTCATCGAAGACTTGGTGGCCCGACGTCGGTTTTTTGCACCCGCATTGGGTTGGGCATCCCGATCATTGGGGCGTCGTCTGTCGAGTTCGTCCTTCGCGTACCTGAGCACACCAATGCTCGCGTTGCTTCCCGCAGTTCGGTTCGCGCTACACCCAGGGGATTTCCAGCACAGGGGGCTGATGCGATCGATCGAGTTCTCTCTCGAGTACTTCCAGCGCGCAGGCTTTCATCTTACTAGCTATTCCGATTTTCTTGCCTCGAACCAGACTTGAATGACCATGAGAATTGCTGTCTTCGTCGAAAAGTTTCCGGTGCTCTCTGAGACCTTCGTATTGAATCAAATCACCGGCCTGATTGACCGCGGGCACGACGTCCAGGTGTATTCCTGGCGACCAACAAACTCGCCGGGCGCACATGGCGAGGTCGCAAAGTACCGCCTGCTAGACCGCACCCATTACTGGCCGGACCGAAAGAAGAGCTGGACGTGGCGTTTGATTCGCAGCTCGGCGGCAGCCTGCAGGAGCCGACAGCGGTTTCGACCATTCCTTCGTAGCCTCAACCCAACCTTCGGAAATCACGGCCGTTCTTTGAACCTCGCATTGAAGTCTCTCACGACAGCCGGCGCAGAGTACGACGTGTTGCTCTGCCACTTCGGTAAGATCGGTCGCGAAGTTTTGGACCTGCGTCGAATCGGAGCGATCAGCGGCAAGCTGGTCACTATTTTCCACGGCTACGATATGAGCAGCTATCTTCTAGAGCACGGAGAAGACGTCTACTCTAGCCTCCTCGAACACGGTGACCTGTTTCTGCCGATCAGTGAGCACTGGAGGCGCCGCCTGATCGAACTCGGTGCAGATGACGCCAAGATCCTCGTGCACCGAATGGGTATCGACTGCTCTCGCTTTACTTACGCCCAACGAGAGCTCCCCAAATCCGGTCCCGTCAAACTGATCTCGGTCGCCCGTTTGGTTGAGAAGAAGGGTATCGAATACAGCATTCGGGCGGTGGCGAAACTGATCGAGCGAGGCTTTGACGTCGACTATTCGATACTTGGTGATGGACCGCTTCGCTCGAGTCTGGAAGAACTCATCACAAAGCTGAATCTAGGGCACTGCGTGCACCTTGACGGTTGGCAAGAACAGGACGAAGTGGTTGCTCGACTAGGCCAGGCCCACGTACTGCTCTGTCCCAGTGTCACAGCCGCAAGTGGCGATATGGAGGGCCTTCCGGTCGCGCTAATGGAGGCGCTCGCGCAGGGCTTGCCGGTCGTTTCGACATATCACTCGGGCATTCCCGAGCTCATCGAGGACGGCAAGACAGGGCTCTTGGTAGAAGAGCGGGACTATCAATCTCTAGCTGACAAGCTGGCGGAATTACTAGAACATCCGGCGTGGTGGCCCGATTTTACCCAAGCGGGGCGACAACGGGTGAGCGACGAGTTCGAGATAGACAAACTGAATTCAGGATTGGAGTCGATCTTCGAGGGGTTGCTCTAGACCGGAGCCAAGCTCAGACAAGCGGCAAAAAAAAAGCCCCGCGATTCGCGGGGCTCCAAGATCGTACCTGGTGGACTGACTACTCAGTAGCAGCGTCACCCGAATCGCTATCCGAAGATGCCTGCACCTCGAGCGGATTGCTGTCGACGAGTTCGATCAGGGATACCGGCGCGTCGTCTCCCGGGCGGTTGCCCAACTTGATGATTCGCGTGTATCCGCCCTGTCGCTCTTTGTAACGCGGGCCCAGTTCAGCAAACAGCTTATGAAGGGCATCCTTGTCAGCCACAGTTCGCGCGGCCCGTCGACGTGCATGCAGATCGCCCCGTTTGCCGAGCGTGATGAGCTTCTCAGCGATGCTGCGAAGTTCCTTTGCTTTGGGGCCGGTGGTCTGAATTCGCTCATGCTTGATGAGTGAGGTGACCATATTCTTGAACATCGCCCGTCTATGGGCGACCTTTCGACCGAGTTTTCGACCGGTTTTTCGATGTCTCATAGCAATATACCAATCAAAGTGTTCCGAGCGCGGGCCCGGACAAAGTGTTACTGAGTAACCTGTTGCTGCATCTGTTCTTTGAGCTGCTTGGGCGGCCAGTTGTCCAGCTTCATACCCAGCGCAAGGCCCATCTCGGCGAGGATTTCCTTGATTTCTTTCAAGGACTTCCGTCCGAAGTTCTTCGTCTTCAACATCTCAGCTTCGGTCTTCTGAACGAGTTCACCGATGAGACGAATATTCGCGTTCTGGAGGCAGTTCCCCGAGCGTACCGAAAGCTCGAGCTCGTCGACGCTGCGAAGAAGATTCTCGTTGAAGTCCTCTTGTTCTTCGTCTTCCTCTTCCTCTGGTGGCTCGAGGCCCTCCTCGAAGTTGATGAAGACAGAGACCTGCTCTTTTAGAATCTTTGCCGCGTAGGCTACCGCGTCTTCAGGGATTAGAGTCCCATCTGTCCACAGTTCGAGAATCAGTTTGTCATAGTCCGTTCGCTGGCCAACGCGAGCGTTGGTGACCTGGAAGGAACATTTGGAGACAGGCGAGAACACCGCGTCGATCGGAATCGAGTCCGCCGACAGTTCTTCTGTCTTGTTCTCTTCAGCCGGAACGTAGCCACGGCCCATCTTGACGTACATCTCCATGTTGAGCTTGCCATTGTCACCCAAGGTGGCAATGGGCTGCTCTGGATTCAGTACCTCGACCTCGGCCGGTAGCTGAATGTCGCCCGCTGTAATGACGCCGGGGCCACTGGCTTTCAAGTAAAGCGTGACCGGGCGTTCGGCGGTCGAGCGAAGTCGGAGCGACTTCACGTTCAGGATGATGTCAGTAACATCTTCCTTGATATCGGGAAGTGTAGTGAACTCGTGAAGCGCACCTTCAATCTTTACAGCAGTTACCGCAGCACCCATCAACGAAGACAGGAGGATCCGCCGCAGGCTGTTTCCGAGCGTAATACCGAAGCCGCGTTCCAGGGGTTCACAATAGAACTTGGTGTAGGTTTCAGTTTTGTTATCCGGATCGAGCCGCGCATCGCGGGGCTTGATGAGGTCTCGCCAGTTCCTATACATACCTTTTCCTCGAGTTGGCTGAATTCGCCGTGTAGAGGGTCGCTGTTACTTACTTGGAGTAGAGCTCGACGATGAGCTGTTCCTTCAGGTCCATCGGGATATCTTCTCGCGAAGGAGTATTCGCAACCTGTCCCTTGAACTCTGCCGGAGTCATCTCAAGCCACTTTGGAAAGCCGCGCTTCGTCGCCCCATCGAGGGACTCAACGATCGCCGCGACCTTTCGGCTCTTCTCGACTACCTGAATGACATCGCCTTCTTTCACGAGGAAGGAGGGGACGTTCACTCGACGGCCATTCACCATGAAGTGGCGGTGGCGTACGAGCTGACGAGCCTCGTTCCGCGAGCGGGAGAAACCCATGCGGTAGACGACGTTATCTAGACGACGCTCCAGGAGGACAAGCAGGTTCTCACCTGTGACTCCCTTGGCTCGGTCAGCGTGGGCGAAGAACCGCCGGAACTGCTTCTCGAGAACGCCGTAGATTCGACGTGCTTTCTGCTTCTCTCGAAGCTGCAAGCCGTATTCGGTGAATTTGGTGCGCCGCTGGCCGTGCTGGCCAGGGTAATAGGACCGACGCGTGTAGGAGCACTTGTCTCCCATACAGCGCTCGCCCTTGAGATAGAGCTTTGCTCCCTCTCGGCGGCACAGGCGACAAACTGGACCAGTATATCGAGCCAATGTAACTCTCCTTCGATACGTAAAACGGGTTAAACGCGTCGCCTTTTGGGCGGCCGGCAGCCATTGTGGGGAATCGGGGTGACGTCCCTGATGGTGCCCACTTTGAGACCTGCGGATTGCAGCGCTCGAAGCGCGGCTTCTCGACCAGGTCCCGGTCCCTTGAGGTAGACGGTCAACGTGCGCATACCGTGGTCCATCGCCTTGCGGGCAGCGTCCTCGGCAGCGACCTGAGCAGCGAAGGGTGTGCTTTTTCGTGAGCCCTTGAACCCTCGCGACCCAGCGCTTGACCACGACACCGTATTGCCACTTGGGTCGGTGATCGTGATGATCGTGTTATTGAACGTGGATTGAATGTGAGCAATCCCGCTCTGTATATTCTTTTTGACTTTCTGCCGAGTCCGGCTAGCGCGTGCCATCAGTATATCTCCATCGGGCGCGGTCTATAGAGCGCGCCGCTCAGTAATCACTTCTTCTTTTTAACCATGACACGCCGCGGACCTTTCCGCTGACGGGCGTTCGTACGCGTGCGCTGACCACGACAGGGCAGGCTGCGACGATGTCGAAGGCCGCGGTAGCATCCGAGGTCCATGAGTCGCTTGATGTTCATTTGCACCTCGCGGCGCAGATCACCCTCGACCTTGTACTCTTCGTCTATCACACCGCGAAGTCGTCGAACCTCGGTCTCAGCCAGGTTCTCGACTTTGATAGAAGGATCTACTTGTGCCTTCGCGCAGATCGCGGCGGCTGTCGTCCGACCGATCCCGTAGATCGATGTCAGACCGATAACCAGTCGCGTCTTTCGGGGGAGGTGAACACCTGCAATACGTGCCATCTTATAATTGGTCCGTCCCGCGGTAGCCTTGGCGGGGTTTGTGTCGCGGGTTCTCGCAGATCACGCGGACGATTCCTCGCCGGCGAATGATCTTGCACTTGTCACACATTTTCTTGACTGAGGCGCGAACTTTCATTGCTCAATCCATCCGATTATTACGACGCAACCTATTTCTCACGGTACACAATCCGCCCACGACTCAAGTCGTACGGACTTAGCTCGACGGTCACGGTGTCCCCGGGCAGGATTCGGATGAAATACTTCCTCATCTTTCCCGAGATGTGCGCTAGCACCTTGTGACCGTTCTCCAGCTTGACCCGGAACATGGCGTTGGGCAAAGCCTCTGTGACTTCGCCCTGAACCGTTATCGCGTCTTCCTTCGCCATGAGTACCTTCTTAGAGTGCCAGCTTGGCTTCATCACAGACCGTAAAGATCTGCGGGCCATCTTCCGTGATGGCCACTGTATGCTCGAAATGAGCCGAGAGACTGCGATCCTTGGTGACGACCGTCCAGCGGTCATCGAGGATCTCGGTCTCGTACGAACCCACATTCACCATAGGTTCAATCGCGATGACCATTCCCGCACGAAGCTTCATGCCCCGCTTCGGGTTGCCATCACAGAAATTGGGGACCTGAGGTTCTTCGTGGAGGCGTCGGCCTACACCGTGGCCGACAAAGTCACGAACGACAGAAAACCCATTCTTTTCAACAAGCTGCTGGACATTGAATCCGAGCTCGTTCAACCGGCGGCCGACAGTACACGTCTCGATAGCAACTTGCAAGGCAAGATGGGTTGTTTTTAATAGTTTTTTGGTCGTGTCATCGACCTCT
>CAZDBH010000043.1:0-29578 GCA_964503485.1 uncultured Bradymonadales bacterium | reverse complement strand
ATCGCTAAAAGCCAATGGCGGAGCCTGGAGCGCTATGCGCGACAGGCTCCTAGTAAGCGAGAGCCTGCTTCGCAACCACCGCGACATACCCACCTACTTCTTCTACGACGATGCCACCCCACTCGATGAACGACGCCTCGCAAGCTTCGCGTTTCGTTTGCACAAGCTGTCGCCAGAGGCTCGGCCAAGCTCGAACGGGGTGATGGGACTGCACAAGCGGATTAAGAGTCGGCTGGGGATTCGGCTACAGCCTCCTCGCTGAACTCCCAGAGCCGTCTCGCAGCCTCCCCATCGAGAGCGCGGGGCGCTGCGGGAGCTTCGGCTGACTTCTTGTAGTATCGGCCAGTGACCCCTTTCAGCTCCGGGTCGCAGGCACAGTAGGTGCTGGTCTCGGCGCCCTCGGCGTTTGTGATCATGAATCGGGTCATCAACCACCGAAACGGCTGGGGAACACGACGCCAGATATCCGAGGCCACCCCGCCTGGGTGGAGCGAATAGGTTGTCACACCGGTTCCATCGAGACGTCGGCCCTGTTCAGCTGAGAACAGCACGTTGGCCAACTTGCTGATGCAGTATTCGTGAAAGCCTGTCTTGCTTTTGGCGCCGGTTCGCAAGACGTCGTAGTCGATTCGCTCGACTCGGGTGTGGCCATGACTGGCCACAGTGACGAGTCGAGCCGGAGCGGATTCTTTCATTCGGGGCAACAAAAGCTGCGACCACAGAAAGTGCCCCAGGTGGTTCACACCAAAGTGGGCCTCCCAGCCGTCTTTCGTCAGCCCGTGAGCTCCAGCCAACCCCGCGTTGTTTATCAGCACATGAATTGGCCGTTTGTTAGCAAGCAGGGCTCGAGCCGATTCGCGGATCGCGACGAACGAGCCCAAATCGAGTTGGTGAAACTCGAGCAGCTCGCTTCCGGTGGTTTGCTTGATGTCATCGAGTGCGGCCTGGCCCTTGGCTTCCGAGCGGCAGGCAAGCACGACGTGAGCGCCCAGTTGGGCCAGCGCACGCGCGGTCTCGAGTCCGATTCCGGTATTGGCTCCGGTTACGATGCACACACGACCTTCCATGGAGAATTCGTTCAAATCACTGCTCCGGTGGCCAATCTGGTGGGGAGATCATTGTCTGCCCACCCTTCTTGAAGCGGAAGTCGCACTGTTTGCAGCCCTGGGCAAGGGTCGTCGTCCGCTGAATGCCCCAACCGAGCGCTTCGGAACAGGGAATGTCCCCCAAGCATAAGAATGGAGCGAGTTCGGCGCCATCGTGGTCCAACATGAGTTGATGGGTCGCGCACTTGCTGTAGGTCACGCCGAAGTCGAAGGTCTCGCCGTCACCTTCGATGTACTCGAACACATTGCCGCCGACCGGCACGCTTTGGGACAGCTTTGCGAGCTTTCTCATACGACGGCGGGCGAACCAACTGAAGAATAGGACTTTGCCGAGCCAACGGGCGATGCGGGGTAGGCCGAAGAGCTCCCTCTCCGTAACGTGCCGGCAAACTAGCCAGGTCTCGCGGGCCGTTTTTCTGTGGGCGCTCATCGCCTTGTAGAGGGCAAGTTGGACGGCGGCGATAACCATGAAGCTGCGAAGGTGTGGAGCCCTGGAACCGGCATCTGGCAAGTGAGGGATCAAGGCCTCGAACTGGGGCTCCGCTTCAGCAAGAATGGTCTCGGCGAAATCCTCGCCCCACTTGTTGCTGAGGGACTCCTTTGCGATAACGCCGAGCTTTTTGAAACGCTTCAACAGGGCCTTGCGTCGTCGGGTGAAGTAAGTCTCGGGCATGTCTTGCTTTTACCATATGCGTTCGCCGTCGACGAGATGCGGTCTTATTGCTAGAAGGCTAGATCGGCCGATGGCGTGCGGTTTTCGCCGATTTCAAAAACAGCCTTGGACTGAATCCCGATGAAACCCAATCTAACCCTGCGGAGTACTACTGGGTGGCATCGTGGCACGTTGCCGTTGCTCTGAATCCGAGGGGGTGATAGATCCTCCAACAATGACCGGTGGCTCCCGGCGGGGTTGTGAACGCCGTCGAGGCCACGTGATCGACAGCAATAGCGAGAAGACAATTGAGTGATCATCAATTACGTGTATACGACGATATGCTCGGCCTCGTGTCGACCGCCGATAATCCAACTCCGCTCGTCCGCCTCAATCATGTGACGCCGTTCGAGCACACCCAGGTGTTCGCCAAACTGGAGTGGTACAACCCCTTTGGTTCGGTGAAAGACCGAATCGCCTACAACCTCATCGTTGATGCCGAAGAGAAAGGGCTACTGGGCGACGGGCAGCAGCTGGTCGAACCGACTTCGGGCAACACCGGTATGGGGTTGGCGATGGTGAGCAATCAGCGCAAATACGCGCTGACGACACCACTTTCGAATCAGATTCCCCTCGAAAAACGAACCGTTCTGCGTGTTTTTGGCTCGAACGTGCTAGAGCTCGAAGACAACCTGTGTCCGGCGCCGGGCGCGCCAGAAGGTGCGATTGCCAAGGCCCATGAGCTGTCCGAGCGAGACGATTTCCACATGCTCAATCAGTATGTGAACCAGGCCAATCCCGAGGCGCACGTCAAGACGACCGGGCCCGAAATCTGGCGACAAACGGGCGGTAAAATCACCCATTTCGTTGCTGGTTTGGGAACCTGCGGAACCGTCACTGGTAACGGACGCTTCTTGAAGAGCAAGAATCCGGACGTTCAGATAATGGGCATCCACCCGGTCGAAGGGCACGACATTCCCGGCGTCCGAAGTATCAAACAGCTCGCGATGACGAAGCTGTTCAGTCCAGATGAATACGACCAGATGGTGTCGGTGGACAATCAGGAGGCCTACGAACTCTGCCTCCGGTTGAATCGCGAAGAGAGCATCGTGGCCGGACCGAGCTCCGGTATGGCGCTAGCTGGTGCCTTCAAGTTGGTCCCGGATGAGCCCGGCAATGTCGTCGTCGTGATTTTCCCCGACAACGTGTTCAAGTACGCATCGTCTGTGGTGAAACACCTACCGCAGGTCAGATCAACCGCTCCCGTCGGCAGCGCCAAAGAGCGACGCGTCGATACGATGGTAGAGAACGTCCGTGCCAGCGAAGCCCTTCGAGTACCCGAAGAAGAGGGGTTCCGACTCTGGGAAGAAAAAGCCGCGACGTTCGTTGACGTGCGCGACTTCGATACCTACCGCAAGGGCCACGTTCCCGGCGCCCTGCCAATGCCTCTCGATGAGGCCGATACCTATGCGATCGGCCTACCCGAGGCGCTCGATACGCCCATCGTCACCGTCTGCAACCGAGGAAACCTCTCGCTGAGCGGCGTGCTCATGCTGACGTCGATGGGATACTCCAATGTCCGCAGTCTCGATGGCGGTACGAACGCCTGGGCCGATGCTGGCCACCCGGTTGAAGAGGGGTAGGTCGGGGATCGGGGATCGGGGATCAGAAGATAATGGTCGCGACGGTCAGCGTGTGATGCAACAAAAATAGCCGAAGTCGGTGTTGCTGCTCTTTGTGCTCCAGTCGGCTTCCCAGGAGGTGCCGTTCCCCGGCATTCCAAAATTCCCACCCCATCCACCACTGCGGAGGTCTACGTCGTCTACGATGTGTGCGTTCGTCGCGCTCTCCGCAGTCCAGAACCAAGTCGCCTCACGACCGTCTCGGGCAGCATCAGCCTCTGTATCGCAGTCGGTGCCTTCGGGTTGAAGTTCGACACAGGCGAGCAACGCGTTGCGTGGGCACAGCTGTAGTCTGTCCTCCCAGCAGTCGACCGACGCATCGAGCCAGTCGCCGCCGCCAGCACCCGGCTGACGCAACCCACTGATGCACCAGGGACCCACCCGGTCAGTGTCCGGCGGACAAGCGTATTCCGCGGCGGTCAGTGTCCCGTGAATAGTCGCGCTGCCCGAAGCCTCGTCAGTCCCAATGACCAAGTTACCCGTTTCGACACGATCGGTTTCGACTCGGTCCGCGTCGACGACCGTGGCGTCGACTCGGGGGGCGGAGAGAGTGCCTGTCACCTGCCAGCCGTCAGTCGTCGCTCCGGCCAGTGAGAAAGCTCCCGGATAGAGCTGCTGACGGTTGGCCAGCTCAGCTCCGGCGGTTGGGTCGCAATCGGAGTCGCCGAGCACCCGGATCGACAGACTCAGGGGCTCATTTGCGCTTACGGCTTGCTCGAACGCGCTCTGTAGTTCGTCGCCGGCGCCCTCAGTATAGGCCTCGCCTGAGACATCCCAATCGCCGTGTTGCGGTAACACAGCTGAAAACGCACCCGCCGAAACGAGCACGTCCAAGCAAACGAAGTAGCTCGGGCTTTCGCTCACGCCCTGGTGGACGCCAAAACCGATGGTTTCGCTACCAGTGAAAGGCTGACCATCCCGTTCCAGGTAGCCGTTGTAGGGGAGTTCCCAGGGCAGCGCTTCAGTGAGCGGATCCTGCGCGTAGGACCGAAGCGGGCAGAACCCTAGAACAGTGACTGCGACGAGCCACTTGGTCAATTCGAGTCTGGACATCGACACTCCTCCCACCTTGTAAACAAGTCCCGCGCGTGCACAGCTTCCAGGTCGACGAAGTCATCGGCACTCTGAATCATGAACATGAAATGTCTGCCGGTTCCAGATGGCTATCCCGACGGTATCGATCTGCACGAAACCGTTACACTCCGGGCCGCAGCGCGCGGTTCTGACTGGGCTGAACTGCCCGGCGTTCAGGTCGCGGCCAGTCGTCGAAGTCGCAATCTCGTCATCAGTTGGCTATCATTCGCTCGCAACATGAAAACCGGAGGGGACATGAACCGATTCTCCCGACCATGGCTGATCGCGATGGTGGTGTGCGTACTAGCGGGAATGGGGCTGGGATGGCTCTTGACCGCGACCACTTCCGCCTCGGCGGATGGTCTCACTAATACAGACGATGTGCCTCGGATCATTCCATACGAGGGTGTGCTCGAGTTTGATGGACAGGCCTACACGACCAACGATGGCGATCCGTTGTTGATCGAGTTCGCTCTCTTCGATGGAGAGGACGCCGAGGACCCAGTCTACACTCAGCGTATTGAGGTCCATGTATACGGCGGTCGATTCACCGTCGGTATCGGTCCAGTCGACGATGAGGGCGTTCAGATCGGGGACGTGATCGCGGCGGCCGACGATCTGTTCGTTGGTCTGACCCTGATCGGCAGTCCCGACGACCCGGACGATGATATTCATCTAGCCTCTCGGCAGCGGATACATGCCACACCATATTCGCTATGGACTGCAACCGCCTCGAACTTCTCAGTCGGCGGGACAATCGATATGAATGGCAATCGAATCGCCAATCTGGGGTTGCCGACTGGCGACCACGATGCCGTCAGCAAAGCCCATCTCGAGGCTCTATTGACGAATGTCGTCGTGTTCGCCACGGGCGACGCATGTCCCCCGGGGTTCACCTACTACGCCACACTGGAGGGACGGTTCCCACGCGGAATCGCTTCCGGGAATCAGGCCGTAGGTGGCATCAATCAGCTGCGATTGTGGGCGCAGATTCAACAGGCTTCGGGCGGAGGCTGGGCTAAGACCGGCCCTGTAGCCATCGAAGCGGGCTTGAATGGGGTGGGCCAGGGAGCGCATTGGAGCCACAGCCAAGGGGATGTTCAAGGGGGTTGGACAAATCGAACCAGCGCATTCGTCGACATTACGCCGCCATTCGTTAACTTGCGGCCCTGTCGCTTTGATCCAGCGAGCCATTGAACCGACCGATTGAACCTCGGTGAGCATACTTCAACGTCGACGCTGGCTCAGCTCGGACGGCGTCGCGACTGAATCCTTCAAAACGCGTGTTGCGCTCCTATTCACCGAGAATCCCCCCCCGTTTTGGCCGCCTTTCGTCGATGAATTCATCCAGTTCTGTTGAAATTGGGGTGCGAAATTCACGAAGGAGAACGGCCATGATTAGCAGCGACCCGTGCGAGGCTTCCACCAGTAACAAGTACCTTCATGTCACAATGACTGACCCCTTCGGGGGGCTGAGAATGTGTCCAGCTAGCCTGTGTGACGAAGGCGTCTTCGTGAAGATCGACGAACCCCTGTTGGTGGGTACCCCCGTCGCGCTCCGGATCGAGCCGCCACCACCGCTGGCCCCCTTCGAAGCAGCGGGCCAGGTACGGCTCATACATCACACCAAAGACGAGAAGGCTCAGATCGGTATGACCATCGGTTTAAACTGGGTCGCTCCAGGCAATAACTGGGTGGCTTCCTACTTGAAGGAACGTGCGGTCGAGGCGGCGGGCGGGGCGAATCGCCCTCCGCACATGACCCGTGCGTCGCTTCGGGCAGCGCCAACCATCGAGGAGCGACGGCGCTTCCACCGCTATCCACTCCACTTGAAGGTGGTGCCTCCAATGATGACGGGTACGGTCATGCACTCGATCGACGTGGGTATGGGCGGTATGCAGCTCTGGGCCACTGAGAGCTATCCGGTCGGCACGCAGTTCACAGCCCGAATTCACCACCGAAAAAAGGACTACTGGGTAGCACTCAGATGTGAGGTCACTCGATCCGCTCCCAAACGTGAACTCAGGCCAACCCGAATGGCGGTCAAATTCGTCAATTTGATCTCCCGCGATCGGCGCGGATTCGACGAGTTCCTCAGGAGTAGCCTGTCGGCTCAGATCCGCAAACAACCCGATTCTGGGGGGCCTTCGGAGGTGACGAAGGTCGTCAGCCGCGTCCGTCTAAACGAGCTGCTCGCCCGGGAACAACGCCAATGATTCGCAGAATCCACAGCAAAAGTTCACGAAGAGCGATTGGACTGCCGAATAAGATATCTAACGCGAGAATAGAAACTGACAATGAAAGGGCCTACTGCATGAGCCGATTCAAAGGCGTGTTCATCGCCTGTGCGCTAGCGACGTTTCTGTATCCATTACACAGCTCTGCCCAGACCGGTGTTTCCGAAGACCGGGTCAGCCTGCCCGAGGGCCCAGGCTCACTCGAGGGCGTGGGCGAGAACATCAGTGTTTCAGGGAATATGGGACAGATGTCCTATACCGTCCCCATTCAGTTACCCAAGGGGTTTCCGGGCATGGCGCCTTCCTTGGCCCTTCGTTACAGCTCTGGGGCCGGGGCCGACATCGTCGGCATCGGCTGGTCGATGAGCATTCCGTACATCGAGCGCACGACCTATCGCGGAGTACCACGCTACGATGATATCGACCGGTTCAGTGCCGGCGGTGGCACTCAGCTTACTCGAATTCCCGACACCAACCCGCCGCAGTACCGCGCCCGATTCGAAGGTGGATTTGTACGCTACATCTGGATGGAGGCCGGGGACGGCTCAGAAGGCTACTGGACCGCCGAGTACCCAGACGGACGGGTGGGTTACTTTGGGGCTGATTCCGAGGGAACCCTGGTGGGCTCGGCCAGGATTTCGGGAGAGGCAGGCACCTTTCGATACAACCTGACCGAGATGCGCGACCCGTTCGACCACGTGACGCGATACCAGTACATCAGCTCGGACGGAGTGACCTACATCAGCCACATCGGCTGGAACTATCCGACGCCAGAGTCCGACGCGTTGGCCGGGGTAGATTTCACCTACGAAGACCGAGCCGATCACATTTCGGACGCCAAACCCGGCTTCGACCTGCGCGTCACGCGGCGTCTGTCCGACATCGACGTGACCTATGAAGACGAATCGATTCGAAGTTACGCTCTGACCTACGAGTCACCGGACAATTCGAGGATGTTGAGCCGGTTGCAGCGAATCGAACGCTTTGGAGCGGACGGCGGCTTGTTTCCGGTTGTATTCGACTTCGCCTACTCGAGAACACTCGGCACGGTTTGCGACGACGACGACGACTCGTGTCAGGAGCCGTTCATGTTCGACATGGGCACGCTCGGCGTCGACCTGGGAGCAGGGACTGCGACGCTGATCGACATCAACGGCGACGCCCTCCCAGACATTGTCGACACCACTGACCGGAGCAGCAATCCTGAATCGCCCTCATTTCACCGCTTCTTCCTGAACACACTGACGATCGAGGACGACGGTGAGGGTGGGGAAGTCCGGACCCAAGGCTTCCCACCCTTCGAAGATGCCGTGGTAAGCACCACCGGCCGCTCTGGTGGTTTCACGCTGGGAAGTGGGCCCGTGCAGGTACTCGACCTGAACGCGGATGGATTCACCGACATGATCAACTCCCGGACTGGTGATGTTCTGCTCAACCAGGGAAGCGGTGATTGGGAGGTTGCAAGCTCACTGGGCGGGGGCAACGGGCTGCCGGACCTGTCCGAGCAAATGGGCGACGACGGCGAGTTGCGCACGTTGCGGTTCATGGACACCGACAACGACAAGCACATCGACCTGGTCCGAAGTCTCGAAGACTCGACCGCGATCTACCGCAATGACCAAGGTGAATCATTCTCCGAGGAAGAGGCGGTAACCATCGGCTGGGGTTTCGAAACACACAACCTCGAACTCAACGACATGAATGGCGACGGTCTTCTCGATCCGGTCATCCTTCGCCCCGGCGGCATCAGCTTTCGACTCAACTTCGGTAGAGGAGTGTGGGGGCCTCAGGTCGACATTAACGAATTGCCGGTCACGAGCGAGGACATCGCTGGACGTCGCGTCCAGCTCGAAGACCTAAACGGCGATGCGCTAGCCGATATCGTCATCGTCCGCAGCGGCGAGATTCAGTACGCTCTCAACCGAAACGCGACCTCTTACCTGGCGGTCCAGGCACTCAGCACGGTGGGAGGCGAGACGCTCCCCGAGCGTGACGAAAACACAACGGTGCTCTTTGCTGATATGAACGGCAACGGCTCGGCCGATGTTGTCTGGGTTCAGAACCCCGCCGGTACCGTCAAAGTACTCGAGCTCTTCCCGGTCCGCCCCAATCTGCTGACATCCATCCAAAACGGCGTTGGTATGACCCAGACAGTTCGCTACGGCACCTCGGTCGAGCATCTTGCTCGAGCCGGGGGCGAGTGGGACTACCGGTTGCCGCACGCCATGATGGTAGTCGACGAGACGGTGATTTCCGACGGGTTGACTCAGGTCGATGAGGTTATTCGATTCAGCTACGACAACGGTTTCTATGACGGTTTCGAGAAACAGTTCCGGGGCTATGAGACGGTTCGCCGCTCCCTACAGTCCGATGAAGTGGACGGCTTCGTCGTGCAGGAGGCGGGAGAGACAGTCGAGGTCTACGACGTCGGAGTGGACGACGTCTACATGCACGGCAAACTCATCAGCAGCTCGATATCGAGTGACGGTCGCAATCTCACCGAGACGACACCCAGTTACTCACTCGACCGAGAAGACTGTCCGCTCGAGGGGATACCCGAAGCCGACGCCTTTGAGGATTCGGACGACCCGGTAGAAGCAGTTTTTGATGCCTTTCCTGTGCGATGGGCCTGCCAGACCGGCCAAGAACGCCTCGTGATCGAGGGCTCGGAGGCCTCAGAGTGGGTGACTGTCGAGGAAAACTACGCCTACGACGGATACGGCAACAGGACCCGAACGGAAAGTCTGGGTGTCACAACAATCGGCGATACCCCATGCGGTGCAGCCTGCGAGGGGGATGAGCGTATTACGAACACCACCTTTGTACACCCCGACGACGCTGGCGGTCTGTGGCTGATCAACCGGCCCTGGCGGGTGAGGGTGTCTGGCCTCGACGAAAGCGAGTACAGCGAGACGATCACCTACTACGACGGCGACGCGTTCGAGGGATTGGCGGAAGGCAACCTCACTCACGGCTTAGTAAGCCGTAGAACCCGGGCCGTCGACGGCGAAACTGTCATCGACGTCGTGCGAAACCGTCACGATGACAACGGTAACGTCGTCGAGTCGATTGACCCGAATGGCGACCCCGATCAGCCAGGTCACCGGCGCACAACAGGCTACAGCAACGATGGCCTCTTCATCGTTCGTGTCGACATCGATATGCCACGGCCCGAGGGGGCGGGGGGTTCGGACTACGTTCTACGCCGGGAATTCGACTGGGACCACGGTTGGGGCCGGCCCATCGAAGGGAGCGATTGGGTTCGAGTCGAGGATGGCGAGGTTGTGACGCCCACCAATACCACCTTCTTTGCCTATGACGAGTTCGGCCGGACCGTGGCCATTTCTCGACCTGGCGATTCGCCTTCTGCCCCGACTGAGGAGTACACCTACGAGTCAGCCAATCCCGTGAGCAGACTCATCATCCGGAGACGATCAGTGGTGGGCTCGACGGAGCCGGATATGGAAGCGGTTCGCTGCTTTGACGGACGAGCACGCCAAGTGCAGGAGCGAACTCGCCTGTCACCGGGCCAGTATCAGGTCACAGGATTCCGCGTTCGTACCGCACGGGGAGCCGACAGAGCTGTCTACCAGCCCTATCTCTCAGACTCAGCGAGCTGCGACACGGCGCCTCCCGAGGGAACACTGGCTGTGATTCGGAGTTACGACTCCGCCTTCCGCGTACGACAAACGATCCACCCAGACGGCGATATCTACGGGACCGATTCGATCGTTGAAACCGAGTACGGACCGTTGCTCGAGACGATCTACGATGCTGAGGACAGTGACGAGGCAGGCCCGTTTGCCGATACGCCGACACGTCACCGCTTCGATGGATTGAATCGCCTCATCGCGCTCGAGCGAAGTCTGTCACCCAGCGAAATGGAAGCCACAACCTTTGAGTACGACGGTATCGGACGCCTCACCGGCGTCGTTGATGCGGCCGGCAATCGCAAGACCCAGACCTATGATCTGGCCGACCGACTGCTGTCTGTCGACGATCCCAACGCCGGGACCACTCGCTTCGAATACGATGCTGCAAGCAACGTCATCGAGCGTGAGGATGCCCGCGGTGCCGTGACCAGGACGGCCTACGACGCAGCCAATCGGCAGCTGGCCAGATGGGACGATGACGACGCCGACGCAACCCGTATCGAATGGATTTGGGACGTAGCAGGTGACTGTGACCTCGGCGATTGTACCAACACTTCGAACCGGGTGGCGGGAGTCAACTACCCCTTGGGTGTCGGAAGCGATTCGGTTTCGCTCGGTGGCGACCGCTACGGTTACGACAACCGCGGTCGCAGAATCTACGAAGCGCGCACTCTCGATGATGTGACATTCGAATCCGAGAACGAGTACGACAACGTGAACCGGCTGGTTTCTACGACCTATCCCGACGGGCAGGTCATCGACCGAACCTACGATGCTGCTGGGCGCTTACTGGCGGTCCCGGGTGTTGTCGACTCGGTTGAGTGGGACGACCGCAGCAAGTTGGCTGGCTATACTCTGGCCAACGGTGTGGAAGGGGTGCGGGACTACGATGATCGAATGCGGCTGGTGGGTACCTCAGCTGTCGATGGGAGTGACACACTCGATGGCTACTCCCTCGTCAGAGACCGCGCAAACAACGTCACAGCGCTCTCGATATCGGGCAGCGATTCCGCCTACGCAGGTGATTGGGACTACAGCTTCGACGCTTGGTATCGAGTTACGGGAGCGACGCTAACCGTTGCGGACGGTGGAACGGAAACAGTCGAGAGTAGCTACGACGCTATTGATAACGTTTTGAGTCAGACCTCCGATGTCGACTCGAGCGCCGCGAATGTCGGCGACTACAGCTACGACTCGGGCCAGCCGAACGCCGCTGTGGACGCTGGCGAGAGTATGCTCGGCTACGACTCGGCCGGTTTTATGGTCGATCGGAATGACTGGGCCTTCACTTGGGACTTCCTGGGCCGCCTCACCGACGCGGAGTCGGCCGATGAAACGGTGCGCTACGACTATGGCTTCGACGAGCGCCGAGTCCGCCGGCAGATGGGTGACAGCACGACCTACTATGTCTCGACGAACTTCGAGGTGCGTGACGGAATCAGCAGTCTTTACGTTAGGTTGGTGTACCGACACCGCACTGCTCATCCCTATCTCTGAAAGCCCGGTCGTCACTGTTACCGTAGTCGGGACGCCCGACCTGTTTCGCAGCGTGAGATAAACCCCGCTGCTCCCGGTCCCGAAACGCTCGATCCACACGTTGCCATCGTTGGTTCTGGCGGCTGTAATCGGCTCCCAGCCGGCCGTCGACAACGCGTTCACGATTGGGATGGTGTCGATGAAAAGTTGCCGGTCTCGTTCCCGTAGCACGTCGTTCTCGAAGTAGTGATCCTCGAAACTGGGGAACACACCGTAGAACAGGCAGAAGTGCATGAACTGCGAGACGTTGTCGGCTGTGAGATCGTCTTCCTCGCCCTGCAGAACCAAGTGGACCTGTTTGGAGAGCATGGCCGTTCGCATCGCCATCATATACTCGTCGCCCTCGACCCCATCGATCCAACTGAAGTCAATCGCTCCCGTATCGTCAACGAGGGCGACCTCGTCGCCCGCCATATCCAGTAGGTGGGCGTAGAACGAATTCGAGTTGAAGTTCACAACACCTGACAGAATTGCGCTTCTGGTAGGATCGGAACCGATACCCTCGGGCAGGTCATCTCGGATCGACCGCATGCCTTCGTAGGTGGAGTGAAGGGTGAGCACTGCGGGCTCCCAGACTCCTCGGGCGTAGACCAATGGAATCTGGGCAGCGGGGAAGTGATCTTGTCGGTAGTTCAGCAGGTCGCCAAAGCCCGGCACGTTATAGAGGAACTCGCCGCCCAAACTGTGGTCTAGGTAGTCGAGTATCTGTCCACTCCCCCAGTTGCGGGTGGTCCAATTGAATTCACCTTCCCCAACGTCCACGTCTGGGTCCGCGTTGAGGGCGACCTGTACGCACACGTCCTCGCAGGAGCCGTAGGAGTTGTTAATCTCAAACCGGTAAAGACCATCGCGGTCCTGGATGAGCGAGTTGGTAACCGCGGAGGGCGCCGCAATCCCCAAGCGATCGCTTACGGCCCTCGTGTCGTCTCTATCGACGTCGCCAACCGTCAGATCCTCGAGCGACGGTGGGTACAGCCGCCGCATGCTCAATATCCCCAGTTCCAGATTCTCACCTAGGAGGACGTCATCGAGATTCCATTCATCGATGCCTCGAAAGCCGATACCGAACTCGGCGAGGTCAGCGATTCCTGTGAGATCGGGATCATGTACCCAGATCCCTTCGGTTGCTGTCCCCCTGGCAAAGAACTCGGGGAACATCCGGCTGTATTCGTGGAGCATCGAGCGGAAGCCCCATTCGGTGTCGAATGGGTACACGACGAATGAGAACTTGGCCTCCGAGGCTGGATCGGTCAGTGTCGAGAGCCCAAAGTCGACCGCGATGACCAGCTGCTGCGCCGAGTCTGAGTAGAAGATTCGAGCGTACTGCGGGTGGTCCATCGGGTAGCCCACCGCGATTCCAGAATCGGCTCCCACTCCTCCGAAGGTGTTAATACTGTATTGGCCGGTCCCGCCGACCGGTTCTTCAGCTTCGTACTCCCAGTAGTGCGAGACGGTCTCACCGGGCTCGATCAACTCGTTGACTCGAATTCGGTCGTATCGGCGAAGCTCGTCGGCGGCCGCAGGTAAGGCCAAGTACAACGTAATCGCCCGATCGCGGTCGCTCGTACTGCGCACAGTGCCGCTCACCTCGATATGGCGCGGCTGCGAAATCCATTCCGCATCGATGGCCAGATCCAGAACGCCAGCGTCGCCGACCTGTTGGAACCCGCCTTCGATGGCCTCGAGCGAACCGCCGAAGTGGACGTGTTGGCTTTGTACGGCTTGGTCTCTTACGAACAGTCCAGAGCGCTGTTGCGCATCGCTGGTCATGTCTAGCTCGTCCACCTCAATGGCCTTGATCCACCCTCCAGCTTCACTCAACTCAATACTGACTCGGCTGTTGGCGCTTGCGACCGTGACGGACGGTTGATCCGGGTCGAGTTCGGGGTCCTCGACGACGAGCTGCTCCCCGTCGAAGTTGACTAAGATGTCTTCTAACTCATGTAGCGCGATATCGTCGAACCACGCTTCCCCGGTAAAGTCTTTGAAAATGGCGAACACGGTGACGTCATTCACCGGTTCGGTCGGAATGAACAGCCGGTGCACATGCTCCCACGATTCAGCAGAAGGCGGGAACGGTATGGTGGCGAAAGTCGTCTCGATCCGGTCTTCTATGTGCAAAAACAGGGAGTAGTCGTCGCCCGCCGAACCCACGGCCGCCTCATTCCGACTCCAGCCCTCGACCCAAAAAGCCCGCGGTCTGTCCTGTCCGAGATGGACAAGCTGTGAACCGCCGTAGTCGCCATCGGGGTTGTCGGACCATACATACGCAGATCGTTCACCGGTGTGGGGATTGTCCTCGTCAGGCGTCCACCCATCGTCCAGTGACTCCCACTGTGGGAACGTTGTGCCGTCCAACACGTTTTCGAACCCAGGGTTCTCAACCCGATTGCCACCCGGAGTGAGATTCTCCCAGATCGCAGGGCTGTAGACCGCCCATGACTGGGGCTCTTCGGGTCCCGTATCCGTCTCAGCCAGGTCCACTAAGTCCGTTTCGGCCGTGTCTACAGAATCAGTTTCGGTGACGTCCGTCGCATCAGAGTCGGCAACGTCGGTTGAATCCGTGTCGGCAACGTCGGTTGAATCCGTGTCGGCCTCCGTTTCATCGGTGGCGATGTCGACCTCTTCCAGATCGGTGTCGCTGACGTCAATGTCTTGGTCGGGCGTCGATTCGTCTGCAACGGTATCGGTCGTATCCGCCGCTGTGTCTTCCGCCCCGTCAGAATTGTCGTCCGGTGGATCGCCTTCGGCGAGGTCCAGATCGACGACCTCTGTGTCTTCCGTCACGACGGGGGGTGGAACATCGTCAGCCGAGAAAATGAAGCAAGCGGAGCACAGCGGGGCCGTCAGCAGAGCGATACAGCTCAAGGTGAAGTGCGCGAACCAACCCGTTCTGGCTACAAATCTCACTCCGACGTCCTAGTTAGATTCCTCGTAACAGTAATATCGGGGGATTGCGTTGGTTCCAAGAGTTGTAAAGTTATCTTATCCGCTTGGCCCCTTGGTTGGTTCTCGTCGGCATGGGCTAGCCTGGGCTGGTGGTGTCGTATTCTGTGGTTTTGGATTTTGTACCACCGCCCATCGTCCCCTCGACACCAGTCCCACTCCGGTGTAGGAAGTGCCCGCCGCCAATCGACAAACTCGATCGAGAACGACCGGCTTCAAGGAGTGATTGAATGAGTCCTTCGTATGTTCGAACCATCCTGCTTTTGTGCGCGACGCTCGCGCTTTCGGCCTGCTCTGGCGCGCCCACGGTAACCGACGAGTTTTCTGATCACGAGACCCGTACTTTTTTCAACTGGCTCGACCGGTTGGAACAGGGGCAAGTCACCAGTGGGTTTATCGTGGATGCCCTCTATCTCAACGATCATGACATACCGATGGGCGGGCGTTTCACCCATCAGCACACTGGGTTTGTGCTCGACTTGCTTCAGATCGAGTCGGTGCCTCAGTCGTATATTTGGGTGAACTCGCTGCCCGACTCGGATAGGGGCGAGCCGCATACTCAGGAGCATCTGTTGCTCGGCAAGGGCAACGTTGGACGGTACGTGGCCAGTTTGGAGTCGATGACGTTGGCCGATTCGTCGGCGTTCACTCAGCGAGCGCGGACGGTCTATCACCTCCACGTCTCGGCGGGCATCGACGCCTACTTCAATGTCTTGGAGCGGCGATTGAACGCGTTGTTGAACCCGGACTACAGCGACGAGGAGATCCGCCGAGAGGTGCACAATTATTCGGTAACGGTCGATGAGACGGAGGGCACGCTCAGGTTGGAGGAGGGTGGCACCGTGTACAACGAGATGGTCAGCGCATTTGGGCGCCCGAATTATCGTATGTGGCGGGTGTTTTGCGCGGCGCTCTACGGTTCTGATCATCCGCTAGCCCTTTCATCTGGCGGATTGCCCTCGGGTATTCGTGAAATGACGCCCGAACACATCCGCACATTTCACGCTGACCATTACCGCTTGGGCAATATGGGGATGATCGGATCCTTCTCTGAGACTGAGCAGGTGCCTGAGTTGCTGGCGCGTATTGACGCCATGTTGGTCTCCCTGCAACCCGAACCGACGCCGCCCGACGCCGACTTCTTCACGCTCGAGGACCTTCCGGCGCCCCAACCGAGTGATGACCGCTCGATTCAGTTCATCGAGTACCCGAGTCAGGAAGCACAGGAGGCGGTGGACATCGAGTTTTCCTGGAACGCGAGTTTGAATGGCCTGACCAACCAGGAACTACTGCTGCTCTCGCTCTTTCTGAACACGTTGGCGGGAGACGCCGGAACGAACTTGTACGAGCGATTCATCGACAGTGCCACCCGGGACTTGGACACGGGAGCCTCATCGGTCTACGCCGGGTACATCAATTGGCCGGGTACCCCAATCTACGTCGGATTGACGGGGATACCTTCGGGGCAATTGAACGAGGAGGTTGTCGAGGACCTGCGCCAGCGCATCCTAGCAGAATTGCGGCAGATTGCAGCTTGGGAGCCTGGAAGCGACGAGCTCGCCGACTTCAATAGGCGAATCAGGAGTCGTCTGACGGCCAGCCAACGCCACTTGCGCGACTTTGTGGCCTCTCCACCTGAGTTTGGCGTACGGGGCACCTACGCCTCCTGGTTCGATCACCTCGAAGACCTCTCGTTGCAGGGCGAATTCAGACGCTCGCTCACCCAGCGGGGCGAGCAGGCGGCTATCGAGGCGCTTTTGGACACCGAAACGAACTTCTGGGCAGAGAAACTCGCGGGTTGGGGGCTTCTGTCTGAGGTTGTCCCCTACGCCTTTGTTGGATGGCCCAGCCCGGAAGAAGCCGAGCGCGTGAGCGCCGAACGTGAGCAGCGTTTGGCAGCGGAGGTCGAGCGTCTGCAGCAGCAGTATGGTTTGGATGACCCACAGGAGGCGATTGCTCGTTTTCAGGAGGAGCATGACGCCAACACCGCGATTCTCGAGGAGGTTGCAGCCCAGGTCACGGTACCGCCCTTTGTCGACAATCCGCCGCTCACGTTGGACGACACCCTCGATTTCAGGGTTGGCGAACACGCAGATAGTGGTGTGCCGGTAGTCGCGTCGATCTTCAACAACGTGAGCGGAGCATCATTGGGTATCAGCTTGTCGTTGCGCCATGTGACCGAGGACGACTTGATCTACCTGGCGCTTCTACCCTCGTTGTTCCGAAAGGTCGGGGTTGTGGACGGGGACGAGAGTATTGCCTATCCCGACATGGTCGAAGCCCTTCAGAACCAGATTTTGAGCCTGGACGCCTGGGTGGGTTCAAACCCGACCACGGGGCGAGTTGAACTCACGCTTCGAGGTAGTGGCACAAATGTGGAAGAGGCCCGATCAGCGCTCGGTTGGCTCAAGCTCGTGCTCTATCACGCCGATTGGCGAGTCGAGAACCTGCAACGTCTGCGCGACGTCACATCAGAGTCGCTGGACGGGCTTCGAAGGATGACCCAGCGTTCTGAGGAGGCCTGGGTGAACGACCCGGCCCGAGCCTACCGATTTCAGTCCGACCCGGTGTATCTGTCCACGAAGAGCTTCATGACCCGATCGCACCATATTCAGCGTTTGCGCTGGCGCTTAACGGGCGCCGAAGCATCTGTTCAGGCTGAGTTTGCGGACTTCATGGGCACGTTGGCCTCTGGGGCTGAAGGCGTATCACGGGAAGAATTGGTCGCCTCGCTCGCTGAACTAACCGACCCCGCGACAGACTTGTCTGCCAGGGTCACAGAGGCCGCCTGGGAACTCATCCTCGAAGCGGCTCAGGACCTCGAAGCGACCCTAGGTGATCTGCCCGATGAAACTCTGGCGGCTGACTTCCGCTATCTCTGTGAGCAGATGATCGCCGACCTGACCTACGAGCCGCAGCAGGTCCTCGACGACTTGGCCTCATTGCGTGACCGAATCGCGAGGGTCGACGGTGCACGCCTCTTCACCATGGGCGCAGAGAGCACCTTGAGCGCGCTCGAGCCGGACGTGTCGAGGATTACTGCCGGTCTGTCCACGGAGCCACGTGCGGGTTCGACCGCCAGCGTTGGCACTCGATTGATCGACGCTCGTCTGGTCCAGCACGACAGCTCGGCGACGGCCCCGGTCTTCGTCGGTTTGATCAACCCGGACACCACCGGCGGCGGGGGGCTCCACTCGGCGCTCACCGCCCGCGACGGGAACTTTGACGAAGAGTCGCGTGTGAACCGCCGCCCGGGCCGCAAGTACGGTGGAGGAGGGGCCCACAGCCTCTTCATGAAGACCTGGGGAGCGGGCCTCGCCTACAGCAACGGTGTGCGCGCTGATCCGAGCAACGGCCAGCTGCGCTACTACGCGGAACGCTGTCCGGAGCTCCCCCAGACAATGCGCTTTGTCATCGGCGAAATGGTGGGTGTGACGGAGGACCCAGAGTTGGCCGACTACGCTTTAGCGCAGGTTTTCGAAACCCGTTCTGCGGGCCGATTCGACGACCGCGCGGCGGGTATCGCCGCTGACCTTGTTGATGGTATCGGTCCAGACCAGGTCCGCGAGTTCAGGGAGGCGGTGCTGCAGCTTCGTGACCAGGGCGGCCTATCGCAGCGGCTCTTCGAACGAATGGAGTATGTCTACGGGCAGATAATGCCCGGTTTCGGACCGGCCTCTGCGGACGTCGAAGGCGGCGTGTTTTTTGTGATCGGGCCCGGGGAACAACTCGAGGTCTACGAGGAGTATCTGCGGTCGAACGAGTCGCCCGCCGCGACTCTGCATCGCCTCTACCCGCGCGACTTCTGGATTGTTCCAGCCCAATAGTTGGCGCTTCGCCCTCGAAACGTCCTACTGCATCGCCCAGGCCGTCAGCCGATGAACGAAGAGGAAACCGCCGCCGGCGAAGTTTGGTTTCTCGTCGAATAGATCTTCCTGGACTCGCATATAGAAGGGACCGACGTCGTTGTAGTGATGCCAGCCTGCAGCTGGATGGACGAGTAGGCCACCGAGGTAGCTCCATCCCATATCGGCTGCTCGCAGGACATCACCCAGGACCTGCCACGCGACTTTCGCTTTAGGGCGGTTGCCGCAGACGACCTCTTCATCGTCGAGGTGCTCGGTGTGTGCTGAGTCGACCTCGAACCGAATGGAGCCTTGGTCCTCTGTCAGCCGTCCCAAGCAGTTCAATGTCAGCTCCCGGGCTGGCAGCGCTCCAGCCGGTGGCGCGATTTCCGGTTGTTTGAGCTGCTGCTCCGACAAGAGGACGACGCGCACTCGATCGGAGAACGCTTCGAATGGGACGTCGTTCGGATCGTCGACAAAAACAGCGACAGCGGCGCTACTGCCCACACCGGGGATGTCGCGACCGGCTAGTCTGACTGTAAGCAGGCAGACAAAGGGGGTTCCGTCCTCGTCGAGTGGCCAGTCGGCCGCTGTGATTCCAGGGGGAACGCCCCCAACTCGATCCAGCCCGCTCGGGGCGCCTTTGCCTCGTTCGAGCATGTAGACCGATCCGCCTTCGAAACCGGTGTTGGGCGATTCTTCGGCGAGTCGATCGGGAGCGTGGATGCGGAGCGTGATTTGGGCAGCCGTCCGGACTTTCTGCTCGGGGTCGGAGAGGTAGGTCTGGATTCGGTCGTGTGCCTCGGGGAACTGGCCCAGGGCGTTGATGGCGCTGACACGTGTTTCTGGCTCTTCGAGGGCTCGCAGCAGACTGGCCCCGATCAGTCCGTAGCCCATCGAGCCAGCCTGACAGGCTTGGATAGCCGCATTGCGAATGCCCGAATCGCTGTCTTCGGTCAGCGCAATGACCTGCGGGGCAAGCTCCTGGTGAATCTCGTGGCGATGTACGAGGGCCCTCAGGGCGGCAATCTTCGCTTTCTTGTCGCCGGTTTCGAGAGTTCGTGCGATGACCTCGTCGCCTGACCCACCAAGTTTCGCGAGCCCTCTTGCCGCCGCCTCGCGGAGCGTCTTCAGGCTGTCTGATAGACCTTTCTCGAGAACCCGCAGGCGGTCGTCGGGGCGCAAATCTGATTCCGCCAACGAGATAATCCGCTCGCGCAGGATTTTGGAGGGTTCGTCTAGAGCTGACAAAAGGGCGTCGCCTACCACCTTGGAATCGAGCGCCAGAGCCGACACGAGCGCTGTGCGGGCTACAGTCCACACGCGATATCTCGGGCTTCGAAGGCCTTCGATAAGGGCGTCAGTCACGTTGAGCACGACACCACTTCGCGACAGGGCGTCGGCCGCGACGGTCTGGTATTCAGGCTCGCCCAGAAGAAGCTCGACCAATTGCTGGCTGGCTACCTGTGTGTCTGAACCGAGGTCACCCAAGAGGCCGCAGGCTTGCACAACGACCCGTTTGTGATGGTCTGCAAGTAAGGGGGCCACCGCCGTCGCCGTCTCGATGCCCCGCGCTTCCAGTGCCCGCAGTGTCGCGAGCGCGTTTTCCCTAAGATGTGGGACCGCCAGGCGCTTCAACACCGCTGGGATTGCGCTTGCGCCAGCGGGGCCGAGCAGGGCGAGGGCCTCGAGCAGGGCCAGGTCGAGATGGGCGTCCTTCCCGAGCCGACTGCCGATCATCTCGGCCACGCCGGGGACGTTCAACTCAGCTAGGCGTCGGGCTGCGTCGCCCCGAGCGTAACCGGGTAGGCCATCGACTACTTCGAGCAACAACCGCTTGTCGGCATCTGTCATTGCTGAGAACACCGGGCGCCATCGCTCGCCGTCGGTTCGAATCGTCACCCGGTCGACAAGCCAGGCGGCGATATCGATTTCTTTCTGCCTGAGCGCTTCGAGCGATTCTGCTTGAGTCGCCGGGTCCAACAGCTTCTCACGCCATTGTTCTCCGTTTCCTACCGGGTGCAGCTTCTTGCCGTCCCTACCAGAAATCGCAGAATTCAGTTTGCGCGCCCGAGACCTGGCCTCTTCGCGGCCCTTCCCGAACGCCTTGGTCAACTCCACAGCTTTGACCGTGGCAGCGAACTCCCGGTGTGACCATGCCGCCTGAAACGCGGGTCGCTGCTCTGTTTTGTCGCTCGTCAACCAAACGCCCGTCGCATTGATCTCGAGACGCTGGGTTCCGCAATCGCCAACCCAGGTCTGGGGTGGTTTCCTGTCCTGCAGCCAGTCATTAGCCGCGCTCGACCCCAGCTCGTTCATGATTTCGGCGACCACAGAAATCCCGAACGTGCTCGCAATGTCGTCGCCGTCGCGCAACGTCACCAGAAACTGCTCGTGGGTGAGGACATGGGCATTGTCCGTGTGGCCCGATCCCCAATGACCGCCGACCACCACGCTGTCGGATTTGACGACGATGTACCTCTGGCCACGTTTGCCTTGCGGAACTGTCCATTCTTTCATGCGGTTGATTCTAGCCTACTGACGGTCTCTGCCACAGCCTGTCTCTTTGTTCTCTCCGCGCTGCCCGCGAAGCGTTGGCGGAGCGGTGAAAATAGTGCGTCATATCAGGTTGTCGTGTCGCGGCGAATCCATTACAAAAGAGCCTTCTTCGACAGTCGTGCAAGGGGCAGAGGGTTAGGCAACAGCTCTTGTGCGCGTGCTCTTTTCAAAAATTTGGGGGTTGGGTTCATGTACAGAGTCCGTCTTACCGCAGTTCTTGCTGCATCGCTTGTCACCGTGTGCAGCGCGTCTGCATTTGCAATAACATCCACCGATCTCGGCGTGACGCTGCAGGGTCCAGACGCTGTTTTCGATGACGATGGGCTTCCGACCTATACCGTCAGCTATATCAGCAACGGACCAGATAGCACGACCGGTACCGTGACGATTCCGCTGCCCGACGGTTTCTCGCTCAGTTCGTCGACTGGCGACTGCACTGTGCCGACTGATAGCGTTGTCTGCGACCTCGGGACGGTGCTGAACGCCGGATCGGGGGACTTCGATGTGACACTCGACCCGGGCGATGTTCACAATGGGACCCACACCATCACGGCCGCCATCACGGGTCTCAATATCGACAACAATGGCGAGAACGATTCCAGTTCCGTAGACACCACCCTGGTTCCGGGCTCGGTCTGGGAGGACTTTGAGGCGTACTCAGATGACGAGGAGCTTCGAGCGGTATGGGCTCAGTCGTCCCGTGGCGACGATATGACCGTCAGTGCGGGTCGAGACAGCGACACCGCCATGTGTTGGCAGTATAGCGACCATGGAGACGCCCCATTTCTTTCGATGCCCAATGGCACGAGCTGGTCGGGTGCCGACACGCTGACTTTTTTCGCCCGAGCACTGCCCGGGAACACCTCGGACGACGATCTCACGTTCTCGATCTATTCGAGCGGCGCCGATAGATTGGAGCCGACCTTCAGCGGTGTGCTGTCGAACACGGTCTGGACACCCTACCAAATCGACCTCACTGAAACTGATGTCGTATTACCCACTTGGTTCCAGATCGGAACCGCTTCGTCAGATGGTGAAGACAGAGCACGAGGCACGGTCTGTTTTGATGATTTTGTGGTGAATGCGCTACCCAATAGTGCCGATATCGTCGCACCCAACCACATTGGACTTCCCGCCGCCATCAATGGGGGCGACGAGGTGACCACCTCCTTCTCCGCTATGAACAGGGGCACTGCGCCTTCCAATCTGTCGCTACGTTTGGCGCTTCCCGAGGGGTTGTCGGTTGTGGAAGTGACTCGCGGTGATTGCGCCTCAGACGGTGACGATCTGCTTTGCACGTCGTCTGCGGCGATCGACCCAGCTCGGAGCGCAACTTTTAGTGCGATCTTGAGGATCGACCCACTGGCGCCAATCGGTGTCACTGAGATTCCCCTCACCGCCACTGGAACTGATGGGCTGACCGACCCCATGCCTGAAAACGATACGGCAACTGCCACTACTGTGTTGTTGGCCGGTGCCTCGATCGACGACTTTGAGTCATACGAGAGCAATTCCGATATCAGGGAGGTGTGGTCCGGCGGTGCAGGGGAGGGTGCTGAACGAGGCGAAGGGCGTACATCTGATGGCGGGCTCTGCTTTTTCACCCAATTGAGCGAGTCGGAGCCAGACGAGGAAGTCACTGTGTCTCTGACCGACTGGGATTTCACCGACGCGACCAAAGTCGCTTTCGCATTTGTCGCGACCTCCCGAGGGGATCAAGACGTCTTTGCCACCGTGACCGACGGCACCGGAGCTACCGTGACCACCGTGATAGAGCGGGGAGGTTACAACAGCCAGTGGACGCCTGTGGTTGTCGATCTGAGCGGGTTGGCCGATCCGGCCGATCTCGTCTCACTGTCCGTTGGCGCGGAGCGAAGAGGGGGAGACACCTCCACCATCTGTATCGACGACATCTACGTGGACGTAAAAGCAACCGATTTCGAGATCGTACAGCACGGGGGCTCACTGGTCGCGCCGGGCGATGAGGTGACCTACGAGTTTGAGGTTAGCAACCACGGCGACACAGCCAGCGAGGCCGAACTGCGCTTCTCGCCGCCAGCCGACTTCAGCTACGTCTCAGCCACCGGTTCCTGCTCTGCCGACGGCGACGACTATGTATGTGCGCTGGGTTCGGTCGATGGTCTTAGCTCGATGACGGTCGAATTGGTCTTCGGTATTGGCGACCTCAATTCGGGCAGCCACGACTTTGTCGCGACCGTGACCAGCCTCGGACTGCCCGACGCATTTCCAAGAAACTCGCGAGTCGACTCCGTAACAGTTGTGGTCCCGGGCACCATCTTCGATGATTTCGACGCCTACGACCGCGACAGTCTCGAGTCAAAGTGGGGGCGGGAGGCCACGATTGGCGAAGGGCGAGGTGATGGACAGGCCGTCTGCGTCCGAGATCGGGAAACCCTGTACCGAAGCCTCGGCGATCAAATCTGGACCGGAGCCACCACACTCACATTCTTCTATAGCGGGGGTGGCGAGGGCACGTCGACCGAGTCCCTGAATGTCGAAGTCAGGGCCGGCTCAACGGCAGATCTCACGGTCAACGCAGATCGAAGCGACGACGGCTGGTACGCCGGACAGATCGACATTAGTGGGCTCACGCTCGAGACGCCCTCCAACATCTCGATCAGACACAGTGGAGACTCAGGGACCCTGTGTATCGACGACATTTACGTCGACAACCCACCCCAGCCGCTCGATCTCGCCCTCTCTTTCTGGCCGGGTACCCCGAGAGCTACTGTCGTGCAGGGCGGAGACTTTGACTTGCCACTCCGAGTCCAGAACCTGACCACGAGATTGACGGCTACCGACACGGTGATCGAGTTCGAGCTCCCGACTGGGATGGTGATCACGCCGTCCGAGGCTCACCCGTGCGAACAAGCTGAGGCCACCGTCACTTGCTTGGTGGATGACATCTCTGGCAACGGCCAGGAATACTTCACGGTCAATGTTGCAGTTGGTGTAGACGCAGTTGCCGACGACTACACACTCGACTTCAGCGTTTCTGGTCCCCTGGAGGACCCCGAATCGACCAATGATACCCTCTCTCACGAGATTTCCGTTGTCCCCGTGGCCGATCTCGGCGTCGCTTTGGTTGCGCCGGACGCCCTTCTTGCCGGTGGCACTTTCGAGCTACCCGTCACCGTTACGAACTACGGGCCTTCAACGGCCACCGAAATCGATCTCCTAGTGGTACCGAACTCGGGTATCACCCTCCTGAGTGCAGACCCAGATGTCTGTAACTCGGACTCGGGAGTCCACTGCGACCTCGGTGAGTTGGCTGCTCCGAGTGATAGCAACGCATCTACTCAAATCACGCTGACGTTCGCGGTGCCGGGTTCAGCTAGTGGTAACGCCGGGGTTTACGTATCGGCCTCGCATCCGGGCACCGACAGCGTGTCCGGCAACAACGCGGCAAACTTCAATGTCGAAGTCGGCCGATCAGCCGACGTCGAAGTCGCGTTGGAAGCGGACAGTGAGGTGGCCGTGCCGGGGCAACTCCTCGAGTACACGGCAACGGTGACCAATCTAGGGCCCTCTGGAACCGATGATATCGTCGTCACATTCGACTTCGATCTCGACGTGACTGTTATCGATATTGATGTTCCGGGTGACTGTGTTTTGGGTAGTCTGATTTGTAGTCTCCACGCCGGGTTGGACAAGGACGCCAGTGTCGAGCTCGGCGTCACGGTTCGGGTGGCGGCAGCGGCGGGTGGTCCCATCGATACCACCGTCTCTGTCACCCATTCCACTGACGACGAGGTGTCTGGAAACGATTCGGACGAGCTTTCGACCGGACTGGGCGGTTCGGCCAACCTCAGCTTAGAGGTAGAGGGAGACGCCGATCCAATCGCGGTCGGGGATGTTCTGACCTACACCGCCACTGCTTACAACGAGTCACCCATCGGCGCCTCCGGGGTCGAGATCGTGGTTTTGCTGGACGACGGGTTAACCTTCACCAGCGAGGGCAGTGACGAGGGTTGTGAGCTCGAAGAGGACGAGGTTGTCTGTGACATCGGTGACATCGAGGCCGAGGGCGACGTCGAGGTCGTCATCGTTGCGACCGCAGGCGGGGCCACTGTTGGCACGCCAGTCGAGTCCGAGTTTGCGCTGAGCGCCGCCGGCGGCGACAGCAATCCGCGCGACAACGATGTGACCGTCACCACCGACGTCGCCGCGTCGACTGACCTATCTATTGTGGGCGAGGCGACTCCTGACCCGGCCTTAGCCGGCGATGTTGTCACCCTCTCTTTCACAATCACGAACGAGGGCCCAGCCGAAACCCAAGACACCAAAATTGCTATCGAATTGCCCGCAGGGCTGACTCCTGTGAGCGCTTCGGAGGGCTGGGAGTGCGCTCGGGTTGATGGGGGATGGGGTTGTACTGGCGCCGGATTGGCCGTCGATGCGGACACAGCGATCGAAGTCATGGCCGACGTCTCGTCGGCCGCCGCCGCAAGTCTCACGGTGGTCGCATGGGCCGGATCAGACTCGAACGCAGAGTCGGATACTGAAAACAACATAGTCGAAGTCTCTGTGTCGGTGGAGCGGGATAGTGATCGAGACGGGTATGCCGATGCCGATGACAATTGCCCCACTTTCCCCAATCCGGACCAAGCAAACAGCGACCATGACGACCATGGTGACGCCTGCGACAACTGCTTGTTGGTAGACAACAACGACCAGGTTGATCAGGACGGTGACCGGATGGGCAACGCCTGCGACCTCTGTCCAGAAGATATCGCCAAACTCGCTCCCGGCGTTTGCGGGTGTGGTGAGGTCGATACGGATGACGACCGCGATGGCGTTTGTGACGACACCGACAACTGCCTCGACGTGACCAACCCCGCCCAAGATGACGCGGACGAGGACGGCGTTGGCGATGACTGCGACAACTGTGCTGACGCTGCCAACGAAGACCAAGCTGACGAGGATGAAGACGGCGAGGGCGACGTATGCGACGCCTGTGTCGACGGCGCCGACGACGATGGCGACGCGGTCTGCGACGAAACCGACAACTGCCCCCTCGATCACAACGGCAGCCAGCTCGACAGGGATGGAGATGGGGTTGGCGACGTTTGCGACGACTGTCCCGAGGACGCTGACGATCAGTGCGGTGGAATCTGCGAGGATGGTGTGGACGACGACGAAGACGGCGTCTGCGATGACGTCGACAACTGCCCACTCGACCACAACGGCACCCAACTCGACCGAGACGAAGACGGTATCGGCGACGCCTGTGACGACTGTCCGGAGAATCCCGACGCCGACTGCGAGGTCGCCTGCGGTGATGAGGCGGACGACGACGAAGACGGCGTCTGCGACGATGTCGACAACTGCCCACTCGACCACAATGGCACCCAACTCGACCGGGATGAAGACGGTATTGGTGACGTCTGCGATGACTGTCCAGAGAACGCCGATCCCGATTGCGAAGGCTCTATCGATGATCTCGACGCCGGTATCGGTTCCGACGCCGGTGCTGACGCTGGCGTGGCCAGCTCCGAGGACTTCGAGACTGTTGCGGGCGGAGGTGGCTGCGACGGCTGCTCCGCCGCAGACGGAGGGCAGGGGTCTTCGATCATCAGCCTCCTACTGGTAGGGCTGGCCCTTGTGTTGAGGCGCCGGAGGTAGTTGGTAGTCGTCGGCCATCGCTCGCTTTGCTCGCTCCGGCCTCCGGGGGTCAGGTCTCATTTATACACAAACTTCACTCAGCGGGCTGTTCGGCGTTCTCGTTTTGCGGGCAGTCGGACGCCGCAATCAGCGGCCTCAAGTCCAACCGCTTAGGGCTCGCACTAGCTCTTCGAGCGCGTCGTCAGAGTCCGGCGTCTGAGCGGGCAAATCACTGGCGCTGCCATCTTTGCCCCCAGTAGCCAGCATCCGCGGACTCACGCCTTTGCGGTCGGCAAGACTTGCGTCAGCTCCGGCTCGTACGAGTAGACGGATCAGAGGGCCTTCTCGTTTAATGTTCCTAAGGCCACGGCTTACCGCGTGCCACAACGCACTGCGGCCCTGCTGGTCGACTGTGTCCGGCTGAGCTCCCCGCCTCAACAACGCTTCCACGGCGTCGAGGCGTGCTTCCGCCACCATCAAGGCCGTACCGAAGCCGTTGACCAACTCGATGTTGGCCCGCCCGTCGATAAGCGCTTCAATGACCTCGACGCCGGACAGACGGGCTGCCTCCATCAGCGGCGTACGATGCTCGCATGAGGGGTTGCCGTCTGGGTCCAATCCGAGCGCGAGCAGTCGACGAACGACAGCGAGCCGCGTGTCTCGTGGGGCGCCGGGTGGGCCGACCGTGAAATGAAAGCAGCCTTTGAAATCCATGTCGACCGCCTCGAGGTTCGCACCAGCGTCCAAGAGCTGCTCAATTGTGTCCAGGTCGCCACCCCGACAGGCAAAGTGAAGAGGCGTCTCGGTGAACTCGTCGGTCACTAAGTTGACGTCAGCACCGGCAGCAATCAACCGAGGCACGAGGTCCAGCTCCTTGCGCCGGATCGCCCACTGGAGAGCTGTCTTTCCTTCGACGTCGGGGTTGTCTACGGACCAGCCGTTTTTGAGGTGATCCTCGACATCCTCTCGCCACCATCGTTGGACTGGAGGCGCCAGGGGCTCTTCGGTCCGTCGCCGCTTCCGGCCTTTCTTGATGGCTTTGACGATGCGTTTGTGAAGCTTGGGGGGCACGCCAGCGCCCGGGAGTTCCAAGTACTCTTCGTAGGTCTGTGTGAAGCGAAGAAACGGGCCCTCCCGCTCGAAGCCGTAGAAGAGAACACCACGGTCGTTGACCCTAACCATGGCTTCCCTGTCACCGTCCTGGAACCTCTGGCTCAAGAAACTGTCCATAGGAGGAGATTAATACAATGAGGGGCCGCAGCCCAGCAGGGCCGCCGCTAATCCAACGACAGAGCGCCACGACGCCGACCCACGCCTGCGGTCTCGAGCAAACCTAAGGTCGCCTATGATGCGCCGACTTGCGTCGCTCGTTAGTATGATCGTGTTGCACTTGCCACGATGTTATTGGCGTCGTACCTTCCGCCCGTAGGCCGTCCATTTCACACGTTGGAGAACTCAGATGTTACGTTTCATTACGGGTCTAATTGTTTGCCTGAGCCTTTTGGCCTGCGGTACGCAGGTCACCTACGTCCCAACCAATGCATCCCCACACCAGCTCTACGCGCGAAGCGCCGAGTCGGTTGACGTCTACACGACCGGGGTTCCCAGTCAGAGTTACACGGAAGTTGGGATTATGGAGGCCAGGGAAGGGTGGTTCAGCAGCTTCACTGAGATGGTTCAGGCCATGCGAACCGCAGCCGCGGCAGAAGGCTGCGACGGCCTAATTATCACAGGTTCCGAGCAGGAAGTCAGTTCGTCCTACGACGGGACCGTTTCGTCTACCCAGCTCTTCCGCGGTGCCTGTGTGGTCTACCTCGACGAGCCTGCCGCCGAATAGGCTGGGCTTCCCCCAGTCTCATCCGTCCGTTTTCCGGGCCAGAGCACTTGCTCCGGAGCGCTCAACCGATTACCTCTGCACATACGCAATCTGCGCCCATGCGCCAGTAGTCGGAGGTGCCAGTGCAAATTCTCGAATCATTTTACGAAGTTGCTCGTAACTACCGGGTCATTCTCTTTGACGCCTACGGCGTTCTCAAGGCATCGTCGGGAATAATCGACGGTGTTCTCGATGTGCTCGCGCGCCTGAAACAAGACGGTATCGACTGCTATGCGGTCACCAATGACGCGTCACGCTCGCCCGCCGAGATGGAGACCTTCTACGTGCACCCGGAGCATGGACCGCTCATCACTGCCAGAAAGAACATTTCCTCGGGTCGCATAGCTCGGCAGTTTCTGCGCGACAAAGTTCGCTCGGGTCGAGTCGCCTACCTCGGGAAACCGGGCTCGACCTACTACATCTCGTCGGCGGGGCTCGAAGCCGTCGCGGTATCTGACGTTGCCGATGATGACTACGATATCAAGGCGCTCGTCTTGGCAGACGACGAGGGGTTCGACTGGTTCAATGACCTGAATGCCACCGTGAACTTGCTTCGGCGGCTCAACATACCCGTTGTGGTCGCAAACACGGACCTCGCCTATCCGGTGAAAGGCACGCACGTTGCGGTCGCTGTCGGGAGTCTGGCGAACATGCTCGAGGGTATCATCGGGAAGACGTTCATTCGATTCGGAAAACCCGACGGCCAGATCTTCACCTATGCGCTGTCACGGTGCCAGACCGAGCATCCCGACGTCACAAAACGGGAAATCCTGATGGTGGGAGCCAC
>CAZDBH010000042.1:4805-30359 GCA_964503485.1 uncultured Bradymonadales bacterium | reverse complement strand
GGTTGGGTTGGGGTGGTATGACTTATCGGCCTATGTGATCGCGACCGGTCATCAGCAGGTCGAGAAAGAGCCGAGAGCCGTGCTCCTCGAAGTACACCCTGGCATAGCGCGCATTCTGTCGTTCGGGCTCGGGGCTGAGGCGCTCCAGTCGGTCGAAAAAACCATCAGCAGCATCCCGATCGAGATGCAGTTGATGGAGGGCCTCGAGCACCAAATCCGAAAGATAGAGGGTGTGCGGAGCGATTGTCCTCACCACCTGGTCGAATCGAGCGTATTCACTGCGAATGCCCGCGTGATCGACGATGTCGTCGAAGAGCAGGTACTGCGGGTTTTCCAAAAACAGATTCGATAGGCCACGCCCTAACGGGAAGGAACCGGTCGAGCCGTCGGCGGTTGTATACCGCAACTCCAGCTCAGTCCCCCGCTCAATCGTAATCTGAGTGCCGCCCACCTCGGCCAGTTGGACCTGACTCAGGTCTTCTGGGCCGAGCCTGAGACGACGCTGGAGTAGCTCCTTCACAGCCAAGTGTGGCTCAACGTGCTCCGGCAGTAGGTTCAGGTGAGCCGCCCCGGGCGGTTCGAGAATTATCGCCTGAAGCCGTTCGACTTCAGACGTCACATTCAGTTTGTCTAGGAGGGGCACACGGCTGGCTCGTTTAGAGGTCTTTGCACCCGGTAATGATGTCCCGGACGGCCTTTTCACCGTCTGAGAAGAACATCAATGTGTTGTCCGCGGCAAAGAGCGGGTTGGGGATTTTGGCGAAACCCGGGCTCAAGCTGCGCTTGATCATGACCACGGTCCTCGCCTTGTCGACATCGATAATCGGCATGCCTGCGATGGGACTAGTCGGGTCGGTTCGCGCGACCGGATTAACAACGTCGTTGGCGCCGATCACGATCGCGACGTCAGTGGTCGGCAACGTAGGATTGACGTCGTCCATCTCCATGAGCTTATCGTAGGCGACGTCAGCCTCGGCGAGCAGAACATTCATATGGCCAGGCATACGCCCTGCGACCGGGTGAATTCCGTAGGTCACCTCGACACCGCGTTCCTCGAGGAGGTTCGCGAGGTCCCTGACCGCGTGCTGCGCTTGAGCCACTGCCATCCCGTAACCCGGAACGAAGACGACTTTCTGTGCTACGTCGAGAAGGATAGCGACCTCGTCACCGTCGGTGGACTTGATCTTCCCTTCGTACATGGCATCGGCTTCTTCTTTGCTGCCACTGCCCTGCGGGCCGAGCACGCCGAAGAGGACGTTACCGAGCGACCTGTTCATAGCGACGCACATGATTTGCGTCAGGATGAGACCTGAAGCGCCAACCAGTGAACCAGAGACGATCAAGACGTTGTTACTGATAACGAAACCGGTGGCAGCTGCGGCCAGACCGGAATATGAGTTCAGCAAACTGATGACGACTGGCATGTCGCCGCCGCCGATTCGAATGACAGTCGTGACGCCCAGGACAGAGCCGACGGCCACAACCGCCCAGTAGGCCCAAATCGCGTCCGGATTGGCCACGATATAGGCGCCAAGCGCGATACACGCGATGAGCATTCCGGCGTTGATAGTCTGTTGCATTGGGTAGATGACGGCGTTGCCGGGTATCCATTTGCCGGCCAACTTGGCGTACGCAATGATACTTCCGAGGAACGTCACCGCACCGATCAGACCTGCGCCAGCGACCGCGACGGCCCACTGAACCTCCGGGTTCGGCAACTCGCTGTGCATCTCGGCACCTGCGACGAGAATCGAGGCAAGACCACCCGAGCCATTGAAGAGCGCCACCAACTCGGGCATCTCGGTCATCTGGACACGCTTGGCGAGAACCGCGCCGATCATACCACCAATAAGGATACCGGCGATGATGTAGCCCCAGTCTATTCCACTGAGGACAACGGTCGTAACCGCCGCCAGGGCCATTCCGCAGGCGCCCAAGAGATTACCTCGCACCGCTGTGCGCGGATGGGTGAGGCCTTTGATACCAAAGATAAAAAGGATTGCCGCGAGGAGATAAGAGAGGTTGTGATACCACTCCATCTGGACCAATCCGAGTGCGAGGATACTGTCTGACAGGTGATACATGTCTTAGCTCCTCTTCTTCGGCTGGAACATCTCCAGCATGCGGTGAGTCACCATGAATCCGCCGACGACGTTGACCATCGCGAAGATAATGGCGGCCATACCGAGTATTTGTGTGGTGGTGGTGCTTCCGACTCCAGCGGAGAGAAGCGCTCCAACAAGTGTAATTCCCGAGATTGCGTTCGCACCCGACATCAGGGGCGTATGCAGCGTTCCAGGAACCTTGGTGATAATCTCGAAACCGATGAAGATTGCGAGCACGAAAATCGACAGAAGCATGATGAACTTGGAGGCTGCGCCTGAGCTCTTCGCTTCCGATTCGACGTCTGCCGCAGCTTCGGTCTCATCGGCGGTTTCGCTGACCTCGAGCTCCTCCGGAGTGGGTGTTACATCCGCATAGAGTGCGCTGGCTGAAAGCATGGACATCCCAATTACCAGAACGAGACTCCAAAGCTTCCACCGACGCCGACTGGTGTTTGCCAGAGCGGTCGATTTGTTCATCATCTACTCCTTTTTCTCGCTCGGATTTTCTTCATCCGTCGAGGCTTCTTCAGACGCTTCGGGCTCCGCCTTGGCGGGCGCGAGCTCCTCTAGGCCCATCAGCGATCTCACGCGCGGATGGACAACCTCGCCTCCGTGGCAAACGCACGTGCCCTGCGTGATCTCGTCTTCGAGGTCAACGGCCAACTCACCGTCTTTAGCGAGGTGGAACAGGAGCGTTACGATGTTCTTCGAGTACATCTGACTTGCGTGATACGGAATCTCGCCCGGCAGATTAGTAGGACCAAAAATCTTGACGCCATGCGCCGTCGTCTCGGCTCCGTCAGTGAGTTCGCAGTTACCGCCTCGCTCTGCCGCGAGGTCGACAATCACCGAACCAGGGCGCATCCCTTTCACTGCTGCTGCTGTGATGAGCAGCGGCGAAGGTCGGCCCGGAATTGCGGCGGTCGTGACGATGACATCCTGCTCGGCGGCAATTTTCGCCAACTCTTCCCGCTGTTTTACAAGCTGCTCCTCGGTGAGCTGCTTGGCATAGCCGCCGGCGTCTTCGGCGTCCTTCGTTCCGAGATCGAGCTCGACGAATGATGCACCGAGACTCTCGACCTGCTCTTTGACTGCGGGGCGCACATCGAAGGCGCTGACCACAGCTCCCAGGCGACGGGCCGTCGCGATTGCCTGAAGACCAGCAACACCGGCGCCAATCACGAAAACGTGAGCGGGTGCCACGGTGCCTGCTGCCGTCATCAACATCGGAAACATCCGCGGCAACTGGTTGGCAGCCATCAAAACTGCTTTATAGCCTGCGACGGTCGCCATTGAAGAGAGCGCGTCCATGCTTTGGGCACGAGTGATTCTGGGAATCAACTCCATGCTGAACGTCGTGGCGCCTGTGGCGGCCAAGGCCTTGGTGTCGTCGTGTGCACTCAATGGGTCGCAAAACCCGATGATGGCGTGCTTGGTCTTGGCTTGATCCGCGTCGGAGGGAACGCCATTTGCGACACCACCGACGTTGACCTTCAGGACGATATCCGCCTTTGCGTAGACCGCCGCCGAGTCTGCTACCAGCTCGGCGTCATGGTCAGCGTACTCGGCGTCGGCGAAGCCAGCGGCCTCCCCTGCGCCTTTCTGCACGACAACTTGGAAGCCTTTCTTCTTCAGGCTGGCGATCGTCGCTGGCACAAGGGCAACGCGACTCTCGCCTGAGGTTGTTTCTTTTGGGACTCCGACAATCACAATGCAGCTCCTATGCCGGTCAAAGTGGAAGGCCTATTCGGCGGCAAGCTACTCCAGGTCAACGGGTTAAACAACAGCTTTCATTGTCTTTTATTAAGGATAACAAGACCCGAATAGGTAAAACCACTACATGCGCCGCTTTTGGAGCCGAAAACATCGAAAAGCGACGGTTGATTTGGTTAGGTGAGTACTAGAGAAATCCAAGCAAGCCGGCAAAGCTGGCAATGGCTGCTTGCATCAACAGGGCGATCAACGCCAAGGCGATCCCGATTGTGGCAGCACCGCGTCCGGGGTGGCCGGGCTTGCGAGCAGCCGTGACCAGGCCACCAATGCCAAACAAAATGGCGGGGACGAAAGTGGCTAGAATCACCAGAGGCACCAACGAAGCGGCCCCGCAACACAGGGCCACATATGCCACTTTGTTGTTCTCGTAGTCCCGTCTGTCTCTCGATGACGGCACTATGACGGCTCGCTGGCTGGAGAGAGGCGCTCCCGTATTCGCTCCCACATTCGACGACGAACGGCGAGCAGTGATTCGGCGTACAAAAGAAGCACTGCTACAAAGAGCAAAATGGGCCAGAGGGAGACTCGCCGCTCCGGAATATCGACAGGTCCCTCTCCGGTCTCGGCTTCACCCATCGCGCTGGCGATATAGTCGGCCGACGTCTCCTCAGATGCGGGAAGTAGTTCCGATTCCGAGGATCCAAGATTGGCCGAGAACATGAGTTCGTCGAACTCGTAGTCGGACCCAGCGATATCGAGTGAGACCGAGTAGTGGCCGGGTCGCTCTAGCACGAGTGACACGTTGCCCGATCCGGACTCAGCCGGGTTTAATACGAATCGTTCGCCGGCGGGATCGATAATGGTGACTCGATCTGGATTCTGGCTTTCCACATCGAGGGTGTAGTGCTCGCCGACGAGGGCTGGGCCATCGCGGCCCGAAGTGCCTCTACGTGCGAGGTATCTCACCAGTCTGCGGCTGAAAGGTAAAAACGCCGTTCTGATGGGCAGGTCGGTCCAATCGCGGTCGATCGTCGTCGTGAGTAGCGCGACTCTTCCCGCTCCGACTTGGCGCTCAACCAACGCGGGACCACCGTCGCCATAGGAGAGCAACGTTCGGCTGCTCCCGAGCGGCGAAGGCTCGAGCAACATGTAGGAATATACACTGACCGACTGGATGCTCTCGCCGCCGGGTAGATCGAATACTCTGAACACCGGATGGGAGGTTTCAAGCCGGGCAAGGCGCGTAGCCAGTAGATTCGCATCCGGATCTCGTGCCGAACACAGCTCCCTGACGGCCCTCAGTCTCTTCGGTAGCAGCTCGCCGAACTGGGCATTGTACCGATCGGGATCCACTTGGTCGCCCACGGTGAGCAGGAGTCCACCGCCGGCTTCTACGTACTCGATCAAGGCTGCGACCGTAGATTCTGGGATTTGGCCTACATTTGAGAGCACGACAACGTCGAATTCGTCGAAATCAGCCGACAGCCCGTCGACACCGACGATGTGCGCCACGATACCCGAACGTTCGCTGCCGCCGGCGCCCAATGAGCGCTCCAGGTAGAACAGCTCGTCTCGATAGGAGACGTTGCGCGGATCACCGTTGACCAGGAGCGCCCGAACTTGGCGATCGAGATTGAGGGTAACAAACCAGGTATTGTCTTCTGGGACATCGGCTCCATCCACCGAAAGAACGATCTCAGCGCGATGGAGTCCGCCGGCCGCCAGTTCGACCTGAAATGTCTGAGTTGACACTTGGCCGGGCTCGAGTTCGACAATCGACGAGCCCACCGGTTGGCCATCCAACTGGAGGTCGATACGAGTCGCGATGTTTCGTCCTGAGAAGTTCTGAACTTCAGCCCAGATATCGTAGTCGTCCTCGCCACCTGCGGTCGATTCGGCGAATCCGGCGTCCGAGATCGCCACGTTTGCCAGATCCTCACCGCTTCGTGTCTCGCGAATCTCGAGGTTGCCGAGGGCCGGGACCTCAGCCGCCGAGATGTCGCTTTCGGCCCAAGCTCTCTCTGTATTGTCGGTGAAGACGATTGTGCGACGGGCGGGTAGTTGCCCAGTCGCTTGTATTTCCGCTGCCAGTGAGAGGGCGGCTGGGAGGTCCGAACCATAGAACGATGGTCCGGTCATCTCCTCGAGTAGGTCTCGAACTTCTGTAACGTCCTCGGTGAGATCCTCGATCGGCGCGGTGGGCCTTTCGTGAGCCAACACGAGGGCCACTTGATCCCACGGACGCAACTCGTCGAGGACCTCGAGTAGCTCCTCCTTCGCCAGGTCGAAGGCCGATACGGTGCCCGTGGTGTGCCCCATACTGTAGGAGTCATCGAGAATCAACACGACCGCGGTTGGAAGGCGCTCACTGGCGGTTCGCCCATCATCACTCAACAGGTAGGGCTGCGCCATCGCGAGTGGGATGAGAATCAACAACAGGATCCTCATCAACAGCAGCAGGAGCTGCTTCACTTTCAGTCGTTTTGCAACACGCTTCTCCGACCTGAGGAGGAACTCGATAGCCGGAAACGGCTGTCGCACAGCGCGCTTTCTGTTGATCAGATGGATCACGATCGGCAGGGCGGCTGCAGCCAGTCCGATCAGTAGAAAGGGCGCGAGAAAACTCATTTTCGTCGACCCCCTCGGGCAAAGAGGAAGTCCAGCAAGACGCGTTCCAGTGGCCTGGTGGTAACCAAACGCCAGTATTCGATGTCGCCAGTACGACAGTCCTTCTCAACTCGTTTGAAGTGAGATTCGAGCTCCTCCGTGTATTTGGCGCGGATGTCATCCGGATCGACGAGCAACTCCCCTTCGCCTTCCATTCCCTCGAAGAGGGTCAATCCCTCGAATGGGAGCGATAGCTCGGACGGATCGACAAGGTGAAAGAGGACGACCTCGTTCCTCCGCTGCCTCAGCACCTTTGCGGCGTTCATCGCCGCGGCCGATGTGTCCAGCATATCGGTGAGGAGAAAGACAAGTGATCGGCGAGGCGCCCGTTCGGCCATCGTACTGAGGGCGGAGGCCATGTCGGTCCCCGTGCCGACTGTGGCGGTACCTTCCAGAATGCCGAAGAGGTCGTCGAGATGACTATTCTTCGAGCTGGCTGGTAAGAAGACACCTGGCTTGTCAGAAAACGTGAGTAGTCCTACGGCGTCCCCCTGTCGAACGAAAAGGTAGGCCAATGCAGCAGCCAGGTAGGTCGCGTAGGTGTACTTCGGGAGCGTCTCCTCGAAGCCGTAGTCCATCGAACCCGAGGTGTCGAGCATGACGTAGGCACGCAGGTTGGTCTCGTCCTCGAACTGCTTCACGAAGTACTTGTCGGTCCGCGCAAAGGTCCGCCAATCGATGTGACGGATCTCATCTCCCGGGCTGTATTCCTTGTACTCCGTGAACTCGACACTCGCCCCTTTCAGCGCGCTCCGGTGTAGTCCTGACACGGCGCCTTCGACGACCGAACGTGCTCGCAACCGCATGTTTCCCAGCGACTGGAGCAGCAGCGGGTCGACGAGTTGGGACTGTTCTGCGGGCTGGGACTCACTCATTAAGGTCGAACGCTCTGCAAGAGCTCTTGAATTGCGTTGTCCGAGGTGATTTTCTCGGCCTCAGCCTGAAAGTTGGTCAAAAGGCGGTGTCGAAGAATGGGCCGCGCCAAGGTTCGAACGTCTTCGATGTCTGCTGCGAACCGCCCATCCAAAATCGCTCGAGCCTTCGCTGCGAGGATCAGGTTCTGGCTCGCTCTTGGCCCGGCGCCCCAGGCCAGATACTGGCGAATGAACTCTGGAGCCGACGGCGAGTCGGGCCGCGAAGCTCGAACCAGGCCCACGGCATAGCGAATCACGTGATCCGCGACCGGCACGCGCAAAACCAGCGACTGAAGGTCCAGGATCTCGGCGGAACCCATTACTGGCGTGATCTCTTGTCGTTCGCCACCCGTTGTGCGGCGAACGATCTCGATCTCGACATCCTCGGTCGGGTAGTCCACCTCGACGTGGAACATAAACCGGTCGAGCTGTGCCTCAGGAAGGGGGTAGGTCCCCTCCTGCTCAATCGGATTCTGAGTTGCGAAAACCTGGAATGGCAGAGCCAGCGGATAGGTGGTTCCACCGGCCGTGACTTGATATTCCTGCATCGATTGAAGCAGCGCCGCTTGGGTCTTGGGCGGAGTACGATTGATCTCGTCTGCCAGCAACAAGTTGCAGAAGACCGGCCCTTTGATGAACTTGAAGAACCGCTTCCCAGTCGTGTGATCCTCTTCGAGGATGTCGGTGCCCGTAATGTCGGCCGGCATCAGGTCTGGCGTGAACTGAATTCGGTTGAACTCGAGCTCGAGGACCTCAGCGAGGGTAGAGATCAGGAGCGTTTTTGCTAGGCCGGGGACGCCCATCATTAGGCAATGTCCGCGGCTGAAGAGCGCGATGAGAAGGTGTTCGATTACTTCCTGTTGGCCGAAAATCCGTTTTTCGATTTCCGCCAGTATCGCCTTCTTTGCCGCGGCAATCTCTTGGACTGCTTCGCGATCGTCGGCCCGTGTCACGTTCTCTGTCTTTTCGGCGGTGGCTTGAGTCATCGGTTTCCTATCTATCGTTGTCCCAACACGACTTGCCACGCATCGTTGGCTGCCGCGGCTTCTTGGGTTCGCTCGAGGGCGGTATAGGCTCTTATTAGTTCTTCGTGGACGGCGGGGTCAAATGGGTTGATTCCCGCCGCCTCGATGAGATGGGGAAGCGCTTGGTCTGCCTGCCCCAGCCTCATGTGAGCTTGAGCAAGGTGAAGAAACGTCATGTAGAACGTAGGGTAGTACTCTGCGGCCTCACCCAGGGCGCCAATCGCCTCGAGCGGCCTGTCCAAGTCGAGCAAGGCTTGGGCCAGCCAATTCTGTAGGACGGGATTGTCTGAGCCGACCAAGCTCTCTGCTTTGCGGTATTCGATGATGGCCGCCTGAACGCGATCACGCGCTCTGAGTAGTTGGCCGAGGTGCATGTAATCGCGCGCTTCCTCCTCGGCGATGCCTGCCAACTCGTCCGGCGCGGCATCACTGGCCGAGTCAGGCATGAACTGCATGTCGTCGACGAAGTCACCGGGAAGCCGGCGATACTCCCGTTCTCTGAGATGGGTGTCCCACTCATCCAAGAAGACGGCGAAGCTGTTCCCCGTAATCGTCTCGACTGCGGCTTGGACTTCGGCTCCCTCGTGGATCTCCCAAACCAGGCGTTGCAAGGCATCGGGGCCCTGAGATTGAACCAAGAATTCGATAACCGTATAGACCTCGGCGAAGGCCGTACCCGTATCCTCCTGACTCGGCAACAAGGCCATCGAAGGGTGCATCTGTTCGAAGGTGATCAAGTTGTCGTCGTCAAGGCGACGGGCCAGCAGGTCCTGATTCGAGGGAGGCAGGTCGCGCCGTTCACCGCGCCATCGGCTCTCTTCGAACTTGGCCAACCCCTCATGGAGCCAAATCGGAACTCTCGTCCCCGTAAGACGCTGGATAACGAGGTGCACGTACTCATGGCTCACGGTATCGCGCCAACCGTAGCCGCGAACCAGTGATCGGGGCGACGTCACCATCAGACGGTTGTATTTGCATAGGGCGATCGTGCCCGAGGTCTCGATTGCCTCCACCGAGAGGCTCGACACATTGGCTAGTGACGTGGTCGTTGGGTAGAACTCCACCCGGACTGGTTCAGGAGGATAGTAGCCAAAATCGGCGCCGATGTTGGCGTATGCCGCTTCCAAGGTCTCGTCCGCATAGGGCATCAGTACTTCGTCTCGGCCGGGCTGATAGCGAATCACAAAATGACCGCCGCTCGTCGTATACTCCTCGTACCCCGCAACCTCCTCAGCTGTGGCAGCGACCAGGGCCCTGTGACCGATGACGTAGTGCGGTGGCGCGTCAGATAGGAGAAGAGCCTGATCTGCATAGACGAGCGCTTGTTCGTAGTCCCCGGCAAAGAAGAGTTGGCGACTCTCGAGATAGAGGGTCTCTATGGCCAAGCTGTCCCACTCACGGTACTCAGCGATGGCTGCCTCAACCTGGTCGAAGAGCATTTCCTCGATAAGATGGTCGACCTGTCCAACAGTCAGGTCGGGATCGGCCGAAGCGGTCGTCGCGGCGAGCAGCGTGTAGAGTGCGACAAACAGCCCTGCAGAAGCGCGACGCGGAATCGTGTGTGTTCTTCGGTACTTCCTCATTCGACCAGCGCCTCGTAGTAGTCTCGGATCGCCTCTCGATAGGACTGCAGGCTGTCGTCGCGCATGGCATCCAAGATGTCTCTGCGGAACTCCTCTGGGGTTTCCTCGGCTTCGCGTGGGATCTCAACGTCCTCGCGAGAGAGTTGTTGTCCCTGATTTCGTTGCCCCATACGCTCGCGAGCGACCATCTGGTGCATCTGCTCGCGCAGTCCTTGGAGGCCTTGAAGGGCCTGCCTCTCACCCTCCATCGCGCGGGGCATCTGGCCCTGACGCAGGCCACTTTCGCCTTCGCCCATCTGTCGGCCAACCTCCTGCAGTGAGGGCCCCAATTCGTCCTGGATTATCGGCATCTCCTGCCCCATTTCGGCCACGCGTTGCTGAAGCTGATTCAGTCGTTCGCGCGTTTCTCCCTGCATTTGTGCCAACTCGTCGAGTCGGCCTTGGTCGCCGGGGCCGGGAACAGGTCGCGAGCGTTCGATCAGTTGCTCCAACTCAGACTCCAGTTGAGCGGCCCGGGGGCTGATTTGCCGACTGGCTTCGGCGGCTTGTTCGTGTGCCTCGCGTTGTTGGCCAGGCATTCTCTGGACGTTTGCTCGGCTCAGACGCTGCTGGGTCTCTTGCATTCGTTGTCTGAAGGCCCGCGCATCTTCGAGTGCGGTGGCGATATCCTCCTGCTCGAGGCTTTCGTTCAGTTCTTGAAGGGCCTCCGTTGCCTGATCCATCTGGGATTGAATGTGCTGCCTCAAGCGTTCGCTGTTCGCCTCCTCTAGCTGTTCTTGCATTTCGGCGATCTCGCCACGCGCTTGCTCGAGAAAGTTCTGTAAGTCGTCCTGGAGGGCTTCGGCCCGCTCTTGTCGAATCTGCTCTTGGAGCTCTCGGGTTTGCTCTTCGAGATCAGACTCCTGTGCTTCGAGATCGGCGACTTGCTCCATTAGCTCCGAAATGCGCTGGTCTAACTCGCTCACACCACTGCCGCTGGCCTGACTCTCCGACATTTGGTCGAGCATGGACTGGACCTGGGCTTCGAGATTGTCGAGCGCCGCCAGTGCCGCATCGATATCCCCCATCTCGAGCATGTCGCGGATTTGCTGAAGGGCGTCCGCCATCTCTTGGGTGTCACCCATCATGCCGGCTTCTTGTAGTGCTTCGACGTTGTAGTGCTCACTCGGCAGATTCTGCATCTGCTCGGCGAGACGCTGGAGCAGCTCGCGCATTCGAGCTTCGAGACGCTGCAGTTCGCGTTCGATTTCGGCCCGCAGTTCCGGGTCCTGTGTGTCTCTGTATTGCTCGAGGAGCTCCCGGAGTCGTTCCTGAATCTGATCGAGTTCTTCGAGTGTTCTAACCAGGCTCTCCATCTGCTGCGAGTCGACTATCTCTTCGAGCAAGAGAATGACTTGCTCGGTCGCCTCGACCTGCTTGGACCGCTGCTCTTCGATTCGCTCCATATGAAAACGGTTGAGCCGAGCTCGCGAGACCGCCCGACTCAAGCTCTCGAGAACAGCCTGCTCGTCTCGATAGAGGTTGTGGAGGTCGTCGTAACTTTCCTGAAGCCGCTCGTAGTCGAGGCGCAGCATGAGCTCGTCGGCCTCCATGGCTTCGAGCAGGGAGCGCATCTCTTCCAGGTTGGTGCCGACGTTCGCACTGATGGTCCGGGCAGCGTTAAAAACACTCTGATTTTCCTCGGGCGGACGGTCTGGGACTACGAATTGGATCCCATTGGAAGTGAGGAGCAGCTCTGCAATGGGGTTCTCCAGATAGTCGCCCAAGACGATGAGAAACGCCTCGAATAGGGCCTCCTCGCGCTGGACGATCTCGAGATGGCGATCTTCTTCCGAGGTAATCCGGATCAGGACCGGGCGGCTTCGTCCAGCCTTTGGCCCACCGATTGTGTCGTTGTCGCTGGCTTCCACATACACCACAATCTCGTCCCTAGGCTGCAGACCGAGGCTGCCCAAATCGAAGGCCGCGCCGTCTTGAAAGACCAGCTCGCCGTCGAGTGAGACCAACGATTCCTTCTGTTCGTGTTCCTCATCGCCTGCAAACGCATGAACAAAGGCGATTTCAGTGATTCCGTAGTCGTCCGACACGGCAAATCGGAACGGAACAACATCGCCGGGGGCGGCCCCAACGATTCCGTCCGGAGTAATCAACTCGACCTGCGGCAGTTGATCGGGGACCACGGTGAGTGCGCGGTCGATTGGATCGACCTTGCGTTCGCCATCGCTACCGATCAGGGCAAAGGTATAGGTGCCGGTTTGCATTGGCGTGAACGTGACCCGCAGCTTGCGCCCCTCGACAGTCATGTTGAGTTCGCTGGCCGCGTCTTCACCCCCTTCTTTGGGCTGGATCACTAAAACGGCTCGTGTCGTATCGTCCAGGGCGACCGCTTCGAGGGCCACCTCCGTTCCGGCGAGCACTTCGATTCGACCACTGAGGTTCTGAAGCTGGATCGACTGGCGGCCCGTATAGGCGGGGTACTGGTAGGTCACCTGGATCGAACCAACTAAAATTTCGTCGGCTCGATCAGGTGCGATCACAATGACCGAATCTGGCTCCTGGGCACCAATAAGAAGGCGGCTGAGGCCAGTTCGCATAGTCTGTGGCCAAACCGCGAAGAAGAGGATTCCCGCGACCAAGACGGTCAGTCCCGTCTTCTGCAGTCTGTGTAGTTTGTAGTTTGGCAGCCGCCGAATGTATCCGTCTAGACGACCTGGGAGGCGAGCAGCGGCGTGTTTGACGTGCGCCTTCATCAGGGCTGGCGAACCGAGGCGTTCGGCACCGGTGTCGCCCTGCTTCTCGAACGCCTCACCAAACTCGAGGGCACTGGTGATATCGTTTCGGAGCTCCCCGACATGTTCTTCCAGCACCCGGGCTACTTGTTCTTCTCGGCGCCAGCGTAGGGTTGGGAAGATCCCGTATCCCGCCCAAAGGCCGACGACTGCGATCACCCAAGTGATGAGTACCGCTAGGTGAAGGGGTCGCTCGTATCGCACACCGAGGACAATCGCCGACACGATCAAGAGAGTCAGGCTGACCCATAGCGTTGCGGCGCCTACGGCAGCTAAGCGCTTGAGGGCTTGAACCCGCCAAACCCTACGGAGTGCCTCTCGAATTGTCCTCAGCTCTGACAACGACCTTAGCTCGTCCCTGCTTCTAAACTCGCGATGATTAACGCTCGATAGCGAAGGTTCATTTCATACAGCACTCCGCAGTGGGGTGCTAGCAGACTGGGACGAAATGCTCAGTCCGGCGCTGCGTCGGAGGCTTTCGCAGTGGCGAGTGGGATGGACAGCTGTTTGAGGTCGGGCTCGAAACAACGCCGACATCGCGCCTCATAAAGACCGTTGGCACCGACGACGATCCGATCGCCGCTTTCGATCAGGCGCTGTGATCTGTTTGCCGGAGCACCGCATCGAGTACAAACGGCCAGCGTTTTTGTGACGTACTCCGCTATGGCCATTAGCTGGGGAACCGGACTGACGGGCCTGCCCATGTAATCCTGGTCTAGCCCCGCGACCACGACTCGGCGCCCCATATTGGCAAATCGGTCGCACAGACCCACGACTTGTTCGTCGAAAAACTGGACCTCGTCGATTCCGATGACTTCCGTTCGATCATCGAGTCCGCGCAGGATCTCATCCGTGTTGCTGACCACGGTTGCGGGGATACGTGAATCCGAATGGCTTACGATTTCATCTTCGCCGTAACGATCATCGAGCGCAGGTTTGAAGATCTGGACCCGCTGTCTTGCGATCAGAGCGCGTCTGAGGCGGCGTATGAGTTCCTCACTCTTTCCGCTGAACATGCTGCCGCAGATGACCTCGATACAACCTGATTCTTTTCGGATTCCGCTGTGCATGGGGCGGAATGTATAGCACCTGATTAGGTCCTTCAATGGCCCAGTTCAGCTCTGTTTTTTTTGGCCCCGAAACCGGGTGAGTCAAGCGATGGAAGGCCTCGAGGGGACCCGTCCTTCAGCGATAGCCCTCGCCGGTATCCGATACGCGCAAAGGGGCTGGACGGGATGGCGTGTGGTCGTCATCTTGGTCGCGTCTAGCACATCGAGGAATGTCCATGAGTGGCCGAGTCGAAGTAACCTCCTTTGAATCCACTGTACTGGTCGGCAATCCACTGGGAGATGCCACAGAGCGCAGTTTCCCAGTTTACCTTCCACCCGGATACGGTGAATCGGGCCGGCACTATCCGGTCCTTTATGTGTTAGCCGGGTACGGCGGCACGGCCTTTGGGGTCGAAAACCACTCACCCTGGGGCGAAACCCTCTCGCAACGGTTGGATCGACTGATTCTGTCGGGCGAATGTGAACCGGTGATCGTGGTATCCCCCGACTGCTTTTCTCGTCTAGGCGGCAGCCAGTTCCTCAACTCGTCTGCGGTCGGAAGGTACGAGGACTACTTGGTGAACGAGGTCGTCGCCCACGTCGACAGGCAGTTTTCGACAATCGCGTCGAGGGACGGCAGGGGGCTGATCGGCAAGTCATCGGGCGGCTACGGTGCATTGGTACATTTGATGAAGCATCCCGATGTATTTTCGGTCGCCGCCGCTCATGCCGCAGACATGGCCTTTGAGTACTGCTACTTCCCCGATTTCCCAAAGGTGATCTCGGGCTTGGAGAAACTCGGGGATCCGATGTCATTCGTCGAGTCGTTCATCAGTAAGCAAAAGAAACCGGGCAAGGACTTTCCGGTGATGAACATTCTGTGTATGGCCGCCTGTTACTCCCCCGACGAATCCTCCGAATACGGCTTTGCACTCCCTTTCGACCTCCATACGGGAGCGCTCGACGATCGAGTCTGGGCGCAGTGGCTCAAACATGATCCGCTCCGCATGGTTGAGCAGTATGCCGACGCATTGCGTCGAGCACGTCTGCTCTTTATCGATGTGGGCAGCCGCGACAACTTCAACTTACACCTGGGTGCTCGGCAGCTGGTGGGACGGCTCGAAGAGCTCGAGATCGCCCACAGTTACGAGGAGTATCCCGATGATCATTTCGGCCTGACTTATCGCTACGATGTTTCGATTCCGCAACTCGTGAACGCTCTTGAGAGGGCGTAAAAACAGCATGCTGAGGCCTTGTTTCCAACTTTTTTCGGTCAGGCCTTGAATTCCAATCCCGACTTGGCGTCCAATGGAGTGATTCGTGGCAAGGTGAAAACTGATCGAATATATGTGTCTTTCTCTGCGATTTTCGTAATTTAGACACGTGTATCGACAAAGGTCTGGTGTCCGACAACGCTTCGGACTAATGTTCCCCGGTATCGTGAATGTGGAAAATCGACCCGTTGGGCGTCGTTGCGCCTCGCGGAGTCATGCACCAGAGTGTAAGGAGTCAACATGACACGAGTAATTAAGCTCACCGTCCTCGCAGCCATTCTGTGTCTTTCAGGCACAGCGATGGCACAGGTTAACGTAATGGGAGAGCCCGGTTTCGGGACCTACCCACTCAACGCAGGCTTCTCGCCGGATCCATATCCGGTGACGTTGACCGCCGGTGGCGAGCAGTCCGCCTCTGCGTTGACAACAGCTAGCGGCACAAGCTGCAACGCCGGTAACATCGCTGGCGTTCCCGATGTACGCATCAACTACACAGCAGGTACATTCCCGCTGCGTTTTTATGTGGACACACCCGGTACCGACACGACGATCGCCGTTAACGATCCGAATGGTAACTGGACCTGCAATGACGACTTCTCAGGCCTTCAGCCGGCAGTCGACTTCGCAACCCCAGCCAGCGGTCAGTACGACATTTTCGTTGGTACTTTCTCAACTGGCGAGTATCCGTCAGTCACTCTTTATGTCACCGAGCTTCCCGCGACGAACGGCCCCGGCCAAACCGCTCAAGTCCCCCCCACAGGCACTGGCGGCGTCAACATCATGGGAACACCCACCTACGGTGAGTACTCGGTGAACAGCGGTTTCAGCCCTGATCCTCTCAACTACTCCGTCACCGCTGGCGGCGAGGCTCAGTCCTCCTCCGTATCGGCTGGCTGCAACGCTGGCTGGATCGCCACAGTTCCGGACGTCCGAGTCAACTACACAGCAGGTACGTTCCCGCTGCGATTCTACGTTGACACACCGGGCACCGACACAACTCTGGCTATCAACGCTCCAGACGGAACCTGGCACTGTGTTGATGACTCGGTTGGCCTGCACCCGGCGATTGACTTCGCTTCCCCAGCAAGCGGTCAGTATGACGTCTTCGTTGGGACCTTCTCGCAGGGTTCATACCCGAACGTGTCGCTCTACGTAACAGAGCTTCCCGGCTCACACGGCCCCACGCAGTGAGCTGAGTAGACACTAGACCTTAGAAGAGCCCCACAGCGCTTGCGCTGTGGGGCTTTTTTTTGTCTAGGCTGCGGCCTTTTTTACGATGGGTCGTAGAAAATCGAAGGTCTCTCGCCAGCAGTTTCTCGCGACTCGACGCCAGACCATGGCGTGAAAAGCGTGGACCTCACCCGGGAAAATCGAGGTCTCGCAACGCCCGCCTAGGCCCTCGATCGCCCGTCTCAATCGTCGGGTATCGTCAATCAGTGGGTCTTTGGTTCCCACCACAGCAAAGAAGGGCGGAAGCGGGTGTTTGGGCTGTACGCCCTTTTCCAAAAAGACGAGAGGGTCGCAGAGGTCCATGCTCGACACAGCCTTAATCGGCAGATAGGCCTGAGACGCTTCCATGAGTCGATCACCCATGATCGTATGCATGTGAGGGTAGCGATTCAGGAAGCGCTCTGAGTCGGTCACTTGCAGCAGTCCGCAAGCGGGCAAGACCGCCCTCGGCATGACGCCCCGATCGACCAACTGCCTAGCGAAGGGCTCCTCCCTCTCGTAGCAGCAGGCGATAGCGAGCGCCGTTACCAGGTTGCCACCCGCCGACTCTCCGGCAAAGACCAGCTGGTCGGGGTCTGCACCGTACTTGTGGGCGTTTTCATGGACCCATGCCGCCGCTTTGCAGGCGTCCTCAATCGCTGCTGGAAACCGATCCCGTGGAGCCAAGCGGTAGTTGATGTTGAAGACGGTGTAGCCACCTTTGCAGAAGGCGAGCGCCATCATCCAGTGTGTCTCTTTCGACAGCATGCGAAAGGCGCCGCCGTGGACGTACATGACAGCCTTGTTTGACGGTCCTGCACCCTTCGGTCTGTAGATGTCCAACAACTGGGCCCGTCCCGCGTCGTGCGCATACGGAACGTTGCGAATCAACTCGACGTCATGTCTTGGGATTCGCTAACGGGTGCAGTCGACCGAGGTGGCTCACACCATTGAGTGCACCTGAGAAGACGAAACCGCCAACTCGTTGACGTAACAACTCGCGAATTCGTGACCTGCGACCCACAAACCCTCCTGCTTCTCTGTTACCCCTTTGGAATCGAAACGAACCTATCTGAAACAGGTGCGTTCAACAACCGATCACGATTGAATCGATGGAATGTGTGGGCCCGGGAGGCGCAGTCCACAAACCGCGATCGACCCATCAGCCTGTGGCCTGAGTCAACGCCTTCGCCAGGTACTCGTACTGCGACCTATCGTTGTAAAGCTGCGCTGAGATGCGCAACACGCGGCCGTGAAGCGTGGGCCAGGGCATGATCGGTACCTGAATGTTGAATTCCTCTCGGAGCTGAGTCTGGAGTGGGTCCGAACCAAACGCAGGGGGACTCTCTGTTTCTGGCACACTTGGGAGCGGCACAGCCGCGAGACTACCGATCATATTATCTGGAGCTGGGGGCTCGATCTGAAGTGCGTCGCAGAGCAAGTCCCGAGCCTCGAGCGCCAACGCTCGGTTGCGTTGCCGCAGCTTCTCCCAGCCGCCTGGGAGCAACCCTTCGACGTACTCGATCGTGTCTGGAATACACATCAACGCGGTCGGATCGATGGTGCCAGCCCAGTCGAATTCGACCCGGAATCGAGTTGTGCCTTCGATCGGTGCATTCGCCCCGTGGCTGATCGTGAGCGGGCGGATTCCCCCGAGTCGAGCCGGGTCGACGTAGAGGAGAGCAGAGCCCTTGGGAGTGCACAACCACTTGTGACAATTGCCCGTGAAGTAGGCGGCTCCGAGTTTTTTCAGGTCGACCGGCAACATGCCCGGTGCGTGGGCGCCGTCGACGAGCGTGTCCACTCCGAGAGCTTTGAGACCGGTGACAATCTCTTGAATGGGAAGAACGAGGCCAGTTGGACTGGTGATGTGGTCAACTAACGCCAATCGAGTCCGGTCAGTCACGCCGCCGAGTAGAGCATCAGTCGCCTGCTGGGCAGATTCGAGTGGAAACGGAATCGAGACCACGACGACTTTGGCACCCGCTCTGTTGGCTACGAAATCGAGGGCGTTGCGACAGGCGTTGTACTCGTGATCGGTGACGAGAAGCTCGTCACCCGGACCCAAGTCGAGTGATCGCAAAACCGTATTCACGCCCGTCGTGGCGTTGCCCACGAAGGCCAGCCCAACTGGGTCGCCGTTGAGGAACTCGCTGAGCGCGTAACGGGCTTTGTCCATCAACTCGGGATAATCGTGTACGAAAAAGCGAACGGGCTCCCGCTCCAGGCGTTCTCGCAGCTCCTGTTGCCGCTGTTGAACTGCTGTCGGGCAGGCCCCGAAAGAGCCATGATTCATGAAGACTGTTTCGGGCTCCAACGACCAGTATTGCGCCCACTCACTGTATTTCGGCATGTTGCTCGCCCCGCTCCTAGAGTTGATCGGCCCAGTTTGCGACTTCGACTTCGATGAGTTCCACACCTTCGACGAGCCACCTTCGGTTGGCGACTTCAGACCCGTCTCCAGCTTTCTCAACGGTATCCCAAGTACCCCTAGTGACTTTGAATTCAAAGAGAGTACCCACTCTCATTGCGATGGTCAGCTCCCAGACGTCGTCGCCAAGCGACTCCAGCTCGAGACCGTTCGGTCGCCAGTCACCCAGCTCCGCAATGCTGCCTGCGACGAAAACGGAACCTGAGTCGGGCGTCGAACCGGGAACCCTCACCGAAAAGGTGACCGCCGCCGTGTCGCTGTCGACGACCGCGACAGTCACGTCGTCCTGCAAGCCACCGAATTCGGCGCTGATTGTGGCGCTGCCGCTGGAAGCTGCGGTGACCGTACCTCGCTCGTCCACGACCGCCACGCCCGAATTGGAGGAATCGAACTCGACCATCGTGTTTGGCAGGGTCAGTCGTGCGGCGCCCCCCCACTCAGACTCTATTGCCAGGGTCGTGCGGGCGGAATCCGCTCCCATCACTAAGGTCGTGTCGTATGCAAAGGCGTCGAGGTCAGTGAGTGACAAGTCAATCGGCCGGTCATGCCCGAGCAAGAATAGCAGGATTGAATCGAGGCGTGCAGCCCAACTCGGCTCGTTGTGAGCTGCCCACGGATCTTCTAGATAGCCCAGGTCGTTGCCAATCTGCATTCCGCGGTCCAGCGCTTCGTCTCGAGCCTCTCGGATCTGCAAGACCATTCCAGGAACTTCGTCCGACCCGGGCGAGACGCCCTCCAGTGTGCCTGCATCAAACCATAGCCGACTGGGCAGAACGCCGTCGTAGAGTGCGAATCGATCCAAGATCTCACCGTCGTCCCACCAGAACGATGGAGAGATTACTCCGATGCCACCGAACACATCGGGTCGTCCCAAGAACGCGTGGAAGCTGACCAAACCGCCCAGACTGGATCCGGCCACGAAGGTGTTTGACCGATCGCAGCGTGTGAAGAAGTTCGCGTCGATGATCGGTTTGAGTGTGTCGGCAAGGAACGCAACATACAGGTCTGCTTTTCCTCCACCGTAGCGTGCGTCGAAAGTCGGTGTGTAGTCGTCTATACGAGCAAACGTGTTGTCGACGCCCACCACGATCGTGGGAGGAACGAGCTCGCGCCGTGTCAAATCGTCGAGTACTTCGTCGACCTGCCACTCACCAAACGCCGAGGTCGACGCGTCGAAGAGATTCTGTCCATCGTGCATGTAGAGGACAGGATAGGGACCATTGGCCTCACTGTAGGCTTCCGGCAGATAGATTCTGACTCCTCTATCCTCGAGGCCACTGTGGGCGAGTCGATCGATGAACCGATAGCGCCCCTCAGTTCTGATCTCGACGGCCCGGACGTCGTCAATACTGGGGCAGGAGGCCACTTGGGTCGCGGAGTCGTCGGCCCGATCGGGGTCATGAAGATCGGAGCTGTCCTCCTGGGAAACTTCGTCGGGTAGGCCGTCCGATGACTGGCGATCGGAGCGTTCATCGGAGTGTTCGTCAAACTGTGTGAGGTCTTCGGTATCGGGGGGGTGAGCATCGACGGATCCGTCTTCGGCGTCTGCACCTACTTCTGCGTCTTCGCTGTCAGAGTCTGTTCGGCCCGCGTCGTTTTCGACCTCTGTTACCGAATCGGGTTCTGTGACAGCATCATCGCTGCAGCCCAGAACGAAGACCGTCGAGATGAGCACGAGCCCGAAGAGGCTAGTCCGATTGAAGATAGTCCTGAATGAGCTCCGAATAACCATGTTGATAGCTGGGATAACGGAATTGGTAACCACTTTGCTTCAAACTCCTATTTGAGCAGCGCTTGTTGCTTCGACCTCGTGCGGAGGCTGGGGCAACGCCAAGTGGGGGAGTTGGCTTTCCGAGCTCGGTTGCGATGTAGGCCAGAACCTCACTGCGAAGGGTGGGCGAGTCGTCCACACCGATATACAGCTGCTTTGGTTCAGCCAGTGTTGTCAAATGGGCCAAGGCCCCCGCGCAGTCATCGCGGTGTATTCGATTTGTGTAGCCGTCCGGCTGTGCCGGATTCACCTCGTTTTGGTCGACGACACGGACAAGGCGTGTGCGGCCCGGCCCATAGATTCCGCCCAGGCGAATCACGGTCGATTCCAAACCGTGGCCGGTAACCCGGGCTTCGGCCTGCAGCATAATGCGTCCGGCAAAGCTATGAGGTTCGGTGGGCGAAGACTCGTCTACCCAGCTGCCGTCGAGCTGTGCGTAAACTGACGTACTGGACGTGAAGAGAACCCTGGGCCCACCATTTAGGGACGCCAAAAGAGCGCTCAACCCCTCTAGATAGAGCCGCCTGTATGCCTCTTCATTGCTTCCGCCGGCGCTCGCGCAGAAAACCACCCAGTCGAGGTCTTGTGGGAGTTCGGTGAGGGAACGTGCGTCTTCGAGATCAGCTTGAATGAAGCGAACACCTGAGGCGTCATCGAGCGGCGCACCCCGACGCAGACCCCAGACTGTGTCGCCCCGGGCGATCAGCAGCTTGGCCAGCGCCGAACCGACGTAACCGTATCCGGCAATGAGTACGCGCAAAGAATCCAATCCTAATCCCTTGGTGCGGCAGCCCCGCACTTCGACCGAGCAATCGTCTTTCCCGTGGACGCTCGTTAACGTAAGCGCCCCACCGGGGTGCTTCTAGCGCAAGCTTGCGGTGGTAACAAGCTGAATCAAGACGGGACTGCGCCAATGAAAACACAGCTCGAGAATCTGATGGGTTTTGCCCACAAACTGGCGTGGGAAGCCGGCAAGATTACGTTGCGCTACTATCGCACCGACATTCAACCCGACCTCAAAGAGGACTCGTCCCCGGTAACCATCGCGGACAAAGAGTCTGAGCGTTTTCTCCGCAAAGCCATTCTTTCCGCCTACCCCGACCATGCTGTACTGGGCGAAGAAGATGGTCTCAGCGGGGACAACGACGCCGAATGGAAGTGGGTATTGGATCCGATCGACGGGACCGCTTCGTTTGTGCGTGGGTCTCCGCTATACGGTGTGATGATCGGCATTCTGCACCATGGAAAGCCGACTATCGGTGTGATCAACATTCCCCCGCTGGATGAGATTGTTTATGCGGCGCTCGGGCTGGGTTGTTGGTGGAACGGCCGGTCGACCTCGGTTTCTGCGATCGATTCACTAGAAGACAGCCTAGTCGTTGCAACCGGTGCGCGGGGCTACGAACGGTATGGCAAGGCAGCGGCCTTCGAGGCGATGATCTCACGCTGCAAAATGTTCCGCACCTGGGGCGACTGTTACGGTTACGTCCTGGTCGCAACGGGACGAGCGGAGGTCGCGCTGGACCCGATTCTGAACCCCTGGGATAGCGCCCCACTGATCCCGATCCTCACCGAGGCGGGTGGCACCTTCACCGACTGGAAGGGTGTGACTACGATGTACGGTGGAGAAGGCCTCTGTACGAACGGCCACGTGTTCGACGAAGTCATGGGGCTGGTTCGCACCGCAGGGGATGATAGTTGAGGGCAGGTGAGAGGAGTCTGGCGAACGGATTGGCGCTGGTGTAGCCCGACTGCCGGGCGGTCGCGCTACCGTCAGCCCGACGAGTCAGCTAGACTGATAGAATCGCAAACCTGGGAGTGTCCGTGGGTAAGCACCTTCATCTTGACTGTTTCTCTGGGATCGCCGGCGACATGCTGCTCGGTGCGCTCGTTGAGCTCGGCGCTGATCCCCGGAAAATCGAGGAGGCGCTGCGCTCGATCGAGTTGGGTGAATGGTCGATTCAGTTTTCTAGAGAAGATGCCGGACATGCGATGCATGGCACCAGCGTGCGCGTCATTGATGCGGACCACGTGCAAGGGCAGCCATCGCATTCTGATCACGACCATCACCACAGCCATGATCATTCCCATAGACACTACGCTGACATCTTGAAGACGCTCGAGGCGGCGAATCTATCTCAGCGGGCTCTGTCGATGGCCAAGGCGATCTTCGATCCGATCGCTCGGGCGGAAGCGAAGGTGCACAACACCACGGTCGATGTGGTCGCATTTCACGAAGTGGGAGCCGTCGACAGCATCGTCGACATCGCAGGTTGCGCGGTCGCTCTCGACCTACTGGACATCACGAGCGTTTCGGCAAGCCCTATCCCCCTGGGCCATGGTTTCACAAAATCCCAGCACGGGCGAATTCCGGTACCGGCACCCGCCACCCTGGAGTGCCTGGGTGGGGTTCCGTGCTACGACAGCGGTTTAACGGTCGAGTTAGTGACGCCGACTGGCGCCGGAATAATCGCTGGGCTCGTCGGGCAATTCACTCATTTCCCTACGATGGTGGTCGAGCGGATTGGATACGGCGCAGGAACCCGAAAACACGATGACCGACCCAACCTTCTGCGAGCCATACTCGGCCAGAGAAATGTGGCGCTCGGTGAGGAGGAAGTCTGGGAACTGAGCGCCAACATAGACGATCAAACCTCTGAGGAGCTGGCCTACGCCGCGTCTGTGATTCGGGAAGCTGGCGCCCTCGACTGTTGGATCACCCCGATCACCATGAAGAAGGGGCGCCAGGCGGTATGCCTATCGGTGCTGTGTCACGCTGCCGACAGGGAGAATCTGATTCGGCTCGTCCTTCGTGAAACAACCAGTCTGGGTGTCCGGATTGCTCGGAGGACGCGCTGCGTTCTGACTCGTGAGTTCGTTCAAGTCGAGACACCGTACGGCCCGATCTCGATCAAGCTCGGGCGCGGTGAAGATGGGTCCGTATGGAACGTCGCGGTGGAGGCTGCCGACTGCGAGCGCGCGGCCACGACCCATGGCGTCGCCCTGAAACAGGTTCGTGCTGCCGCGACAAGTGCCGCTGCGCACCTCTTCGAGTCATCCGGCCCGAAGCCGTAAACCAAGAAAAGCAAAGGCCCGGATACGACGTACCCGGGCCTCGAGTTGCTTGTAGCTGTGCAGCTATTCGACTGTGATATCCACGTAGAGATCGACTCCACTCGAGTGGGTCGTTGAATCAACGCGGAAGGAGCCCGTCGAATCGAAGGTATACGAATAGTCGTTTCCGGGGCTCAAGCTTGCACTGAACTCGCCGTCACATCCAATTCCGTGGTCGGTCGAGGTGGTGTTGTGAAAAACCACCGTGCTGCCAGCTGGAACCGTCAGCGCCTGTGGATCAAATCGATTACCGAGAATATCAACGGTAACGGTTACCGGGTCGGGTGTCGTGTCAGTGGTTGTGGTCGTAGAGCTCATCGAACCGCCACAAGCGGGAAGTAGGGCGATCGAAAGTGCAATCAAGATTGCTACAGCCATGCTAGTCCATTTCATCTCTTTCCTCCTTGTCCCCAGCGTGAGCCGAGAGTGTGATTTTGTACCGGCCCTGGGCCAGGTCCGACTGGTTTTCTATTTTGACAGGGCCCTTGTTTACCACGGGGTGGTCAGTGTGTTCAACGGCGCCAAGCGGTTCTTGTTTGTGAGAGCGCGCCTCTTCCCCACCTCCACTCCATAAGCCGCTGCGATTTTGATACTATGAGCGGTCTGGGCAACGGGAGCACGGGCGGGGAAAAGAGAACTGGGGTGGGGCTCGCGTTCGACAAACGAATCGTGGAAGCCCACGGTGGCGCCGTATCAGTGGAATCCGAGGTGGGCCGCGGTGCTATCTTTCGATTTACAATCCCGCGCAATAGCGTTAGTGAGCACTCCGGTCAGTTTCGCAAGCCAAGTCACGACCCATTGATCGTGGTGATGCCCTCGAGGCATCCCTCGCGACTCGGGTGGCGTCGGTAACGAGCTGGTTCGGTTAACCACAGGGTTGCCTTAAGACAGGCGCCGGGTAGAGTGCGATAATGAATGAACAGGACATGAAAGCGCTGCTCGAGGATCTCCAAAGAGGTGACGTCTCTGTTGGGGCCGCGTTCGACAAGCTGAAGCGGCTTCCGTTCGAAGATCTCGGCATCGCGAAGATGGATCATCACCGGGCTGTTCGGCGGGGCTTCCCCGAAGTGGTGTTTGGTGAAGGCAAGTCGCTCAGTCAACTCGAGACAATCGTAGGCGCCCTCCTCAAGACTCAGAACACGCTGCTCGTGACCCGACTCGCGGCGTCGACGGCAAAGGAACTGATCGCCGCGATGCCGGCTGCTGGACTCCAATACGCACCGGTTTCGAGATGTCTATTCTACGAGCCACGGGAACGGGAAGACCGGGGCAGGGGTTATATTGCTGTACTGAGTGCCGGAACCTCTGACCAGCCGGTAGCTGAAGAAGCAGCGCTCACGGCAGAGTTGATGGGAAACCGTGTCGAACGGCTCTTCGACGTGGGTGTAAGTGGCCTACATCGCACATTGGCGAACATTGACATCATTTCCGAGGCTGAAGTGGTGGTGGTCGTAGCTGGAATGGAGGGTGCGTTGCCGAGTGTCATCGGAGGTCTGGTGTCGAAACCCGTGATCGGCGTGCCCACGAGCATTGGCTACGGAGCCAGTCTCGGGGGCCTCACGGCACTGATGGCGATGTTGAACTCATGTGCGTCAGGGGTCACAGTCGTCAACATCGACAACGGATTCGGAGCGGGCTACGCCGCGGCGGTGATCAACCGCGCTCCGGTGGAAGGCTGAAATCGACGTCTTTGACACGCCGATCTTGCAAAAGCTGGCTTTCGCAACCTATTTTGAGCCAAGTTGAAACCCGGGTTGAATAATCTCCTCCGGGTGGCCGTCTGTTTAACTGTTCGATGGAGAGAAGCTTGGAGACGAGCGATCTCAATCTAGTCAAGCGAGTCCGAAACGGCGACAAAGGCGCCTTTCGGGAGTTGGTCGAGCCCTACCAACGCAACCTCTACACCAACC
>CAZDBH010000042.1:0-4795 GCA_964503485.1 uncultured Bradymonadales bacterium | reverse complement strand
AAGGTGTTCTCGATCGCCTACGGAATGGTCAACAATCGCGAAGACGCGATGGACCTGGTTCAGGAGTCATTCCTGAAGGTCCACAACAACCTTGGCCGGTTCGAAGGCAGCTCCTCCTTCTACACTTGGCTCTATCGGATCGTGGTGAATGTTTGCATTGACCACATTCGGAAGACCGGTCGACGAATCAAGGTCGATTACGACGACCAGATTCTTCGCGACGGCAATGTCGAAGGCGACGATCGGATACGCCCGAGCGTGCTCAACGTCGATCCTGTAAAGGCGCAGGGTCGGAAAGAGTTGCTCGAGAAGATTCGCAGTGCGCTCGATGAATTATCGCCGATTCACAAGGAGGCGATTGTTCTGAGAGAACTGCAAGGCCTCTCCTACGAGGAGATGGCCAACGTAATGGGAGTCTCAAAGGGTACTGTGATGAGTCGCCTGCACCATGCTCGCAAGAACCTGCAAGCCCTGCTGCAAGACTATGTCGGCGACGATCTACAGGTTGATTCATATAAGGTGGCCCATTAGGGCCCTGTAAACGACTGAGATATTTTGTTTTTTCTTTTATGTGATTTTTTTACTACTGTGTGAATATTCTGCATCACTCGACGTCAAAGTACTGTCGGTCGCGGTGTTTGAGGAATCTAGGCCATGAACAGTCAAGGTAACCAAAACTGGAATGAGATGATTCATCCCTACGTGGATGGCGAACTCGACGCGAAAGAGCGTGCTGCATTCGAGGCGGAACTCGAAGTCAACGCAGACCTCTCGGCACAGGTTGAGGCCCTTGTACAGATCGGTAGTCTTCTGCGCGCTGAGGTTGACTCGGCAGCTGATAGTGCTGATTTCGGAAACCTCTGGGCTCAACTCGAAGGCGAGCTCGGCACGGCTGAACAATCCACCATTGATCCACTCGTATTGCAGGCATTCGCTGACGGTCAACTGGCCCCAACGGAGTCAGCCGCAATAGCCATCGAGCTGGGTCAGTCTACCAGCGCCGCCAAAGAACTGGCAGCGATTGCCGAAATGGGGAACTTGCTGCGAACCTCGGTCGAAGCCGAAGCGGACGCAGCCGACTTCAGTCAACTTTGGGCTCGAATCGATGCCGAGGTTGGACCCGAATTCGACAAGAAGAACAACCTGGCGAGCGAATCGAATCGCGATTCCGCCAGCACACCCGGTCTGCTCGAGCGATTGGTCGTTGCGATTGGTGGCTATCGAGCAGTGCTCGCCAGTGCAGCGACCGCTGCTGTCGTTGTCCTCGTCCTGCTGCCGCTTGTTGGGAATGACGGGCCTGACGACACCAACAAGACAGAAGAACTCGAAATCAGAGTCGTTCATATCAATGAAGTCCGGTCTGATCCGGGCTATGCAGTAACTGTAGATAACGCTGACGATGGAATGGCGCCTGTGATCTACATCCGACCTGAGTCGGATGCAGAAGGCCAAGAAGGGGGGGACGATGACCTATTCGACAACCCCATCTAGAGGCCGGTTGACCCGAACTTTGGGGCTGGCCTCGGCTTTCTTGGTCGCACTCCTACTCACAACCGCGCACTCAGCGAGCGCCGACGCTCAAACGGTGACTGTCCGTGCGCAGGCGATTCATGCCACGTCGAACGGCAACCAGATGGACGGCTCGCTCAGCTCGATTGCCGGCCAGTTGCGCAGCCGTTTTGGGCAATACTCTTCTTTCTCGCAACTGAGCGACAATCGACTCTCGCTTTCGGTGGGACAAAGCCGCTCAGTAAGACTGCCAAACGGTCAAACGCTTCAGGTCACCTTCCAGGGCATGAGCGGATCGTCCTATCGGCTGAACGTCTCGATTCCCGGGGGTGGCAGCACCGTCACCATCGGACGAGGCGGCGTGTTCTTTGTCGCAGGCCCCAACTATCAGGGTGGCCTACTCATTGTAGCCGTTCGGATCTGACCTCCGGCTCGACTTCAGTCGAACTCTCTCCCAACACATACCGATAGCCCGGAACAGGACCGTGTGAGGTTGTGCGCTGCATTTCACAGCCAACTTCGTGGCCTAGTTGCCGTAACCGCCGTTGATCGCGTATTTTGATACTGGCGTGCCTTCGATGTGTGGATGGAGTGGAGGCATGAAGTTTCACTTGCAGTTGGTCGGAATTTGGACGCATTGAACCCAGCCTTGATTGGTGGCGTCGCAGGGGCGCTCCTTGTCGTCGTGATTATCTACAAGGTGATCGCGCGGCAGAAGAAGGAGCCCGGCTATGTCGAAGAGGTGCGCACAGCAGTCTCTCGGGGTAACTATAAGCAAGCCGGGCAGCTGCAGATGCGTCATGGCAACTTGCAGCAAGCCTACAATCTCTTCGAGCGAGGCAGCGTCCACGAACGAGCTGCCGACGCAGCCCGCCGACTCGGACTACCCGACAAAGCCGCCCACCATGCGGAACAGGCGGGTGAACTCGAGATGGCTGCTGAGCTGTATCACGAAGCCGGAAACAACCGGGACGCAACCCGCCTCTACAAACGGGTCGGTCGCTTCAAGGAAGCCGCCGAGTTGATGGATAAGGATCCTGAGGCGTCGCCTCTCGAGATCGCGAAGATGTGGGAGTCATTCTACGTCGACTGCTTTCCCAAAAGTGGTCGGACGATGAACGAGCATTCCCGGAAACGGCTTGTGCAAGCCGCGGAGAAGGCGGCCGATGCCTACAAAAAAGCCGGCGTCCTGAACCGTGCGATGCACTTCTACAAAGCTGCAGAGCAGGCCTCCGGAGAATCTGACGAGGTGACCCTGACCTCAGACCGTTTCAGTAACCTGGAGTCCGAGACGGATCTGTCATCACCCGACCTCGGTGATCTGCCTCCCTTACCTCCTAGTCAAACTAAGCGGCGACATACCAGTACCTTGGACACGCCGTCGACCGGATCAGGACACTTCGAGCCACTGCCGAGCGGTAGCTACGGCGATGCCTATCACGACGCAGTACTACGTGCGCAGACCCTGCCGCCTGAAGCACCCGAGAGCGCGGTACCCATTGTCCGAGTCGAGCCAGAAGAGGAACACGAATTCGAGATTCTGGAAGCTGAACGGTCAAGCGACGGCTTGCCGCCAGAGAGTCCCACCGGTTCCTACGACGAAGTGGAAGAGGCGCCGCCGAAACCCACTGAACGACCGTTCAAGGGCCAGATGCTCGAAAGCGGCGATTATTCCGCTGTGGGAGGCGCACTCGTCGAGGACCCGTCCATTCCGGACCTGCCCCCTCTCCCACCCTCGAGCTTGGATGAGCGTTTGGTCTCGAAGGTGGTTAGCGAAGTCCTGAATCAGGTTTCTGAAAAACCTATGCCGGTCAATCCCAACCCAACCACCGTTCATCGGGTTGAGGTCGTCCATATTCAGGACGCGGGAAGTAACAAGACGACCGAAGTACGGCAGGAAACTGATCGATATCTCTTGGGTGAGAAGCTCGGCGCCGGAGGCATGGCCGTCGTCTATCGAGCCCACGATAAGGTGCTGGATCGGGACGTTGCGCTCAAGTTCCTGCCCGAGGGAATCACGATGAATCCCACTGCTGCCGACATGTTCCAGCAGGAAGCCAAGGCGGTTGCGAAGCTAAACCACAACAATATCATTACGATTCATGATTTCGGCGTCCTCGACGCTCGACCCTTTATCTGCATGGAGCTGGTTGATGGCGACACGCTGGGGACAATAATCGACAACAACGACGAAGGACTCGATATTCAAGAGGCGTTGGCCATCACCGACGGACTCCTCTCAGCACTCGATTATGCCCACAGTCGTGATATCGTTCACAGAGATGTGAAACCCGGGAACATCATGCGCTCTGAACAGGGCACCATCAAACTGATGGACTTCGGAATCGCCCGCGTCATGGAGAGCGACAAGACGACCAAGGTCGCGGGCACACCGAGTTACATGGCACCTGAGCAGATGACCGGCAAAGGGGTCGATCGGCGGTCTGACATCTTCGCAGTTGGGGTTACGATTTACGAAATGCTGACCGGGTTCCTGCCCTTCGAGGGAATTCGTCGCGATCAACCTCCAATCCCCATGCCGAACCTTCGGCCAGAGATCGATCGCGATTTGGACGCCCTCGTCTCGCGGTGTTTGGCTGTAGAAAAGCAAGATAGACCGATAGACGCCGCCGAGTTGCAGCGGGCACTCGCGAAATTCCGCAACAACGTCTCCCCCTCCGAAGCTGAACCCGATCTGACAGGTCAGATCGCAGTCGAATTGGGACGATTGAACTTGCGCGAGGTACCGGCCGTTCTCGCCAAAGGAAAGGAGTCGACCTCACCCGAGGCCAAAGCGCTCTTCAAGGCGGCTCTGATGGACCCGCGACCCAACGTCAGGGCATCCGCTTACGAGCTGTACCCGGGCGACGTATCCGGGGATTTCAAGGAGTCGCTACTCAGTGCGCTTGAAGACGCCGAGAAATCTGTGCGAATTGCGGCGTTCGAGCGGCTCGGCCGCTCAAAAGATACGGGCCTGCTCGACCGACTCGCCGATCGTTTGCGATTCGGACGTTCGGCGCGACTCGATACCGATGAACGGCGTGCCTTGATGAAGAGCGTCGTGGCGCTAGGCGGTGAGTCATCTATCAAGTTGTTCAAATCGCTTCTCGAGGAGTCCAGCCAGTCGGGCAACCGCCACGAGTTTGATGGGCAAATCGAAGACATGGAAGTCGCGCTGTCCGCGCTCGGGTCCGATGAAGCGATCCGTCTGTTGAAGAGCGCCCGATCTTGGAGACCGGGTGAAGGCGAATTCGAGGACGACAGTATCGTAATTGATATCGACGTC
>CAZDBH010000041.1:0-30537 GCA_964503485.1 uncultured Bradymonadales bacterium | reverse complement strand
CGCTAAAAGCTAACGGCTGGAGTCCGGGGCGTTATACGCGACGGGCTCCTAGCGGGCTCCCGCCGCTCGGTCGGGGTGGGAACTCAGCGATCGCGCCAGATCTAGGCGATCCTCAACAAGTCCACGCGAAACTCGGCCACGTCAACGTAGCGGTCGGAGGGATCGACCGCCATGGCTTTCCGAAAGAACTTTGTTGCATGACCCGACAGAGAGTCAGGCTCGAGAACCGAGTCGGGCCTGTATTTGGGGTCGAGCTTGTTCTTTAGAAGCTCACTTCGTCTTTGCCCGAAGAACGGACTCTTCCAATTCAACAGGGTGAAAGCGAGCACACCTAGGCTGTAGATGTCTGTCCAGGTTCCTATTTCTCCGCCCGACAATCGCTCGGGAGCGATGTACTCGGGAGTACCCATAGCCCGCGGATCCTCTTCTTCGTCGTCGACTACTTCGACTTCTTCCGGATCGAACAACTCACCCAAACCGAAATCGACGATCCGCACGAATCGGTGTTCGCCTACAACCTCTTGAAGGAGAATGTTGCGAGGTCCGATATCCAGGTGAAGCACCCCCTGTTCGTGGGCGGCTTCGATCCCGTTGAGAATCTGGCTCAGGATGTGCTGGGCAGCATCGCGGTCCATCGCTTGATCCCATTTGACCAGCTCGAGAAGCTGCTCGTGCAGCGATCGGGCGTTGATCACCTGTTCCATGACCAAGTAGGGCGGCTCTGCATAGTCGACGAACTGAATCAGGCGAACCACATTGGGATGGGAAACGGCAGCCAGTGCGAAGGCCTCGGTTTCGAGCTTTTCGAAAAGCTCCGCTTCGTCTAGGACCTGATTGCGGGCGGAGGGGCCCATCACCTTGATAGCCGTTGGCATCATCACCGGTCGTTGGAGGGCCGAGTACACTCGGGAAAACCCGCCCTTCCCCAGTTGGTCGATCAGCACGTAATCGTCGAACTCTCGACCGATGAAGGAATCACGGAAGGCGGAGGGTCGGTCCTTGACCTTCCGGTATGGCGCCGAGGGTATGAAAGCAAAGCCTTCGGTCTTGCACAGGGCGTTGTCGCACGACTCGCCCACCCGCCCTACACCGTCACATCGAACGCAGTAACCTCGATTTGGCGTCATATTCTTTTTGCCCTCGACATGATCGGTTGGGACCGATCTCGACTTTAGTCCTCCGAACTCGACGAATCAGCGTCTGACTCACTGGAACTCGAATCGGCATCTTCGGTTGAGTCGGTCTCTGATACGTCGGCGTCGTCGGTATTGTTGTTGGTCCTTTGGCTAGCCGAAACCGGAGTGAAATTTCGGTCGATGTCGAGCAGATCAGTCGACACGCAGGACTGCGACTCTTGAGCATTGATCACGCAGGTGAGATCGTCCCGCTCCGCGCACGGGTCGTCACAAATCGTCACACAAACTCCGTCGAGACAGCCCCCGCCCGGACATTCTGTACCGAGTTCGCAGTCTTGTCCTGACTCATCCCCACATCCAGCAAACGACAGCGTCGCGATTACCATGAGTGCGCTTGCTGCAGTGAGCAGTCCTATCCGTGTCATCTCGTCCTCCGTTTCAGCGTGGCCCGATTATGGTGAAAGCGAGTCTCACTGTCCAGCTACGTGCGTTTGCCGAACTGAAGTTTAGCCTAGGGGCAACGCGATGGAGACCTCAAAGCCTCTTGCAATTCCAACAGGTCGGAGGCAACCTTCGCAGCCGGTTCGCTTATGCACGAAGGAGCTAACAGGATGCGAATGATTCTTGTAGGCCCCCCTGGGGCGGGAAAGGGTACTCAGGCGGCGCGTTTGGTGGAGTCGTTGGCGATACCTCATATCTCAACGGGTGATATGCTCAGGGCGGCCGTGAAGGCCGGTACGGAGCTCGGACGTAAGGCGGACGAGTTCATGAAGCTCGGTAGTCTCGTACCCGACTCCGTGGTGATCGGAATGGTATTGGAACGAATCGCCCAAGACGATGCCAAGAACGGATTCATGCTCGATGGCTTCCCGCGGACCCGACCGCAGGCGGAGGCACTCGATGCGGCCATGACCGACGCCGGCCTAGCACTTGATTCGGTGGTGTTGATCGAGGTCCGAGACGAATTGATTGTGAACCGAATCACGGGCCGCCGGAACGATCCAGAAACCGGTGCGATCTATCACCTCGAGTTCAGTCCGCCCCCAGCCGATATTGTGGATCGACTGGTGCACAGAAAGGACGACACCGAGGAAGCCTGCAACGCCCGGCTAACCAAGTACCACGCCGAAACAGCACCCATCATTCCCTTCTATGACGCGAAAGGGATCCTCACTCGAGTGGACGGTGTCGGCACTCCAGACGAAGTGACGTCCAGACTGCTAGCTGCGCTCGAGGGAAATCTCTAACTCGGGCGCGTTTTTCCCGGTCCAAAAGCGGCCAATACCGCCATCGTTCAGGATTGTGCGAACGATCGACCAACTCTTCCTTCCCACTGACGGGACTTGGTGATATCTAGCCACGACTCAAAAACGGAGAGGGCGGGAGACGTGGCCAAACAGCAGTATCATACAGCGCCGATTCCATCGAAGAAGATGCCGAAGGGCATCAAGTACATCATCGGAAACGAAGCTGCTGAGCGGTTCAGCTTCTACGGGATGAAGGGAATCCTGGTCGTGTTCATGACCAAGTACCTCCACCTGTTGTCGGACAATCCCGACACGGCGATGAGCAAGGCAGCGGCGATCGAGAGTTATCACGATTTTACGAGCTGGGTGTATTTGACGCCGATCCTCGGCGCTCTACTCGCTGACACGCTGCTGGGTAAGTACCGCACCATCATCAGCCTCTCGTTGGTCTATTGCTTGGGCCATCTTTGCCTCGCCTTCATGGGCTCGGCTGGCATGTCACCCGAACATTGGATGATAACCGGTCTGCTCCTGATTGCGTTGGGATCGGGTGGGATCAAACCCTGCGTCAGCGCCCACGTCGGTGATCAGTTCGGCGCGACCAACGGGCACTTGCTAACCAAGGTCTTCGGTTGGTTCTATATATCAATCAACGTCGGCGCGTTCATTTCCACGCTTCTGACGCCGCTCCTCCTTGACCGTCTCGGACCTCACTGGGCTTTCGGCGTACCCGGCGTCTTGATGGCTCTCGCCACATTAGTGTTCTGGATGGGCCGGCACCAGTTTGTTCATATCCCCGCCAAGGGGTTCGGGTTCTTCAAAGAGGCCTTCAGTCCTGTCGGCCTCAAGGCCCTAGCAAAGCTAACGATCATCTTTTCGTTCGTTGCCGTGTTCTGGGCATTGTTCGATCAGACGGGCTCATCGTGGGTTCTGCAAGCTGAAGACCTCGACCGAAATTGGCTCGGAGTGACCTGGTTGCCTTCTCAGATCCAGGCGATCAATCCGATCATGATCGTCACCCTGGTGCCTCTCTTCACGTATGTCATCTATCCCGCGATCAATAAGGTCTTCAAGCTGACGCCCTTGCGAAAGGTCAGTATCGGCCTATTTGTGATGGTGGTCGGGTTTGCCATCGTGAGCGTTCTCCAGGGGTGGATCGATGAAGGGCAGCAGCCCTCGATTGGCTGGCAGGTCTTTGCGTACGCTATCCTGACCTCGTCGGAGGTCATGGTATCAATCACGTGCCTGGAGTTTGCCTACACCCAGTCGCCCCGCGCGATGAAGTCCGTGATTATGGCCGTCTTTTTGATGTCGGTCTCTCTCGGTAACTTCTTCACCGCGGGCGTCAACTCGGTGATACAGGTGGAGAACCAGACTGCTGCAGCCGATGAACTGATCGCGGTGCTGTTCGAGACAGACGACGAGGGTGAACTCGTTGTCACCAGTCCAGATGAGATCGAGGCCCTTGTGGCGGAAGCCCGGGACTTGCAAGGCAATCCAATCTTACGCGAGGTCGGCGAGGACGGGGCCTTCACGCTCGTACTGGCCGGCCATGATGCGGATGTCGACACAGACGACATCCGAATCGAATACGATGCTGAAGGCAGTCAGACTGCAATCGTAACCGCCGAGCAGGTGGTCCTCGATCAGGCAACCGCCATCGTCCTCGAGTACTTCAACGCCAACGATGAGACGCTGCCCATCACTGAAGCCGGTCAGGAGCTCCTCGGCGACCTCGAAGACTCCTATGGGACGCCACTCCAGTACCGACTGGTCAATCGGAACACCTTTCGGGTGACCAGTCTCGGCGCGGATCAAGAGTACATGACACCGCTCGATGTGGTGAGCATCACTCAGATCAGCCGCCCGAGCACCGATGAGGAAGCCACCGACCGACCCTACTCATGGCGCGAAAACAGAATCGTCGAGCTTTGGGGAGAGGAAGGCCGTGCGCGGGTCGAGAGAGAGCGCGGTGGCATCGAGTCCATCGAATTCGCCCACTCGACAATGATCGGCGGACAGACGAACCTAGAAGGCGCCTCCTATTTCTGGTTCTTCACGACACTGATGTTCTTCACTGCCCTGATCTTTGTGGTCGTGGCCTTCTTCTACAAGCCGCAAGAGTTCCTCCAAGAGGAGGGTGATGGGGACGACAAGCCGGACGCGGCTGCCACTCCTTCCAACTAGGGCGGTTGCAGGCGAAGCCGTCGCAGGCAAGGCCGTCGGGTCGGGTAGCACTGTATGCGGGCGACTGGGCGGGTGTTGGTTCAAATGCATCCCATCGACTGGTACCCAGCTTCGATAAGCTTACGTCTTCCTGCGCGGGGCCCGTTCCGTAGCCCGAAGAGTGCAGCAGTTAGCACAGACCAACAGGCCGAGCGCCCGTTTCCCACAGTCCGCGATGAGGACCCTTTATCCCGCTGCGACAATAGGCCCAAAACCGTGCCGGTAGTCGAAGAGTAGCCCGTGGGTTGTTACCCTGTTGATTTCGGGGCGACCTAGCCATTTCCAAACGAGACGAGTTGCTCTACGATATCGTGTTTATGACCGAAGAATTGCCAGAAAACGAAACACAAATACCAGAGCCAGTTCAAAGTGAGCTGAGGCTACTGGAACACGTGAAGGCTGTCGGATCAAAACGAGATGAGAAGCAACGGCCGAAAACCGACTATCATGCAGCATTCCTGAAACTTCGGGACAACCTCGCTCAGGAGCGACTCCCCGAAGACCGGGCCTCGATTCTCGAACAGATGGAGCGTGTTGCGCACCTAGCCGCCCAACGAGCCCGGCACGTGGGCGACTCGATTGATCTCAACTCACCCTACTTCGGCCATTTGAGGCTCCGCGATGAGGACACGCGCAAGCGCGAGGTGCTCATTGGAAAACAAACCTTCATCAAAGATGGGGTCACCGTTGTCGATTGGCGAAATGCTCCGATCTCGAGAGTTTTTTATCAGTCCGAGCAGGGGGACGAATACGAGCTCTCCATAGACAGCAAGCTGACTGCCGGCATTGTCGAATTGAGGCGCACAATCACGATTTCGAACGGCGAGTTGCGGCGGGTCGCGACGCCGGATACCGCCTACGTCCACACGGAAGAAGGCTGGTTGGACGTATTTGAGTCGCAACCAGTCCTGTCGGGTGGTGAGGGTTCGGCCGTCCGTCCCGATCGCTCAAAACCGGTGCTTGGAACGGCTGGTTCGGTCCCGGCTATCGGAACACAACGGCACCGAGTCGACAAGCACCTGCCCGAAATCGCCAGTCTGCTCGATCCGGAACAGTTCGAGTTGATCTCCTCACCCGATCAGGGGCTGATCGCCATTTCGGGAAGCGCCGGTTCCGGCAAGACCACCGTGGCGCTTCACCGTGTCGCGTTTCTCGCCTTCAAGAATCCAAGACGGTTTCCACCCAGTCGCAGTATCGTTATCGTGTTCAGCAAGGCGCTGGCTCGCTATGTCTCGCAGATACTGCCTGCGCTCGGGGTCGAAGGTGTTCGCGTCGTGACCTTTGACGCGTGGGCTGGCCGACTCAGACGGCGCCATTTCCCAAGATTGCCGAGCGCATACTCCGACAGTACACCGTCTGCGGTTTCTCGATTCAAGCTCCACAGCATGCTGATACCGATGCTCGAGGATGCGAGTGATCGCTATCCCGAAATGAAGCCGCTAGAACTGTTTGACGAGCTTTTCACCAACTTGAGCTGGTTGCGAGAGCTGGCCGAGCGCCACGCCCCAACCGTGTTCGAGAGTGAAGAGCTGACCGCTATTCATCGCTGGTGCACCAGGCAACACTTCACGAGAGTGGATCGAGAGGGGGCGAACGACGACGACCAACCCTGTATGGATGTCGAGGACGACGCGATACTCCTGCGTCTCTATCAACTTCAAAAAGGCCCCCTGAAGTTCAATAAAAAGTCTCCGCTCAGATACGCACACCTCGTCGTCGACGAAGTGCAGGACCTCGGACCGTTGGAGCTGAGGGTGCTTCTCGACACGGTTGCCAAGGACCATCCTGTCACGCTGGCAGGAGACACAGCTCAGAAGATCATCGAATCGAGCGACTTCCAGGATTGGTCCTACGTGTTGCGCTCCCTCGGCTTGGACCACGTAGAAGTCTCACCCCTTCAGATCGGATACCGCTCCACTGCGGAGGTAATGAAGGTGGCTCACGAAGTGCTTGGGCCCTATGCGCCTAAGGAGCTGCCCAAAGCGGTGAGACACGGCGCCCCGGTCGAACTCCTGCGGTTTGCCAGCACAGGCCACGCCTACACCTATCTAGGGGAAGCCCTTCGCACCCTTCAAATCCAAGAGCCGCTCGCCGACCTTGTCGTGCTCTTCCGCTACGCGGCGAAGGCCAAGGAGTGTTTCGAGGCTCTAAAACAATTCGAACTGCCTCGCTTGCGTCTGGTTCTCGACCACGATTTTTCGTTCTCACCGGGTGTGGAGATAACCACGATCGAACAGGTGAAAGGCCTCGAGTTCGACTATGTCGTCGTCGGGGATTGCGACTCGTCGACTTTCTCGCGCACCCCGCTGTCCCGAAATCTGCTTCATGTCGCCATTACGCGTACTGCTCACCAGTGTTGGCTGCTTTCCACCAACTCCCCCAGTGAATTACTCCCAGAGTGGCTTCCCATCCACGAACTCTAGACTCAGTTTTCTGGCCAATATTCAGTACCTACGGGTAATCTGCCGACATCTTACTACGGGAGCATCGACGTACAGCTAACGCGAGAGTTTTGAAAAACTCACGCTCAGCTCATAAGCTGTTCCTATTCCAGTAGGGGGTGTGTGTGTTTGGGCGACGTAAGAAGAAGAAGAAGGAACAGGATGCCAAGGCCGCTGCGGAGGCAGCCCAGCGGGAAGCCGTAAGCGAACCGCCACCAGAACCGGTTCACGTTGAAGAAGAACTCCTGCCCCTTCCTGAGCCGATCAGCGATCCGCCTATGCCGCCTCCGATACCGGAAGAACCCCTGGTCGAGGCACTGCACATCGGCCCCACCGAAGACGAGGGGGCCGCGACTGAAATCATCGATCTCTCGATCGTGCTCACCGGTGTTGGCATACCCCCTGAGGCGAGCGACAGCAGCATAGAAGTCCTCGAAGAAGAGTTCTTGCCCGAAGTCGACCCGATACCCTCTGCTGATCACCAGGCTGCGGCGCCTCAACCCGAGCCTCAGCCCGAGCCGGACTCTGGTCCGGTGGCTGAATCATCCGATCCAATCATCCTCGATTTAGACGACTCGGACTCCATGATTCTCGACCTAGACGAGTCCGAACCAATTAGTTTCGATCAGAGCCAACCCATCCCGCCCGACCAGTCAGTCCCCATTCAGAAGATGGGTGGTGAAGAAGGCGACGAAAACGAGCTAGAACGAATCGATCTGGAAGCCGTTCAGTCCTTGTCCAGCGAGAATCCAGTAGTCACTGAATCGACAGAAGAGCCGGCCGAGGTCGCTTCCGAACCACCGGCGGGCGACGTCCCCGAAGCAGTCGCGGCCGAATCCGAGGAACCGCCTGCAGATCCAGCAACCTATGACGCGCTGGCCTTGATTCAAGGTCAAATCGAAGCCCTCGAGGACGATAGCGCGACACTTCAGGCCGAAAACTCCGAGCTGATCCGTGAACAAGTGGAGCTCAGGAATGCCCTCGCCAAAGAAGAGCGGCAGCGAATTGCACTCTCCGAACGGCTAACCCAACTCGACAGGCGCCGCTCTGACCTAGAAAATGAACGCCGGGACCTGCGGCGCCAACTGAACAAACACGAACGAGCCAATGCCACATCCGGCCTCTTTCAGCTGCAAAAGCAGAAGCAAGCCGATCAGAGGCGTACCCAAATCAACACGCTGAAGGGGGAGCTCGAACAGGCTAGGCGCGACCTTTCAGCTGAGCGCAGCGCTCACGGTGCGACCCGCCAGACCTTGGAAGCCTCTTCTCGCAGTTTGAACAACCTGGAGTCCCTGCAAAACAAGCTTGCAGAAGCCGAAGGCGAACTTGCAAACGCCCGAGATTCCCGAGCCGTATTGGCCATTGAACTGGACACCGCTCAGTCGCAACTGGAAGCTCAGCTGACCAAGCTGCGCGAGGATGTCGAGCAACGAGATGAGCAGATCATGGCCTTCGAGAGCAAGACCCGCGAGCTCGAGGCAGAACGTGAACGCTTTGTTGCCCAGACTCAGGAGCTTTCAGACACCCAAGCTCGTCTTGTTGAGGTCGAGACCAGCCTGACTGATCTGCGTGCCACGAACGTGCGCGTAACTGGAGAGCTAGAAGCCGAGCGCCAGACACTCGAATCTCGTTCGGCCGACCTGGCACAACTCAGGGAGGCGGCTGAACAGCGGGCTCGACTCGAGGCGCAACAGGCTGACAGCGACGAGAAGTTGGCGCAACTCAAAGCCGAGAACGACGCGTTGAAGAACGGGGTGGCCGAACTCCAACGTCGCCTTCAGCAAACTGATACTGCAAACGCATCGAAGCTGGCAGAAGTTGAACAGCGCCTCAGCAGCAGTCTCGAGTCGCAGCGAAGCGGTGAACAGGAGTTGGAGACTCTGCGGAAGAGCAATCAGGCTGCACAAGCTGAAGTGACGGCACTCTCAAAACGCCTGACCGACCTTCAGAATCAGATACATGAGATCGACTCGACTCCAAGCCTCGTGGCCGAGACGGCACTGGACTCGGCGATGCGGACACCCAGGTTTCAACCCAAAGAACACCCCAGTGGCGCCTACGAGAGCATCACCGACAATACCGAGACGTTCACCCCTCTGGCCCACCTTCGTTCTCCTTCGACCGAACACGATGGTATCGACGATTCGATCGAGATCGAACCCGTACCGCTGAGTCCGATGGAGATGGCGCCTCTCAAGGAGGTCGAAATCCTGGACGCCACCCAGGACCTTCCCGGTGAAGCGGGTGGCGGAACGGTGCAGGTCGGAGGCCGGCTGCACCTCGACGAACGGGAGAGTTCACTCCGACTTGATCCAGCTGAAGAAGAGCTGCCGGACGCCAGCGATTTCATCATTCCAGCCGACACGAGCGGCTCTGAGAAGTTCCTGCGAGCTCAAGATCAAGGCATCATACCTGTCCGTTCCCGCACTGATCCCGGGGATCCGCTGTTCGACGAATCCGTTCCTCCAGGTATCCGACTAGCTCGGATTCTGAATCAGAAGCCGGTTTTCGTGGGTGCAACCGACATGCGCAAGCTCAATTTGGACTCGCGTGCCGCCTATTTGCTCTCACGAATGGACGGTACCTGTACGTTCGGAGACCTCATGGACGCGTCCGGTCTGCCTCCCAATGATACAGCTGAGATTCTGCTCGATCTGGTCATGAAGGGTGTCATCTGAAGTTCGAAGGCGCTGGCGCCACCGACTTCTGGAGCTTGCGCTGACCGATCGCTTACACCACAAATCGCTCCTCAGCAGCGCATTCCGCTCCTGAAATGGTAACGGCCAGGTGATAACGGCCTTGCTTGGTGTTGCGCGGGACCTTCGCTGCGTTGAGGTACAGCGTGCCATTCCGTTCCAGGGACCAAGGCCTCTGTTTCCCCTGCTTGGTTCGATGATGCATATGCCCAGCAAGGACACACAGAACCCGTTTGCCCTGGTCGCTCGCGTACTGGATAGCCTCAGTCAAATCCGAATCACCCCAGTCGCAGGCCTCACGCTTGAAGTCGCACCCAAACATGGAATCAGCAGTCGCGCCCAAGCCGGCAGGACCGTTGTGGGCGAGGAAGACGATGCGTTGTTGACGGCTGCGTTGCACGAGACCTTTCAACTTCTCAACACTGTCGGCCATCGTTTTCACCCCGAATTCGCGTCGCAGATAGGGTCTGAAATTCAGGCCTCCCCCCATCGCATGGGGTCGCGCCGAGAGGAGGTCGATGGATTCTCCGTTGAAGCTGAGTTCGTGCAGGCTATAGCCGGTGACCGCGACCTTCCCCAGCGCCTTGGTGAATCGCTTCATTCTGCGCTGGTGACGCCCCCCCGTTCCTGGAGCTGAAACGGGTGCACCTGCAATCTCGGACAACAACTCCGGAATGGTGGTCGCGTCGTGGTTTCCAGGGATCAGAAAGGCTGGGGTCGTCAACTTGGCGAGCTGTTTCGCAGTCGCCAGGTCCCGTCCAGGGCGAAGGGTTCCCAGGTCGCCGACGAAGAGCAACGCATCGTAGCCTTCACTATTGAAGTACTGAACTTCTTCCTCTGACCAGTGCCCGTGTACGTCCCCGATTACCGCAAGTCTCACTAAGACTCCTTGATTTAAACCCCCGAATCCGTCCAAATCGAAGTGTGATGCGAACGGATTGAAGGTTGAGGATACGAATTACACAGGAAGACGTCGAATCCTACGAGCAAGAGCTCGCTCGAGAGCTACCGCGATTCAAGGTCTGCTACAAAGACGAGTCTGCTCTGCAACGCCTTATCGGCAAGCTGGTTTGGCCCTTCAACAAGACCTACATGACCAACTACACAACTGTTATGTTCGGCCGGGTGTACTTCCCTACCAAGGCTTGGCGCGATCGGGTGGCCCCACAGGTCATCTATGAGACTTTGCGCCACGAAGCGGTCCATCTCCGCGATGCGAGACGGTTTCCGGTTGTCTTTCAGCTCAGTTACCTGTTCTTGCTACCTGCGGTCTTTTCTGCGCGTGCAATTTGGGAGCTTCGAGCCTATTCGGAGTCTATTCGGGTGCACGCTGAGATTTACGGCAAAGTACCCGACTCAATGTTGCAGAGGCTGGAAGACCGCTTCGCAGGGTCTGACTATTTCTATATGTGCCCGTTCCGTGGATTCGTTCGGAGGTGGCTCGAGAAAGCACGGGAAGAAGCACTGGCCTCACTGGCTGACTAGCGGCACTCCGAATCGGTACAGTCGCCGTTTTGGCAGTGGCCGGAGTTTTCACAGGCATCGCCCAAACGGCCATCCTGACACGACAGATTGAGACAGTAACCCCCGTTGACGCAATCGCCGTCCTCGTCACACCCTTGGGAGTAGGTTCCGTTGCTGCAGCGCGCCCCTCCGCAGATCAACTCACCCCGGCAGTGTTCTGCAGTCGCACAGGGCTCGCCAACCTCACCAACCTGACACTCGTTGTTCGGACCGCAAAAGAGTTGCTGGGCGCACTGGGTGTTGGAATCGCACGGGTCCTCGCCAATGCCTTCCTGACAACGTCCTCGGGGACCGCAGAGAAGATCCTCGTCACAATGGTCTTCGTCCAAACACGACGCGCCTTTGGCGCCGTTGCTGCAGTGGCTCGCGATGCACTCGAGCTCGTCGCAGTCGTCGGCACCTGCACAGGGCGACTCGTTTGAACCGTTCTCGCACGTCGACAGTGAGCCACAATCGTCTTGCTCGCACTGAACCGTGACACAGGTCGAAGCCGCACAGAGCCTGTCCTCGTTCGGAAGACATGGGTCTGCGACATCCCCCGTGACACAGTACCCCTCCACGCAGAATCGGGGGGGTGGACACTCGTCCAGCTCACCGCAGCGAATGGCATCTTGGGCACTACACTGACCATCGACGCACAGCAGCGGAGAGCGACACTCGAAAGCGTCGACGCAAGCAATGCCAACTTGGTCGGTCGGGTCGTGAGTGAGGCACCGCCCGAAGTAGCACCGTAACCCCTCACCACAGTCGCCGTCTTCACCACAAAACGAGCCGTACTCTTCGATTTCGATACAACTCCCAGCCCCGCAACGAAGAGTCACCCCATTTGCGATCTCGTCACATTGTTCCTCAGCAACCGTCCACTCACCGAGCGCATTGCACGCTTCAACGAGGTCAGCACCGTTGCATCGGCGCTCCCCTTCCCCGCAATCGAGTTCCCCGGGGGGCATGTCGGATAGATCGCGATCGGTGATGGCCTCGTCGGCATCATCCACATCATCTGGCAGGTCGCTATCGCCGGAATCCGCGTCGGAGACGCTATCGGTCAACAGGTCGGAATCAGTAAGTGTCTCGGACGGAAATGCAGGGCCATCATCGAAGACGAAGCAACCGGCCGCGAATAGCGACACGACGACGACCGCACGTACTGGAAGTTCGGTGAACACGTTAGTCAGCCGCGGTCCTTACTAGGCGAAATCCGATTGACACGCTGCCGTTTGGTTGATCGGGCGGATGATGTGAACGCGCCGCCGACTGAACGTCCAACGTAGGCGACTCCACTCCGCCGCCTCGTATGACACGTTCCGTGTGGCGTCGCGTGCACCCTTCCTCGCTGTCGCACGAAAAGCCCAATGGGTCGATCATCGGGCGATCGGGGTACGGCCCCCAGGCGTCCCAAACCCACTCTGCTGCGTTGCCCAGCATGTTGTATAAGCCAGGTTCAATCGCTTGTCGGCTGGTTGAGAGGAATTGCGGCTGGGGCGGGTCTGTGTTGCCGCAATACCAAGCAAGCTCGTCGAGGGCCTCCGAAGTCGGGCAATACGCAACTCCACCCTCCTGCGGGTCGAGTTGGTCACCGTAAACCGCTTCCGGCTCGATGGGCCCACCGTTACCGCGCACTGCATATTCCCACTCAGCTTCAGTGGGCAGCCGGAAGCCCTCACAATCGAGTCCCGCAAAGTCCGGAACAGTCTCACACCAGGAGGAGGCCATCGTCCCAGAGCCGCAGTCGTCGGGAAATAGGTAGCACTGCTCGAGACCTTCCTGTTCCGATAGTGCGTTGGCGTACAGCAGCGCCCCAAACCACGTCATATTGGTGGCCGGGTGATCGGGCTCAGAGCTGGCGCCTCCGATCGGGCTAGCCGGATCGATCTCCTTCCACTCCGCTATTGAGACTTCATTGGCTTGAAGATGGAAGGAGCGGGTCAATGTTACCGGATGAGGCCAGTAGTTTGGATCGCCTGAGTAGCAGGTGCCGTCTTCGACAGTCTCAGCACAGCATCGTTCCCCACTAGCGTCGTCCTCAGCTATGTGGCACCCCATCTGGAAGCCATCAGGGTCAATTCTGACGAAGCCGATGAGCTCGCAAAAACCCGGGTCGGTCTCTCCGGTACAAAACAGATCAAAACCGATGCATTCACCGTCGTTTTGGCATGGGTCATCGAGCGATCCGTTGTAGCAATGTCCATCCACGCAGAAGGGCGTCGTATCGAAATCACAATCCTGATCATCTATGCAGGGATCCCCCTCGAGCCCTTCGCGGCATGTGCCGTGTACGCAAGACAGCTGGTCTTCGCAGTCGTCGTCTCCGTCCTCAATGTCGCAGGGGGACTCTGGGCCACCTTCCTCGCACCGCCCAGCGGAGCAGTGCAAAAAGTCGAGGCAGTCCGCCTCGTCGTCGTCACAGTAGTCCTTGACATCGCCGGCCGAGCAAAATCCGTTGGCGCAAACCAGCCCATCTTGGCAGTCATCGTTGCCCTCGTCTCGATCACACGGTTTGTTTTCCGAGCCGTTGTGGCAGCGCCCATCGCCGCAATGGAAGCCATCCGCACAGGTTGAGTTCCCCGTGCATGGATTGTCCGTCGTGCCGGCAAAACAGGTACCCGCGACACAAAATAAATGTTCTTCGCAGTCGTCGTGACCGTCGGACTCATCACAATCGGCACCCTCCCAACCATCCTGGCAAGTACCAGCACTACAGTGAAGATGCTCTTCGCAGTGCTCCTCCTGGGCGCAGGGTTCGTCCTCTTCGCCGGCACTGCACTGGTAGGTCTCGTCACCCACTTGCACACAGTTAACGCCTGGATAGCAGCCGGGATCCGGGGTGCACGGCTCACCCGCCTCACCCTCCCTGCAGACAGTGAGACAATAGGCTTCGTCACCACATTGGTCGTGCTCGTCGCATGGATCGCCCAGCGAACCGTCCCGGCATACCTGGTCAACCTGAACACAATCAAAGCCGCTATTGCAGTCGAAGTCGTTCCAACACCGTGCCCCTTCGTCTCCGCTCTGACAGCTTGGGAACGACGCATCACTGGTTTCAACGCAGTATGGAAACGTGTCTGGGCAGGTCCAGTCTTCTCCGGGACACTCCTCACCCTCTAGCCGATATCTACAGAAGCCATCACAAACGAGGCCGACGACTGAGTCACAGTCCTCTGGGGTTGTGCACTGATCGCCCCCCTGCGGCCTACGGCATTGAGACGTCTCACTGTCGCAGACATTGGTCGGGCGGTTGCAGTCGGCTCCATCCAAGCATGGGTCGCCCTCCTCGCCCCCTTGACAGCCCGCTGGCCCACACAGATGGGTGGGATCAAGACCAGTGCATTGGGCGTCCTGTGTGCAGGCGTCGCCAACATCTCCACTCAGGCAGAGCTCGGCCCCACCGCAGTAGCGGCTGGCGGGGCAGTCGGCATCCTGCTCGCATCGATCGCCCACCCTCCCAACGCTGCAGGCGCCAACGGCACATACCGTAGCATCGAGGCACTGTTCATCGCTTGAGCAGGAGTCGCCCACATCACCTGCTCGGCAGGTTCCCGAGGCGTCGCAATACCGGCTGGCCGGACACTGAGCTGGTGTTGTACACGGGTCACCGGGCCGTCCCGCTCTGCATTCACTCAACGCACAGACCAACCCTTCGCCGCAGGGGTCGTCAGTCCCGCAGGGGTCCCCCAACACGCCAGCTCGACACGTACCTCCCGAATCGCAGTAGGCGCTTTGTGGGCAATCTGTTGAGGTGGTGCAGGGATCTCCTGGTCGGCCAGCTCTGCATTCGCTCAGTGAACACGCAAGTTCGTCCTGGCACTGGTCGTGGGACACACAACTATCCCCCAACCGCCCGTGCTGGCACCCTGATGGCCCACAGAAGAAGTCTTGGCCGCAATCCCCCTGTGAATCGCACGGTTCGCCGAGTCGTCCCGAATAGCAATGCCACGCTACGCAATGGGAATCCTCGTCAGAGGAGTCGCCCGAACCGCAGTCGGCAGATTCTCGGCAGGCTGAACCGGGTCGTCCGGTGGTACAGATCCCATTGCTGGCACAGCGCAAATCACCTTGGCAGTGTTCGTCGCTGTCTTCACACCGATCACCTGCCTCGCCGTGCTGACACATGCTGTCAGGACCGCACAGCTCGACGCAGTCATCGCCATTCAAGCACGGATCGCCGATATTGCCCCCACACTCGCCCGAGAAACACTCGGGTGCGAGGGGACCGCACTGGGAGTCGTCAGCGCAAGCAGCACCCGGAGCAGGTGCTTGGCATATGCTATCTCCGCCACACGCCAGTGGCGCACCGCACTCGGCCAGACTGCCGCAATCGACTCCGGCATCTGTGTGGTGGCATGCACCGTCTTGGCAAAGCGGTGCATACTCCGAGCAGTCCTCTCCGTTGGCGCACGGATCTCCTTCGAGCCCGTGCTGGCAACGATGCGCCGGCCCACATCTCAGGTGTGGCCCACACTCAGAGTCCGCGTTGCAAACCACCCGAGCCGGATCGGCGGTGCAACCGCCGTCAGAACCGCAGTGCAGGGCCGGAGATATGCAGTCATTGGAATGAGCGCATTCGACACCTTCGGTCCCATCGGAACAGTGGCCAGTTCCGTTGCAGAAGGCTCCAGGACGACATTCTCGCGAGTCGAAACAACGCTCACCTGCCCGTCCCGGCTCCCGCGATAGGCACAACCCGTCGTAGCAGCGGGTACCGAGCCCACAGTCCCCGTCGGTTCGGCACCAAGCGCCGTACTCCGCTGTAGTCTCGTCGCATTGCCCGGCACGGCACGACTGTCCCTGCGAACAGGTACCCAATTGCTGCCACCCGAGCCCGTCGACCGCGCACCTTTCAGGTCGCCCGTCTACGCAGCGCCAGTCGTCTTGGCTGCACAGCTGCACAGGTTCACTGGTCTGGGAGTCCGGTCGGTCGACTCTGGAGTCGCCCTCTGGTCCCCGATCCGTTTCGGCAGTCTCGTCATCCTCTGGATTGCTGTCTTGTTCTTCGGCCAGATCACTTTCGTCGATGATGCCATCCCCAGTTGGAGGGGTTTGGCAACTGGCTATTAGCCACAACGCAAGGGCAAACCATGAGGTCCGTGCAATCAAACCACTGTTCCTTGGCTCTTCAACTCGATTCAAGACTGAGATAATTCGCAGTACCGAGACTAGATCAGCTCCAACCCAGAAACAATTGGTTAGAAGGCCCCTGAGAGTGTGACGGCTCCTCCACCGCTCAGGGGTACCCAGCCAACTTGAGTGGATTCGACGTCTTCGTCTCCATCAACCAAAAAAAGTGCTATGCCTACCGCTAGTGCTGCTGCGCCGGTGCCGTACAATATGTAGTCGACGATCCGGGCTTGGTCGATATCTTCAGAGTATCTGTTGTAGTCCTCGAGGCCGGCGCGCCCGCCCTGCTCCGCTGCGGCTTCCTTCTTGTCTAGCAGGTCCATACTCGTGATATCGAACACGACCCCAGAGACAATCAACCCGCTACCCACGATGATGGGTATCCACGCCAGATTAAATGACTCGGCCTCAGCTTGGCGATATCGAATCGTCTGCAGGCGGTACTCGCGCGCGGCGGCCCGCAAGTCGGTCGGATCGTCGCAGGCCTCAAACGCTCTCAGAAAGTCGTTGTAGGCGACCTCCGCTTCAGCCCAGTCCTCGAGGCGATGTAGCGCTCTCGCGCGAGAGTAGTGCAAGGGAGCGTACTCGCGGTCGACTAGGGCCCAGTCGGCGATATCCCTCACCTGTGCGAAATCGCCCGCCTCGACAGCCTCCCGCATCTCTGCCATTCGCTCAACGTACTCGTCGTCGGAGGGCTCCTCGCATTGCGATTGAGCTGTCGCCCCCACCGGTGTGAGCGTAATGACGAGGCATAGGCAGAGCGTCTTGAATCTCATGGCCTTCTCAGAAGTTGGTTGGCAGTGCCGACGACTCACCGTCTTCATCCGACTCACCATCATCGGTTGTTTCCATCAACGATGGCGGTGATTCTACCGTAGTATCAGCGACTTCTGTACTTTCTTGCTCGTTCTCGGGAGTGGAGGCTTCCTCCAGCACCGGAATGCTGTTGGCTGCTTGCTCGGCTTCTCTCTCCAGCCGCTCTCGTTCGGCTTGCTCTCTCTCTTCGCGCTCTCTCTCTTCGCGCTCTCTCTCTTCGCGCTCTCTCTCTTCGCGCTCTCTCGCTTCGCGCTCCCTCTCCTGACGTTCTCGGCGGCGCTCTCGGCGCTCACTAGCGCGCTGGTCGCGCTCGTCTTCGGCCATCGCGCTTTCGGGGGCTTCGGCTTCGTCGGTCTCTTGGCCATCCGATTCGGGGTCAACAGCGACGATCTGTTCGTTTTCGACCTCCGGATCATCGCTCGACGTGACTTCTGGGTCGTCCTCGACTTCCTGGGTTGGCTCGAGCGTTTCCTCAGCAGGGTCGGTGTCAACCGCCTCTTCTTCAGTTGCTGCCAGCCGATCGGGTTCGCTGCGGTCTTCCCGCGAAGCAAGAAACCAAGCGAGCACCGCGCCGACGACCACAGCTGCTGCTACCCCCAAGACCGTCCTGCGTTTGCGTTTCAGTTTGAGGGCATAGACTGTGGGGCTCGATATCGTCACAGCCGACGGCGTCTCTTCGGTATCCCCCTCCATCCCGACTTCACTCGGCCGCACGGCGATTGCGTCGAGCGTCGCGGCAGTCATACGGGACATGCTGTCGTCTTGAAGGTCCTTGAGCATCTCCTGGGCTGAGGAGTAGCGCTGTTCGGGGTCTTTCTCGGCTGCTTTCGCGATGACAGCACCCAAACGTGTTCCCAATAGTAGACCGGGGATAACGAGTGGGTCGGGGGTCAAGTGATACATCGCCAGTTCATAGGGCGAACTGGCGTTGTAGGCCGGCTCTCCCATGACCAGCTCGTAGAGTGTGAGTGCGAGGGAGTAGAGGTCGCTCGATGGAATAACGGTCTGACCGCGGGCCTGCTCGGGTGACATGTAGTGAGGAGTACCCATCACGGCGCCCGAATAGGTATGCAGCGAGACGTTTTCCACGTCGGCGCGAGCCAACCCGAAGTCCAGGACTTTGACGAAGTTGTCGGCCCCCAGCTGCTCACACAGGATGAGGTTGCTCGGCTTGATGTCCCGGTGAACGATTTTTTGGGCGTGCGCCTCGACCAGAGAGCCCAGTACCTGTTTCGCGATGTGGACCACCGTCTGGACCGGTAAACGCCCGCGTTCTCTGACCACCTCTTCGAGGGTCTTTCCCTCGAGATACTCCATCACGATGTACAGCAGACCGGTCTCGGTCTCACCGAAGTCATACAGGCGAACGGTATTGGGGTGAGTGAGGTTCTCGATAACGTGGGCTTCTCGGCGAAAACGAGCGATGAGATCGACGTTTTCTCCGAATTCCGGATTCAGCGTTTTGATCGCAACTCGGCGGCCTAAACCAATCTGTTCGCCGATATAGACTGTCCCCATACCGCCTTCACCGATCCTGTTCAGGATCCTGAAGCGGCCATCGAGGACCTGTAATTCTCGGAGCCGAATGCTACTCATAACCCGTCCACACGCCGGTGAACCCGATGCCTCCGTGGCCAAACTGTAAGCGATCCCAACGCCTGGGTCGTGCGCTAGTGTACCCGCAACCTACCACTAACAAAACAGTCGGCGTAATCGGGTGATATCTAAAACTTCTTTAGTGTTTCCTTGACCCTAAAACCTGGGTGCGAACGGAGTGTCTGGACAGCCCAGTCCGCTTCAGTCGGTGTCACGGACAACTGCAACCCAGGCTCGGATCGGGGGCGGGGCTAGCCTAAGCGTCGACTGCGTCTTCGAGGGAAAGACCTCGGGTCTCGGGAAGCCACTTGAGAATCAGAACCAGGGCGAGCAGTGGAAACACCGCGGTGTAGGCAACGGCTGGGCCCCAGCCGATCGACTCGGCTGCCAAGCCAACGGCTAGGGGAGAAATCACGTATCCAATTCGGCCAAACAGGTTGTTGGACCATGCGAAGGCATCACCCCGCAGCTCTGTGGGGAAGAGCTCCGTCGTATAGGCATTCAATACAGGCATGACGGCGCTCGCCCCGTAGATTCCGAACACCAGCGCGATCGTGAGCTGCACGTACCCGTGCAGGGAGTAGGCTCCAACAACACCGAGGCAAGCCACACCGAAGATGACGACTGCGCCGGCTCGCCGTCCGATCAGATCGAGTAGCCAACCCGAGACAAAGACCAGCGGCATTGACGCTAAGGCCGCGATCATGATGCTGAGGCCGATCTGTGAGTCGGTGAAGTTTCGCTCGTGCTGTGCGAACTCCTTCCAAAAAACCACCGCGTTGTGGGTACAGATGTAAGTCAAGCCCCAGATCAGGGCGAGCTTGAGCATTCTGCCCCGATAGCGGGTCTTGAATATTCGTGTGAACGGGGGTCTCCTCGCAATCGAAGACTGAGCTTGAAACCTTCGAGTTTCCTTTAGACTTCTTCTGGCAAACGCCAGTAATAGCAAGGGAATTGCGCCAACAAAATACACTGTGCGCCACTCCGGTGTGGTCTGGCTGATGCAGATCGGAACCACCCCAGCGCAAGTCACGGCTCCTAGGGTCGAAAAGGCTTGTACCATACCGATCATGAGGCCCCGGTGGCGGGCAGGGAACTCTTCGGCTGCGTACACCATGCTGATGGCCCACTCCGCGATTAGAAATACTCGCGCCGCCAGCTGAAAGAAGGCGAAACTGTAGATATCTTGGCTCAGTCCGCTGAGGACGGTGAAGCACGTGTAGCCCAGAATGGTGATGGTCAGGACCCTGCGGCGACCCCATTGATCGGCCTTGCGCACAAGAAGGTAGGCCAGAACCGTCCCGACGTTGATGACCGCGATCAGCGCCCCACCTTCGCCCTGGCTCAGCCCAAACTCTTCTCGGATTTCGGGGAGAATCTGCGCCAGCGCGAGAAAGTCGTAACCTTCGAAGAAGGTGGCAACACTCAAGAAAATAAAGAGTTTCCAGTGGTACGAGGTAAACTCGTCCGCTTGTTGCTCGGACCCGCTCTGACTCAAAACCTCTCCAGGGCTGTTGGGCTGCCGATTATGCAAAGGCTGGGAGGATCTACAAGGACGACTTCAGGTGGGGGTCTGCCCGCGCGGTGAGTCCTACTCTTTTTCGGGCTTGGATTCGGGTGGTCTGTCAACTGTGGTGTCTTGGGTAGGAGCCTCGTCCTCTTTATCAGGCCCCTCCCATGAATCGTGGTCCCACGAGGGTTCCTCCCAGTCCGGGGCCTTCCAGTCCGGCTCTTTCCAATCCGGCTGCTTCCAGTCGGGCCCTTTCCAGTCCGGCCGGTCCCAGTCAGGTGCTCGCCACTTCGGTGGCTTCCATTTTGGTTTCTCCCACATCTTCGTGCTCTCCGAAGAGGTCGCAGGCTGGGGCACACCCCTACCTTAGCTATACACGGTTCGTGGACTGTTCTCCACCTGAGGCAGCCGAAGTGCCGCAGGTCACGTCACGGAGTATTCGCTTCACGCGCTCCCACTCGGTACGAAGCACGCTCTGCCCATCGGTCTCGTCGAGGAGCGGGAAGCTGGAGGAAGGACTACCCCAGACCCAGACGCCCTCTCCGTCAACATCCATCGTCTTCGCACTGCGCCACGGTCTGCGCGTTCGGGCGCCGTCGTCCCCGGCCAAGGCCGTGTCAACGGCGTCGCAAGCCTCCGCAATTTGTTCGGTTGGCAGTGGTTGGGCTCTTCGTTGGGCCCACCCGGCCAAGTAGCGAAGACCTCGCAGCACATCGTACTCGTAGAATCTAGGGAAACAGGGGTCCAACCAGTCGCTGTCGATCACTGCACCCGCCTTGCTGACCGAGCGAAAGAGCCGCCTTTCCAGCAGATAGGCGGCTCCCCGGTCGACGAACCCTGCCTCTTCCTCCGTTAGCGCGTTTGGTGAGTCGAACAGAACAGCTTCCAGCGGAGGCAACGTCGACACCACAGAACTGTGGGGTACCTCTTTTGTGTAGACCGCTTCATCGCAGTTGAGGCCACCATCCGGCAGTTGATACTCGAGACACCAGGGACGCAGTCGGGGCACCTCCCGATCAACCTCGACGCCGCAAGCTGCCAAGACACGGTACATCGTGCCGAGAGCGCAATGACACGCGATGTGACGGTAGGGATCGGCGCCAGCTGGTATCTCCGACTCCACTAGCGGAAACGTGTCCAGGTAATGGGTGTTCAGCGCAACCACCATAGCCTGGGCCGCACGCTCTGGAATCCGGTCAGCCAGCCCGAGTTCCCAAAGCAACGTCATGTGCCACCAGGGCGTGTCCCATTTGGGCCAGTACGGGTCTCTCTGTATCGACGCCTCAGCTGCGTCTGACTTCAGGTATTCGATCGTTCGATTTAGTGCGAGCATGAGCCGACCATACCACCCACGGGCTGCCCGGTCCCATGGTTTCCGGCGGTCAAGCCGAGCAGACTGCGAAGGAAACCGCGACTGAAAGTGGTCAGGGCCAGAGCTCCATTCGTCCGGTTGTCCTCCGCGAAACCCGCTTGCCACAGGCGTGCCGCTGAGTGCATAAAAGGCTATATCCAGGTTTAGCAGTGGCTTTCGGAGAGCAAAATGGGCAAGCGACACACACTCGTACATCAAATTTCGGACTGGGCGGAGCGGAAAGGCGACACACCGGCGCTCTACGAAAAGGACGCCTCCGGCGACTTTCGACATATTACCTGGGCAGAATACTGGACGAGTGTCAGGGACATTGCCAAAGGCCTCATCGCTATCGGTCATGAGGTGGGGGACTGTGTCGCGATCGTCGGCGACAACCGTATCGACTGGGTTCTCTGTCAGTTTGGAATCATGGCGGCTCGCGGCGTCCCAGCTCCGATCTATACCACCAACACATTGTCGCAGGTTGCCTACATCGTTGACCACTGCAAGGGCAAGATCGCGATCTGTGACAAAGCGCTCCAGCTCGAGAAGTATCTCGAAGCCGAGGGCAACGGCGACATTCAGGTCGACAAAATCGTCGTGATGGATGACCAGAAGTCCGATGACGACAAGATTTTGGACCTATCCCGTTTGGTCGAATTGGGGCGTCAGCAGAGCGATGACGAGTTGGACAAACGCCTCGACGAGTTAACCGAGGATGAGACCGCCCTTCTCATATACACATCAGGGACCACCGGCACACCCAAAGCAGTTCAACTAACCCACCGCGGTATGGGAGTCGTGGGTGATGGGCTCGCTAGTCGGTTTGACTTTCTGGAAGAAGAAGGAAGTTACCGCAGCCTGAGTTACCTACCGCTATGTCATGTGGCTGAGCAGATTTTTACGAACATCGCCAGCCTGAACAACGGAGGGGTCGTCTACTTCTGTCCCGACATCAAACTGATGGGCGAGTATCTCCCTCAGGTCAAACCAACTGTGTTTCTCGGAGTGCCCCGCGTCTGGGAGAAATTCGAAGCCAAACTGCGCGCTGGACTCGCAGACGCTCCGTTCTTGAAGAAAAAAATCGCGAACTGGGCAACGAAGACGGAGCTCGCCGCCTTCAAAAAAGAAATCGAATCCGGGCAACCGGTCGATTCCTGGGGTCGTCGCAAAGCAAACAAGATGGTGATCACCAAAATCAAGGAGAAGCTCGGATTGACCGAGTTGACCCTCGCCGCCACCGGCGCGGCCCCGATCAACGTGTCGACTCAGGAGTTCTTCGCCTCGCTGGGAATCGTGATTTACGAAGGCTACGGTATGAGTGAAACCAGTGGCGTTGCGACGGTTTCTGATGCAAAACGGCCCGTGTTCGGCGCGGTGGGTAAACCGCTCGATGGCGTCGAGATCAAAATCGCCGATGACGATGAAGTTCTGCTCAAGGGTCCGAATATGACCGCGGGCTATCTCCACATGCCCGAGAAGACCGCCGAACTGCTCGACAGCGACGGTTGGTTACACACCGGCGACCTCGGAACGATTGGCGACGACGGAAACCTGCGAATCACCGGGCGCAAGAAGGATCTGATCATTACGGCTGGGGGTAAGAACGTCGCCCCCGCCGAGATGGAAGCCCATCTCAAGACAATTCCGGGTATCGGGCAGGCTGTTGTCGTCGGTGACAGGCAACCCTATCTGTGCGCCCTCCTCGTCCTCGACCCGGAAGACCTCCCGGGCCTTTGCGAAAAGCTCGGCATCTCGAACGGATCCGTCGAAACGGTGGCTAAGAACCCAACCGTCGTAGACTTTGTGTCAAAAGAGGTCGAGTCATCCTGCAACGCCCGTGTGGCGCGCTATCAGACCATCAAGAAGTTCGAGATCCTTCCTCTCGAGTTCAGTGTCGAGGGAGGAGAGCTAACACCCACGCTCAAGATCAAGCGCAACGTCGTGAATGACAAGTATGCCGACGTCATCGATGGCTTCTACAGTTAGCAACGGCTACTGGCTCCCCACAGGTATGTAGGACAGCATTTCGAGTAGGCCTTGGCCCAAGTCCAAACTGGCTTGGCTGGAATCCGAACTCAAGAAACCGACCGATACGTAGCCGTCAGGAAGAGCGAAGACGTCCGCTAACCCTGCTTGACCACTGACCCCAACTATCTGAAACCGAGTTCCGCTCAGGCTTCCCAGAGCCCTTCCACGACTACCATCCACAGTCGCACCCAGACGAGCCAACACAATCCGTGTCGCCGAAGAGGCATGCTCCTCGAGTGCATCCGGAGCTGTCCCTTCGGGAGGTTCGGCGTGGACGTACCACATCACCGCAGTCTCATCGTCTGAACGTGCGCGATAGCCGCGAATGGTCAACTCGCCCGCCGCACTGTGTACTTGTTCCTGTACAGCCTCGGTTTCCGTGAAGTAGTTCGCAAAGCCGAACTCGAGAACCCCGCCAGAGTTGAGGGGATGAGTCAATGCCCCCTCGTTCAAATGAATGACACCGATCTCAAAGTTGACCGGTTCCTCGGGCGTGTCGGTAAGTGCGACCGCAATGCAGCCGAATAGAATCACACCACCCAATACGGCGCGGAGAGAGGCGATGCTCGACTTCACGGCCTCTCGCTGTTTGTTCGAAAGGTCGCGTTGGGAAAAACGGCGTTCGCATTGCCGACACCGTATTGAGGTCTTGGCCAGTATCGCGACGATCGCAATCGCGTTGACCGCGCACGCCACGGCGATTCCAGCACTGATGCTTCCCAAGGCGAGAAACCCGGCCCCGAAGCTGAGTACTTGAACTGCAAAGAACAGGAGCGCAGCTACTCGTTCATTTGTAGGTAGAAGTTGGAGAGCGAGCTCCCCCCCGCAGTTTGAACAGGCGGTGTTCTCCTGCTCTTTCTGCTGTGCTCCGCAACGGGGGCACGCACGAAGGCTCTTGGGGAGCCGGCGCCCACAGCTAACGCAGTTGGCTGAATCTAACTCTTCCGCAGGCTCCACTGGGGCTCGAGATACCGGTGCCGGTAGACTCGGGCCGCCATCCGCGAAGGTATCGCCCCCCTTGTCGTCGGATTCGTAGCTATGACCACAGCGAAGACACGAATCGCCCGCGGGCTGCTCGACTCCGCACTTCGGGCACACCTGCGAGTCGAGAGAGAGTGAACCCGTCGGAAGTCGGCTCGGCGACTGGTCCGCCGGTTCCTCGTGAGCAGTGCGCTCTAGCTGCATTGAGTCGTCGGGAGGGGCCCCAACAATCTCAGGCTCAGATGTGCGAGCCCGTATTGGACCGGTAGTCAGACCCTCTTCTGGAAAGGTATCGAGGATTTCCGAATCGTCGTTCAGGGCAAGAAACTCGCTGGATTCACCCTCGTGGTCACCCGATAGCACCCCGAGCAGGTCCGATGGCGAATCATCTGGAACGTTGAGCTCCGTTTCCTCATCGTTCTCGTCTTCATCCTCGTCGTCATCATCAAAAATCGACCCGACCAACCCCCCCGAGTCGTCGTTCTTGAAAGCATCCACCCCAAAGAGCGGTGTGTATTCCCGCTTCATTGGACTGTCGCCTGCCCCCCCAGTGCTGAACGGATCGGACGTAGCGCCGCTCGTGCCGAACCCGGAAGAGACCGCTGCTCCCGCCGACTCGCTCTTTTTGTCGGGGTCGTAGTCGAATAGGTCAGCGGCTTTCACAGCGGCTTCGGACTTTTCGGTCTTTGGAAACTTCGGCGCTCCTTCGGCGGGGGTTGATACAACATCGGCAGCCCCGTCTACTGGTTGGTCGTCACTTGCACCAAACAGATTGTCGTCGTGAAGAGAGAGCGGTTCCGAATCGAAATCGAAGCCTTCCTCCTCGATCGAATCGGTGTCAGGGTCCGATAAAGCCAACCCGAGTGGGTCCTCGGCCCCAAACAGATCGCTGGTCCTGCGGATCGACTGAGGTTGGGCTTTCTCCGCGGCTGCGTGCTCCGATGTATCGCCGACTTTAGCGGCTTCCGATTCTGCCTTCTCCCCGGGAATTGATGAGTCCAGGGAAATCAGTCGACTTTCGACGCGGCCGAAACCAGTGCCGCTGCCGCCGCCCACCTCGGGACTCAGAACTTTTCGTCTACCGGTGGTGTTGTCGATGACCGCGACTTCGGCGCCAAGCCGGAGCAACACGGCGGCAAACTGTTGTGCCTCCCGGTACGTGGCCTTCGAACGAACTTTGACCGGCATGCGCTCGAAAAACCACTCGGCCTTCTTGGCGCTCACCCGAAACGACTCCTGGATGCCCTTTATGGCGCCCTTTCGTCCGACTCCGGGGAAGCCCAGAAGTCTAATTGTCCAAGTTGAATCTTCCGAACCCATGAGTTGTTAGGCCAAACCGTGTTTGGAATACGGCATCTTATCGGGAATTTGCCCAGGGGCCAATGACCCGGCTTCCTAAAACCTCAAAGCACCGCGCAAAGGCAGCATCGTCGTGGATGCGGTTGAGCACAAACCCGAAGATCTGTTCCGCTTCGGTCCGCTCAATTTTCACGGGGGAACTGGCGTCGAGTACCGCCGGATTGCCCGCGACCACCCTCAGGGTCGCGCGCGCCATCAACAGAGGAAACGCACAGAACCGGCGAGCACTCGAGGCGGGCGGCAACAGGAGAGTGTAGTTGAGCGCGTTCCTCAAGTCGGACTGGGCGTGATTGCACAGGGTCTCGTGAGCAGACAGAACACGGTCTTGGGCTTCCGAATCGAGCAACTCGGCAGGCTCAAACTCACACATCTGTTGGGGTAAGAACTGCCACCCCCTGAGATGGTCCTTGGCTAAATCCTTAACGATGTTAACCAGCTGAAGACCCTGTCCAAACGACTCCGATCGGTCGCGCAGTGCGCTCGCCAGCGCCGAGTCGATGTCAGGCTCGTAGAGTTCAAAGAGGTCAGTAAGAAGCCCGCCAACGGTTCCCGCGACGAAGTAGCAATACCGTTTCAGATCATCCAGATCGGCCAGCACCACGGGTTTGTCTGTGGCGCGGGCGACGTAAGTAATCATGCCCCGGGCCATCTCAGACACCCAGTGCCGTAGTACATCGCGCTCGCGTGTCGACAGCGTTGTATGAAAAAGGGCCAAGACGGTCTCGGAGTCTCGGACCAGTTTCGACTCGTCGTCGTCCATTTGGGCGAACGCTCGCTTCGCGTCTGTGACGAAGCCCGAATAGTCCGCCCCTTCGCTCAGCGCCTCGCTGAGGCCCTCCAGGAGGGCACATCGAACGTCGATGGCCACGGTTTCACTGTCCTCGAATGTGTCCGCCATCCTGCAAAGGATATAGGCCAAGCCGACGACGGGCTCGGCATCGGGACTCAGTAGCGAGATTGAGGGCGCAAAACTGCGGCTGACTCGTGCCAACCACGGTCGGGTAAAGGCCAGTGCACTGTCCCGCACCTCCGGCTTCATGAGCCGCCGCGTTGACTGACGGACAAAAGGCGCGGGTCCTGGGTCAGCTGGTGAGCGCCCTTCTCGGTTCCCAAAAAGGGGCCGAGTCTGTGAGTATTGTCGAGTACGATCCCAAGTCCGTGTTTTTGGGACATGACGGGAGAGCCAATCGGAAAACGCCCCAGAGCCCAGCTCAGAGCGCGTACCCAAGAGGGCTCAAAGACTTCGCCAGAGTATTGGACCGCGTAGGCGAGGAGATCGATTATGGTCAGGTCGAAGGCGATCCCTGCGGGCGTCCGGCGGCGCTCCAGGAAGTAAAGCAGGTGAATCAACCCGAGTACTTCCATCGGGGCTTCATCTCTTGTACGGGCCGTGGCCAGAAAGTGAGTGATCGCTGTGGTGCGCAGCCGGTGGGGATCGATACCCGAGATCGTCTCGAGTCCAGCCATGAACCGCTCTGAGAGCAGGCCGGCTGCATCTTGAAGCTCCATCCCTGACCGGTCGGTAAAGCCCTGTAGGCCAAGTGCTAGGATGGCGTGGCCGGTGGCTCTTCTGGTGATCCGCTCGACGCCCAACCGCTCGAGCAGGTGGGTTGCGAGCAGACACGCCGAGACCGCACGTCTTTGCACGGTCCAGCGGGCCGGCAACAGTTCAGTGGCGCGAAGTGCGACAGAGGTCGAGGCTAAAAGGGCCCGCTCCACTCTCCGCACCACGCTCAACCCGGTCGTCCAATCCCAGGGATCGTCAATCTGACAACTGATCGATGCGGCCTCTTCAATTGCTCGGATGATCTGATTGGCGGCGAACACCGTCGGGTTTATCTCGTCACTGCCCCCACCCGAGAAACCAGGGATCGGGCGACAACTGATCCCCTGAAAGATCGGTTTGACGTTGGGATTGACTACTCCAGAGGCACCGCGGGCCAGCATTTGGCCAAAGGCGAGCACCGCTTCGTCGCTGACCGGACTCTCGATGGCGACTTCGTGGATCGCTGCGCCATGCAGTGCGCGGGACAGAATCCGCAACCGATCGAACCGTTCCACATCGACCGGAACGACCACCCGATTGAGGAACAGCCCACCTGCTACGAATTGTAACGTAAAGGGTGGCCTACCACCGTTCAGTGCCGATGCTGCTCCCGCCGCAGACTTCTTGGCCAACGGGTGGTCCGGGCCGTGCATCGATAGGGTGCGCATCAGTGTCACCAGACGTTCGATGATTGCCTCGCAGGCTGTGGTTTCTACCTGTGACGCGGCCCTCATTGTGGGTCCTCCTTCCGGAGTGCTTTGAGTCGCTTCTTCATATCAGGATCGTCGATCACTTCGCTCGGTCTCCACCGAGACGCTTCAGCGAGAAGCTCCTGGTCACCGGCCAGGGAGTCCAGGGCGGCCAGTCGCGCGGATGTTGGCGCGCGCCGTGACCGAACGATGGGCATGACATACTCCGAGCCCAACCCGACCCCAACCAAACCCTCGAACGCACTCTTCAGAGCCTCTTCGCTCCAGTCCTCGCCGCCATGTTCGAGCAAATCGTCGCCGATAATCTTAATACACTCTCTCGCTCCCGTCTTTCGCAGCTTCACAACCAATCGGCTCAAGCTCTTGCCGGAGGACGCCATCATGAGCCTCTTGAGCTGCGCCTTCATTTTCAGGAGTGTGGGCGCCGGTAGTGCTTCTACGAGCGCGACTGCCGCACGGTTCGGCGCCTTGGATACGATTTTCGATAGATCCGTGCCGTCAGCAAAGCTCTCGGCAGACAAAAACGCCAAGGTCGTTGCTGCTTCGGGTGACAATAGACCAGGCTCGATCCATGCCGTGAACTGTTTGCCTCCAACACCCGATACGAGCTGGACTAGCGCATCGAAGATTTCGACATCGTCGTCGGCCCGAGCCAAGAGTTCGTGGACAAAGCCGCTTGCGACTCGTGTGGGACAAACCGCGATGAACCGGTCGACCGCCACCAATAATCCGGGCGACTCGACGGTCAGCGCCCTGGCCAGTGTCGGCCCAAGGGGAGCGCGTTCGAGTAGTGTCAGTATCGCCACCGAGTGTTCGTCGGCAATGCTGTACAGGTCGGTTAGGATTCGAACCACCGGTGAATCGGTCGCTATCGTCAGCCTCGACCACAGCGCGTTTGCAATTCGCTCAGGGGCAACCGCCTTGATGAGTCTCGAGTCACTGATTGCAGTCTCGAGTTCGGCGATGCCCCACAGCTCCGGGTCTGAGCAGCCAGCCCTGAGGGCGTCACGCTCGCGACCGGTGCTGGCGACACGACCGTCCTCGCGGGCCTCTCTAAGGGTCTGAAACTCCGTTTGCAGCGCCTCTTTCAGTACTGCGCCCGAACCTACCGGCGCCGTCTGTGGAAACAACGTCACGGGAACGAGCAAATCGCCGGATGCGATGCCAGAAACAACCGTTGGGAACTGGACGTCGAGTGCCTCGAAGGCTTCCGTGTAGCTCATCCGGCTGTCCAGAACCAGTCCAGACGCTCCATCAGACCAAACCCAGTCGCGAAAGCGGGTGACCGATGAAGGTGTCGGCTCGAGTTTACCCAGTTGCTCGGCGAAACGGCACAGATCGCCGGGTCCAGCATTGGGCCTGAGACTGATGCGGCGCACCCCCGACATAAAGAGAGGCAGAATCCAGTCCCCTGCCCCATCCTTGGCCTCGTAGGCGACTTGCGATCCTACCGCGATGGCGTTGGGAGCCAGGATCAAGATCATATCTGGCTCGTCGTGCCAGATCTGTAACGCTCGTTGCGCTATCTCGAGCACGTTTCGGCCGCCGGCACGGATTGAGCGAACCAACGCATCGAGGACCGACGTCAACACCTTCCCGACGCGGACAACGTCGACACCCCGCTCTGACGGCGTGCGATAACGGCCGCTCTTGGTTCGCTCGAACTGAGGGATTACGAAGCTACCCGACCCGGTTCGGTCGAACCGTTCGACTGGGACGTTACCCGATCCAGTTCGTCTGAACTGGGCTTCGGATCCTCCCCAATCGCGGCTGGCGGTCTTGGGACCGATAGCTGTCAGCTTCCCTGAAGAGCGGTCTCGGGAGAAGTCGCCCACAGTTTGCGCTCCTCGACCTTTTTCGCCATCGTTACCGGCCATTGCGGTGACTCGATCCTTCGCAGTCTCTCTGAACCTCGGATGCTATTACTCTGGGGCGGATCAGTCAAACGGGGCGAGGATGATTTTGCTCCAGGGGCCTGCGAGAGCAAGCACTTGTCTCGCCATGCGGTCCAATTCGGGGTCCCGAATTCCGACGCTGAGCATTCCCTGTCGGGTTCGCTCCAGGTAGTAGAGACCACGACTGTCGTTTGGACCCCCTGCCGTGGAAGGGGTCGCGTTGATCAAGGCCATTGCGCGCTGGATCAACGTGCACCTGGGGTCTAGAAGGTGTGGACATTCCGGGTCCGGGTTCGAGAGATACACTAGGAGCCCGTCGCGTATAACGCCCCGGACTCCAGCCGTTAGCTTTTAGCG
>CAZDBH010000040.1:0-30625 GCA_964503485.1 uncultured Bradymonadales bacterium | reverse complement strand
CATCTACTCATTGGACGTGCCGAATGACGACGGCCGAATCTCGAGGGAGGAAATCCCGTTGCGGCGGGCCATGAACGCTGTGCTGCGCGACGCCTACGTCGAAGATTGCCAGCGAGCTCTGCAGCGTTGGAACAAGACGCTTCAGAAGGCCGGTCACGAGTCGATCCAAATCTACTTGCCCGAGCAGCGCTTCAACCGGAAGGTCGGCATCTACTCGGGGCTCCCCTTCGACACCAACGGCGGGCTCATCTCGCGAGCCGAGTTCGAGGCTCAAAGAGACACGTGGCTACCGACTCACGAAGACAAGGAATATGTGCGCTCAGTCATGACGCCCGTGCTCGAACCCGGCAAAATGGCAAATTGGATTGCTCCCCCCAAGCGGGGTATCAACGGGCAACCGCTCGACTTCGAATACGTTCGCTTCGAGGCGTAATCCCGCTCGGAGCTTCTCCGCAAGAAAGGTCACCAGATGGTCAGAACGCTAAAAAGTTACGTTTGTGGACAATGGCATACCGGCGAAGGCGATGGCTCGCCTCTGTTGAATCCAACGACAGAAGAAGTCCTGGCTCAGTCCAATACGTCGGGAATCGATTTCAAGGCGGCGCTCGAGTACGCCCGTTCGAAAGGTGGAAACGCCCTCAGGGAGCTGACCTTCGCACAGCGCGGCGCACTACTCACCAAGATGTCGCAGGCCCTTCATGCCCGTCGCGATGAATTGATCACGTTGGCGACCGCCAACGGTGGGAACACGCGCTCGGACGCGAAGTTCGATATCGATGGCGCCACGTTCACGCTGTCACAATACGGAAAAACTGGCACCAAGCTCGGTGAAGAGCACCTCATCGCGGATGGCGCTTTCGAGCGACTGGCTCGGTCGCCGCGATACGTGGGTGCACACGTCTACGCCCCCATGGTTGGAGCCGCGATCCACATCAACGCTTTCAATTTCCCGGCCTGGGGATTCTGTGAAAAGGCAGCGCTTGCGCTCCTTGCGGGTATGCCTGTCATCACAAAGCCGGCCACGAGTACAGCGATCGTTACCGAACGCATGATAGAGATTCTGGTCGAAGACGACGTGTTACCAGAGGGCGCCCTCAGCTTCATCGCGGGCTCGACGGGCGACCTGCTCGAGCATGTGAACTTCCAGGATGCCATCGCGTTCACGGGCTCCGCCGACACCGGCAACTACCTGCGAAGTAAGGCCAATATCGTCAACGGTTCGATACGCTTCAACGTCGAGGCTGACAGCCTAAACTCCGCTGTGCTCGGACCAGACGTCGAAGTCGACTCGGATACCTTCGACCTCTTCGCGCGCGAAGTGGTGGTCGACATGACGCAGAAGACCGGCCAGAAATGCACGGCTATTCGCCGCGTTCTCGTTCCGACAGACCGGCTCGAAGACGTCAGAAACGAGCTCTGCGAACGGCTCGCCGAGATCACTGTGGGCAATCCAGCTGTACGCGGTGTCAATATGGGACCACTGGCGACCAAGGCCCAGCTAGAAGACGTCAAGGCCGGGATCGAAACCCTCGGGAAATGCGCCGATCGCGTCTTCGGCGACGGCGGTCGCGGTGATCTGGTGGAGGTCGAAGAGGGCAAGGGCTTCTTTCTCTCGCCCGTTCTCTTGCAAGCGAGCAACTCCAAAGCCGCCGCTCCGGTCCACAATCACGAGGTCTTCGGCCCGTGTGCGACGCTGCTACCCTACTCGGGTGACAGCACCGAAGCCGTTGATATCGTCCGTCTCGGTAATGGTGGCCTGGTATCTTCCGTCTACACAGATGACCGAAAGTTCGCTTCCGAGATGGTGCGCGGCATTGCGCCCTTCCACGGCCGAATCACCCTTGGTAGTGCCAGGGTGGCTGACCACTCGCCAGGGCCGGGCACGGTCATGCCGGCCCTCGTTCACGGCGGCCCCGGACGGGCCGGCGGCGGCGAAGAACTGGGCGGAATTCGGGGCATGACCTTCTACATGCAGCGAACCGCCGTTCAGGGATCGAGTGTTCTCCTCGACAAAATCCTTCCCCCGCGGCCCGAATAGTGACATTGAAGGACCGCTCTGCCGATCGGCGATGACGCCGACCTCGGTGAACCGAAATTCGAACTTACTTTGATGAGACGAGCTCATGTCAGGTTACGATCCAGCCTCTATCGAGCCCAAGTGGCAACAGTACTGGGAAGAGAATAAGACGTTCCGCGCCGTGGACTTCAAGCCCGGCCCCAAGATGTACATTCTCGACATGTTCCCCTACCCGAGCGGGTCTGGATTGCACGTCGGCCACCCTGAAGGCTACACGGCTACCGACATCATCGCTCGCTACAAGCGCCAGCGAGGAGTCAATGTCCTGCATCCGATGGGCTGGGACGCCTTTGGCCTCCCCGCTGAGCAGCACGCGCTGCGAACGGGTACCCACCCCAGGGACACGACCAAGTCCAACGTTGCGGTTTTCACAGAGCAAATCAAACGCCTTGGATTCAGTTACGACTGGGACAGGGAAATCAACACCACCGACGTCGACTATTATAAGTGGACCCAATGGATTTTCCTGCAGCTGTACGAGCGCGACCTGGCTTACATCGCTGAGGTGCCGGTCAACTGGTGTCCTGCCCTGGGCACCGTTCTGGCCAACGAGGAAGTCATCGACGGCAAAAGCGAAGTGGGCGGCTTTCCGGTCATCAAGAAGCCCATGCGCCAGTGGATGCTGAAGATCACTGCCTATGCCGAGCGTCTACTCGAGGACCTCGAGGACCTGGACTGGTCTCCTTCGATCAAGGAGATGCAGCGCAACTGGATCGGTAAACGAATCGGCGCCGAAGTGGACTTCTCGGTTGTCGGTCTCAACGCTAAGCTGCGCGTATTCACCACCCGTCCCGACACCCTGTTTGGGGCTACCTTCATGGTCGTCGCGCCAGAGCACCCGATCGTCGATGCGCTCACCACGCCCGAGCAGCACGATGCGGTGGCCGCCTATCGGGACAATGCGGCCAAGAAAAGCGACCTCGAAAGAACGGATTTGGCGAAGGACAAGTCGGGTGTGTTCACTGGCGGCTTCGCCGAGAACCCGGTCAACGGCGAACACCTGCCGATCTGGATAAGTGACTACGTGCTCATGTCTTACGGCACTGGCGCCATCATGGCTGTACCGGGACACGATCAGCGAGACTGGGAGTTCGCGACCAAGTTCGAGATTCCGATCGTCGAGGTGGTCGCCGGCGGAGATATCGCTACCGAAGCCTACACCGACAGTGAAGACGGCGTACTCGTCAACAGTGGCATCCTCGATGGTCTCAGGGTCCCGCAGGCTAAGGAGAAGATTAGCGCTTGGCTGGAAGAACGCGGCCAGGGCACTAAGGCGATCAATTACAAGCTGAGGGATTGGCTCTTCTCACGGCAGCGATATTGGGGTGAGCCTATTCCGGTTGTTCACCGCGAAGACGGTAGCCACTACGCGCTTCCCGAAGAGCGTTTGCCGTTGGTGTTGCCCGACACCGAAGACTTCAAACCCTCTGGTACTGGCGAAAGCCCGCTTGCGAATGTCACCGATTGGGTCGCCTTCAACGATCCAGAAACCGGCGAATCGCTGCACAGAGAGACCAACACCATGCCCCAGTGGGCCGGCTCCTGTTGGTACTATCTGCGGTACATCGACCCGAAGAACGATGAAGCCGCTTGGGACCCGAAGAAAGAGAACTACTGGATGCCAGTCGACCTGTATGTCGGTGGCGCCGAGCACGCCGTGCTTCACCTTCTCTACGCGCGTTTCTGGCACAAGGTGCTCTTCGATGCCGGTCTGGTCTCAACCCGTGAGCCATTCCAGAAATTGGTGAACCAGGGCATGATTCTCGGATACGCATACCGACACTTCACCAACGATGACGCCAGCGAGATTTACGGACTCGATCAGGTTTCGGTGCAGGACGGACTCGCCAAACACCCGGAGTCGGGGGCCACTCTACTGCGTCAGTACGTGCACGTGGATGACGTGCGGTGGCTGCGTCCAGAGGGTGAGAGCGAAGAAACTCCGCTTCTGCCCTTCCACCCAGAACGCGACGACATTCGGCTCGAAGAAATCGTCGAAAAGATGTCGAAGACACGAGGCAACGTCGTCAATCCAGACGACGTCATCGAAGAGTTCGGCGCAGACGCCCTTCGGCTGTACGAAATGTACATGGGGCCTCTCGAGCAGGTGAAGCCCTGGCGAACACAGGGAGTGCACGGGATGCGTCGCTTCCTATCTCGTGTCTACCGACTGCTAATCGACGAAGAGAGCGGTGAACTCAACGCCAAGCTCACCGACGGTGAGCCCAAGCAGGACACGCTCAGGCAACTTCACCAGGCTATCGCCAAGGTCACAGACGACCTCGACGGGATGCGGTTCAACACGGCAATCGCGGCGCTCATCGAACTCAACAACGCCTTCTGGAAGTTGGACTCGGTGCCCAAGACGTTGGTGGAGCCCTTTGTCCTGCTGCTCTCACCCTTCGCCCCACACTTGTGCGAGGAGCTCTGGGAGAAGTTGGGCCATAGCAACACATTAGCCTACGAGCCCTGGCCGACAGCCGACGAGTCTTTGCTGGTCGAAGAGACCATGCGGGTGCCGGTGCAGGTCAACGGCAAGGTCAGAGCGACGCTCGAGGTGCCTACTGACATCTCGAAGGACGCATTGCTCGCCCTGGCGAAGGAAAGCACTAACGTGGCGGCTCACTTGGAAGGAAAGAACCTGGTGAAAGAGGTCTACGTTCCCGGCCGAATCGTGAACTTGGTTGTGCGCTAGCCCTTGAGCCTAAAGCCAAGAGCCTCCTAACGCCTCTTAGAGCCTCGTAGAAGTTGACAAAGCGCGTGGGAAACCGGCAACCCTCAAGGTAGCAATCTGGCCGGTTTTCGGGACAACGTGTCGACTAAAGCAACCACAATTCCGAGCATACGACGGGAAGCTCTGGCTTTGGGCGTCATGGTTTTCGCTTGGCAGGCCGTCACGGCGGCCAGTGGTCTCTTCTGGCTCGACGCGGGCGACTTCGTGGCGGCGAGCTTTGAACTCGGCATACCTCACTCGACGGGTTTCCCAACCTACAATCTGCTCGGCAAGCTCGCCGCCCTCGTACCGGTTGGCCCGGTCGCCTACCGCGTCTCGCTGCTCTCTGCGGCTTGCGCGGGAATCACATCCGGGCTTTTGGTAGACGTTCTTGCTCGGGTTGGCTTCACTCGACGCTGGGCGTTCATCGGTGCCGCTTGCGGGTCGCTCATTCTGTGGTCTAGCGCGGTTGGCATCATGGCAGGTCGGACGCCCGACGTGTATGCCCTTCACGCCGCCCTCTTCGCCGCCTCACTGGCCCTCTTCCTTCGTATTACCGAATCCAATGACCCGAATCTGGTGGGGGCGCTGGGCCTAGTCGTCGGATTGGGAATGTCCAACCACGCCGAGTTCCGGATCTTTGCCCCGCTCTTGCTATTTGCCGTGTGTTGGCAGGCTTGGAGAGGGCAGAGGCAGCTCAAAACAGTCGCCGCTGTGGCAGGTCGCTGGTTCGGCTGGGCGGCGGTGGGCATGCTGCCTTATCTCTATCTGGTGATGGCAGCTCGCCGCTCGCCATACCAGTCGTGGGGGGTCGATTCGCCTGCGCGTCTGTGGTCTCACTTCTGGGGAACCAACATACAGGCCGCCTTCGAAGGTCAGATGCTCAGCTTCGAGAGCATCCGCCTTTCGCACGCGGCCTCTCAGTTCTTCGGCGACCTCGCGGCCGACTTCGGCCCGACCCTGATCTTGGCGGGCCTGGGTGTAGCCGTTCTCTGGAAACGCAACGCTGCCCTGCTGGTCCTCGGGTCCGTCTTTCTGCTGACTGACACCTTCTATTCGATCGTGGTCAATCCGATGGGTCTCATTGACCGGCAGAACGGTATTGTCAGCTACTTCGTGCTGGCAATCCTGGCGGGTTGTGCAGTCTGTGCCATCCCTGCCGCTACTAATCGGCTCGGTTCGATTTCAACCGCCTTCAGGCAAGGGCTCGCTGCGGTCTTGGTGCTCAGTGTTGCCGTCTCGGCGCTGGTCTGGCACGCAGAGGAGCCAGCTCATTACGTGGGCATGTGGGGGGCTGAGGACCTAGGTTACGAGGCCTTCTCCGGAGCCCCGACCGGCTCCGTGGTGATGTCCGACTCAGAACAGCTCGCGGCAAGCCGACTCTATTGGGTGGTTGTGGGCTGCTTGCGTCCCGACAGCCAACTGTTGAATCGACACGAGCTCTCTGATGGTCCCCTCCTCGCCAAGCGTTCGCAGGAGGGACCGTTCCCTCTGACATCCGCCGCGATCGAGACTGAGTGGTCTCAAAGCGGACTTGGCGCCTCGGATGAGAGCATCCGGGAGCGCATCGCCTCGATCGTAGTCTGGGCCCACGGAAATGGCCGTTCCGTACTATGGGAGGGGGGCAACGCAGGCGATAGTACCGGGTGGTGGGAGCATATTTTTCCCGGCTTTCCACTCCATTCTCTCGAACCCGCACCGCAGCACGTTCCCATCGACTGGGCGCCTCGATTCTCGCCGTGGATTGAGGCCAGTTCGGACCCCTATCTGCACACTTGGGCGGGGCAGTACATGACCTGGCTCGGAACTTTCTGGTTTCACCAGCTGGCGCCGATGGATGACCGCTCTGTGGCTAAGGAATTCTTCTCGATGGCCGTGTCCATCGCTCCCGATCGCAGCGCCCCCTACGTCAATTTGGCTGTCATCGCGGCGATGGATGGAGACTTCGAGGGTGCGGTTGCCTTGGTACAGCAGGCGATAGACCGCGATCCCATCAACCCGACCGCCTGGGGTAACCTTGCTCGCTATGCATGTGTCGTCGGTGACAATCAGCGAGCAGAGTCGGCCTTCGAGGCGGTCGAAGCGCTCGGAGTGCAAGGGCAACGACTGCAAGCGCTTCGCGGGTTTCTCGACAACTGCCAATAACCCCGCGCCTGGCGCCCTCCGAAAACTCTGGGATGTTTTCTGAGACGCGGTTTGTTACCATCTGTCGCCATGGAATTTAGCCGCGCAGCTTTTGATCAACGCAGGCTCTGGGCCATCCTGTTTGGCTTTTTGCTCTGGCTGCAGCTCGGTGCGGGCACGCTGTCCCGCGAACTGAGCTATCCGGATGTCGAGTACCAACGCGTTCTCGTCTACTGTTTGCCGCTGATTCTTCTAGTTCTGGTCGCTGTGATTCGCAACCTCGTCGTGGCGTTGCTATTCGTTCCAGCGAGCTTTGGATGGGTGTTGGTCGTGACGCCTCGGGACCAAGCCTTTGGGGCGCTCGGTTCCTCTTCTTCGTTTGTCTTCATTTCCATCACCTTGATTGGTTACGTCCTGGGAGCGGCAGCTTGGCTGAGCACGAATCCCTCGCTCCCGTTCGTCGATGCGAAGCAGACACCCGTCACGTCACGGGGAAAAAGCTGGGGTCCCTATCGGCGATCGACCCTTCCGCGCGTACTCATTCTCGTCGCCATTTTCGTGGTGAGCGCAGGCCTCGTGCCCTTGTTTCCGCCCTTCGTCGAACGTGCCGGCGAGTCGTTTGCATTTTCTGGTGACCCTGACGCTGTTGAGAAGGGCATCATTTTGTGTAACTTGATTCTGTTCTTCGCCTGGTGTGGCGTTGCCTACTGGCTGTTCTTTCTGCCGGCGGTCGGTGTCGAAAACAGTGTTCGTCACCTCGAAACCCGGCTACAAGCGGTCATTTCCGGAGCTGAACGCGGGAGGAAGCGACTTGCCGCGCGGGTGGCAGCGCTGTCCGTAGTCGGGGCGATTGCCGGGCTTCTTTTAATGGAGTGGTTGTGAGAGGTTCCTTTTACGAGGTAATGAGCTTTGGAATGATGATCGCCAGCCTGGTCTTCTTCTACCAGACCACCTCCTTCCTCGTCGGAAAGGACTACTTGGCGTCCATCCTGGCCATGGTAATCGGCTTCGTTCTCATTCGAGTTGGGGTAGAATTTGGTCGACTCGCAGTGATTATCAAGAAAGACTAATGAACGAAATCAATATCAACACCTCCACTCGGTTCTTCACGGCCCTCTGCATCTGCCTGGTAGGCTGTGGCCAGGACGAACCCACGATTGAAGGTGACCATACGGCCTCCCTACAGCGAATCACCCAAGAGGTCTTCGCCGACGACTCTGACCCAAATCAAGTCCTCGCCACGGTTGGCGACGTCCCAATAACGCTGGGAGATGTCGCCGTCTGCCTCGAGTATATGCCTGCCCGCACCACCGCCTTCTGCTTGGACGCCTGGATCGAGATTAGGATCCTCCAGAACGAGGCCATCGAGAGAGATCGGCAGCAGGGCTCGGTGCGAGACGCCGTCAACGCCGGTCTCGCGTTCGCCTATCTGCGAGAACACATTCTGCGGCCAGTTCGCGATCAGGCGCCTACCGAAGCCGAACTGGACGATTTCATAATGGACCCCGAAACGAGGCCCTATTTCGATGTCCCGGCCCTGCGGCGCAGCTCACAAATCGTTGTCAGCGGACCAGATCACCTCGTGATGGAGTGGGCCCAACGGATACGTGACGAGGGTGCCTGGGAAGGAGTCAGGGTAGGTCCTCATCTGCACGCCATCATCGTGCCTTTCGTGGAGCCCGCTCGCGAAGCGGGACTCAGAATCACTGTCGAAGGAGGCTTGGTCTTCCCCGCTCACACCGAGGCGGCCACCCACGGCGGTATCAGTCGCGCGGTGCCCGAGTACTCCAACGCCCTCTTTGCAATGGAATCGATCGGCGACGTCTCACAACCTGTTCTGAGCAGTTTTGGTGCTCACATCATCCTTCTCGAGGAGATCATGGCACCGCGTGAGCGAACGCCTGAGGAAGCCCGCACCCTTGCCCTCGCCGAGCTGTCTCAACGACGGCGCGGAATACAACTTGCTCAGATGCTCCAGCGAACATCCACGGAAGTGGAAGTGACCTGGATTGAGGAGAACCTGTCGTTCCTGGGCGCCCAGTACGACACTGTCTTCCAGATTCAGAGCGAGGAGATCAGGGCTGGCGTGAACCCAAATGAGTAACGGAACCGCGATTCGTTCGGGGCTGGGCACGGCCGCGACGTTGCTGCTTCTCGTTGCAGCCTGTCACACGACCCCGACTCAAATCCCAGCTGAAACGCCTTCGCAAGAGCCGATTCAAGAAGCAGTTGACCACTCCCAACAGTCCGAACCGGAGTCGCAACCCCACGAGCAAGTCGAGGGTGATCGTCCGGTTCGCGACTACGGGTCACCTGCGCCGCCCATCTACTTCGTCGCCGGACTCAAAGGCTTCATCGAACCGTGTGGGTGCACCGCTGGTCTGCACGTTGGCGGGTTGGACAAGTTAGTCGGATACATCGAGGTGGCGCGCCGCGCGCAACCAGCTTCCATCGTACTCGACGGCGGCGACATGCTCTTTCAGGAACTCACCGTCGATGACCATCTATTGTTGCAGGAACGTGAAAAAGCCTCATTGATCGTCGAAGGGCTCCAGCGGCTCGGCGCTCGCGCCACCGTGCTCGGCCCCCGCGATATGGCCCTCGGGCTGGACTTCTACCTCGACACAATCTCGCCCAGTGGCATCACCGTGTTGGGTGCGAACATTCGCGCGGTTGACGGCAGAGATGTCGCTGACTCGGCGATCGTGGTTCCGGTCGGAGATACGACCGTGGGAGTCGTGGGTGTGGTCGATCCGGCCCTGTTCGACAGCGTCGCCGAGCTTCGGGCTGACGACCCAATCGCCGCTGTCCGAGCAGCGCTCGCAGAGGTCCGCCATGATGTCGACCTCGTCATCTTGCTGGCCCAGGGCAATGCCGACTTCGCACGAGGCGTGGCTTCTCAGGTCGATGGGCTCGACTTTCTCGTCGTCGGCCACGATCCCGAAGAGACCGACGGCGTCGCGACGGTGGGTGATACCTCCATTCTACAGGCCTACGATCAGGGCCGATACGTCGGCATCCTCAAACTGTACGAAGGCGGAGCTGGTCCATTTCAGGATGCCCGAATCGAAGATCGTGAAGCGGTCGAACGAATCGATCGACGGCTGAGCTACCTCAGGAGTCAGCTCGCACTGCTGCCACCCTCACCGCAGGGCGAGGAGCCACCGATCATTCTCAGCATGCGGGAACAAGTCGATGAGCTGCTGGTGGAGCGGGAGGAAGTGCGCAACGGCAATTTGGTGTTTCCTGCCGAAGGGAACGCCTTCCTGTACTGGCCAGTTCCCTTGGAACCAGGCTATCCTATCGACACACCGACCGCTGAATCGATCCGGGAGTATAATGACCGGCTTCATCAAATGAACGCCAGCCAAGTTGATATCGTACCACTGGGAGACGAGGTCGCGTTCACAGGTGATGTCGTGTGCCGAGTTTGCCACGCCTCGGCGTACGAAAGTTGGGCCGAGACCCCTCACGCTCGCGCGGTCGACACGCTCCGCGAACGCGGGAAGGAGTTCGATGAGGTTTGTATCAGCTGTCATGTCACTGGCTTTCGCGAACCGGGTGGCTCAGTAACTGGAAACCACAATAATCTTGGTGAGGTACAATGCGAGGCCTGTCACGGACGGGGCGCCGAACACGTCGAGGAGACATCGGGCGGCACAACCCTGACTCCGCCCGCAGCAGTGTGCCTGCAGTGCCACACGCCGGAGCATTCACCAACCTTTTCCTATGACATATACCTCCCGTTGGTTGTTGGACCCGGCCATGGAGTCACTCCGTGAAGCGTACACCGGCTCAAATCGACACGTTGATGGCTATCTGGGGCGTGTTTTCGGTCGTAGCCGTTCTGGCCTGGATCATGGTGGCGAATCGTGATGGTTCCGGCCTCGCCGGCAGTATCGCTAACTCGGTGGACAAGACCGGCCTCTCTGTAAGAACGCTGCGTTCACTCGGTCTCCTGTCGCTCACTGCGTGGGGAATGACCTGGGGTTTCAGGCATATACGCCATAAAATGCGACTCGCCAGTTTGAATACCGGTGCCGCACTGATGTCGTTCAACGACCTCAAAGTGGTACCGAACGCACCGCTGAGCTACCTCAGCAGGACGCAGTCGGTTTTGAATCGACTCGCCAAGGCATCCCAGCTGGACACGGTCGAGTTCATCAGTGAACTCTTTTCAGCGGCCTATTCGCTCGGGGCCAGCGACATTCACATCTCGCCTCAGCGAGAGCAGACCCGTGTGGTCCTCCGAGTCGACGGTGTTCTTCACGATCTCTGTGCGCTGGGACCGAAGCGGCACCGCCTGTTGGTGAACAGGATCAAGATTCTGGCCAAGCTGTCGATTCACATCCACGCAACGCCCCAGGACGGCGCCATTTCGTTCGACAGTGACGAAATGCAGATGAGGGTCTCGACCCTGCCCACAAATCACGGCGAGAAGATCGTCATCCGGTTAGCTGTCCGCGACGAGATGCGCTACGACCTCAACCGGATCGGCTTCTCGACAGACGTTTTGACCTTGTACAAGACGCTGTTGGCGCGGGATCACGGCGTTATCTACCTAACAGGCCCAACTGGCAGCGGAAAGACGACCACGCTCTACGGCTCGATGACTTACATCCGCAAAACGCGTGGCGAGATGACCAACATGGTCACCCTGGAAGACCCCATCGAGTTCGACCTCTCCGGGATCTCGCAGACACAGATCGAACCTGACGCTGGACTCAACTTTGCCGTCGGACTCCGTTCGGTTCTGCGCCAGGATCCGGACGTGATCATGGTGGGCGAGATTCGCGACGAAGAGACTGCCAAGACCTCGATCCGCGCCGGACTGACAGGCCATCTCATCTTGACGACCGTACACGCCGACAGCACGGTTGGTGTATTCAATCGGCTCAAACAACTGAACGTCGAGCAGTTCCAACTCGCTAGCGCCTCAGTGGCCGTGGTCAATCAACGACTTGCGATCCGCAATTGCCCGAACTGCCGCGAGCGTAGCGTTTTGAGCGAGTTCCAACTCAAGCAGTTGGCCCTCCTGAACGTCACGTCCGAGACCGCGTTCTATCATGGAATCGGCTGTTCCTCGTGCGGCGGCAAGGGCAAGCAAGGGCGAATCCCATTGATCGAAGTCCTTCCCGTCACCGATGTGCTACGAGACCTCCTGGTTCGAGAGACTCCGACCCACAAGCTCCTCGAAGCGGCCGTCGAAGAGGGTATGATCACCCTCGCATCGCAGGCCGTCACTAGGGCGAGAGAGGGGGAGATCCCGTTCGAAGAGGTGATCCGGGTGCTGTCGGTCAAGTAACACGAGGATCCTGCCACGGACCTAACTCGAGACTTTGAATTCTTCGATCATCGCCTGGAGGCGATCGAGGCCAGTGGCCACTTGGTTGGCGGGTGGGCCGTAACTGATTCGAACGAAGTCTCGCAGACGGCTGGGGATGTGACCGCGCCGCTGGCCCGGGTTTACGTCGAAGAACTCCCCTGGAACGCAGATTACTTTGCGCTTGAGTGCCTCTTTGAAGAACGACATGCCCTCGTTCAACGGAGCGGGGAGATTCTCCAACCCTGCAAAACAGTAGAACGCTCCCTTGGGATCCCCGTGCAACACCAATCCCATCGCACGCAAACGCTCGATACACAGCTCGCGTTTCTTACCGAATACGCTTTGGATTGCACTCGCTTCGGCGGCTGCCGCCTCTGGGGTCAGTAGCTGAAGCGCGGCCTTCTGAAGGGGATGTGGCGCGCCCCCGTCGAGGAAAGAACCGGCCGACGCGATGCGCTCAATCACCGAACGGGGCCCCAGTGTCCAGCTCAGGCGCCAGCCGGGATAGCGCCAGTTTTTCGTGAGGCCGTCGAGGATTACGACGGGCTCTCGATCAATGTCTTCGACGTGCGCCGCAGCGCTGACCGTCCGACCGATGGCGCCGTCGTGAACGAAGTGTGAATAGAACTCGTCGAGAATTAGTGCACAACCCAGCTCTCGGCCAACCGAAACCAGACCCGCGAGTTCGTCTCTTTCGATGAGCTGACCCGTCGGGTTGCACGGGTTCGACAGCAGCATTGCACCAAGGCCTAAGTCGATCACTGACTCACGAAACCGGGCCGGAGTCAGCTTGAAGCCCTCTTCTCGGTGAAGCGACACGGGCATCGGTCGGACGAGATTAAAGACCTCGAGCAACTCCTCATAGGCGGTGTAGTCGGGCAGGAGGTGCCCCAAGTGAACGCCGCCGAGGGCCGTGACCGCTCGCGTTAGTCCCAAGCGACCGCCTGAACAGATCGCCACGTTCTCGGCGCTGTATTGTGACGGAAGGCCGCGCCGGTAGCGCGCGTTGTAGAGCTTAGCCACGGCATCGCGCAGCGCCGGCAAGCCGGCGACTGGAGCGTACTCGAACTCTGGGTCCTCGAGTTCGAGCGAATTGATGCGCGGATTGGCTCCCTCTAGAGGCCCGACTTCAGGGGCCCCCTGACCAAGGTTACACCAGTCTGGAGATCCATAAGTGAACCCCAGGCGGCCAGCCTCGGCCATAACAAAGATAACGCCAGTTCGTGGAACCGGTCTAAAGATCGCGTCGATGCGGCTCATGTAGTGTTAGTAGAGTGAGGGGCGCTCGGGGTCAAGTATGGGGATGAGTTCGGGGGAAGTTCGCCCCGTGTTCAGCGCCGTACTACTGAAGGAGGCCGCAGTCTGCCGGCCGAACACCGTCTTTGCGGTGCAGCGGATTCGAGACGAACTCGTTTCGGCACATCGAGCACAATGTGAAGGCAAGCTCCTTGGCGAAGACTTCTCCAAGGCTGCTCTCCGAGCTCCCGGTCATCTCGCGCGCCAGCCGATTCGCTACCTCCGTGCCGGTCTCACAGCCGTCAACGTCCAGCGTAATGTGAACCCCAACGATGTAACGAAACTCATTCGGCTGTATGAAGGAACCGCAGCAACTGCAATGCACTACTTTCATTGATTTGCCTTGAAAGTGGTCATCGACACATCCATATGGGTCTAGCGAAGGTCGCCCTCCGGGTGGGAGGGTAGTACCGCAACAAGGACTAGGGTAGCGTCCGATTCGTGCAGAAGCAAACCGGAGGGTCTGGTGCCTCTCAGTGTCTTCGAAATAGCCGCCCTCATCGAAGAGGTGAACGCCGAAACCGCTGGAGGCTTAGTCCAACGGCTTTGGGATGGTCGTCCCGGCGAGTTAGCGATCCGACTGAGATGTCCGGGCGAAAACAAGCTTCTGCTGGTCGCAGTAGGCAACCTCTATGCTAGGCTCCACCTGGCCAGCGGTCGGCCCACCCGCCGAGAACGACCAACGGCATTTGTGTCGTTGCTGAGAAAGGAACTCACCGGCTCGCGACTGATCAGCATCGAGCAGATCTCCGGCGATCGGCTTGCACGTCTCGAGTTCAACCGGCCCTGGCTGGGAGATGAGGGCGACGCGGGCCGTACCCTAATCGCCGAACTGACCGGCCGCCATGGCAATCTACTTCTTTTAGACAGCGGCGGTGTGATCTTAGGCTCGATTCGCCCGAACGTCTCTCATCGCAGGCAACTCATCAGCGGGGAGGCCTGGATACCTCCGGCAGCCTCGGCCCAGACAGGTGGGGCCGGAGCCTCGAGTCCCGAGGCAACCGTCAGCTCCGAATCGGTCGAGAGACGGATTGAGCGCGAGATAGAAGCCGAGTCTTCCCGCGCGCTTCGCACCCGTGTCGTTCGAGCCATTCGGAAAGCACTGAAGCGCGCCAAGAGGAAGTCTTCTCGAATCGAACGCGATCTCGAGGCCAGCAATCAGGCCGAAGAACTACAGCGATACGGAGAACTGCTTCGCGGCGCCCATGGAAAGACGCCTAGAGGCAGTGAGTTCGCCATTGTCACGGACTACCGCGACCCCGACATGGCCGAAGTGTCCGTTCCTCTCGACCCGCGCTTCGACCTGAATGGCAACATCGAGCGCTATTTCAAGCGAGCCAAGCGGCTCAAGGCGGGACGGAAGATCATCCGCTCCAGACTGGAGCAGGTCCGAACCCAGGAACGTCGACTCGCCCAGGCAGCCGACGAACTCAACGATGGCGACCCGGCCGAGATCCTCACTCGGCTTGTGTCTCAGAAGCTGGTCAAACAACAGGTCGAGGCCGGTCGAGCCGTATCGGGTCGAGCTGTCGAACGACTCCCCTATCACCTCTTCAGAAGTCGTAGCGGACAGCCGATCATGGTTGGGAAGGGAGCCAAGGATAACGACCACCTCTCAATGCGAATTGCCAGAGGGAACGATCTCTGGTTGCACGTCGACGGTGCCAGTGGCGCCCACGTCGTCGTCAGACTGCCGAAGAAGACGCCGGTCGACTCCGAAACGCTTCTGGACGCAGCGACGCTTGCGGCCCACTACAGCAAACGTAAGAACGATACGGTGGTCGAAGTACGCTACTGCCGGAAGGCGGATCTCAGAAAACCCAAGGGGGTTGCGCCGGGCGCGGTCAACGTGCTCCGGTCGAAGACGGTCTCGGTTCGACTCGAGCAACAGCGATTGGACCGGTTGATGGCGTCACGGCAACAGGACTAGACCAAATATTGGAATTAGCTCACTCAGTTCGTCCGCCGGACCTGTTTTTCCTTGACACCAGGGAGCGCTTTCTCGTAGACATGTCCGGCTCACGAAGCGACGATTTTGGGCTTCGGAAGAACTAAGGCTTCGGGAATGAAGACAATTTCAGCAAAACCGGGCAGCGTCGAACAAAAGTGGTACGTTGTCGATCTTGAGGGTAAAGTCGTTGGCCGCGCTGCGAGCCAAATTGCGTCTATCCTCCGTGGAAAACACAAACCAGAGTTCACACCTCACGTGGACACAGGCGACTTCGTCGTAGCGGTCAACGCAGACAAAGTCGTGTTCACAGGCCGAAAATGGACCGACAAGAAGTACTATCGGCACAGCGGCTACCCGGGCGGAATCCGAGAAATCTCTGCAGAGAAACTTCTCGAGAAGTCACCCGAGGATGTGATCACTTTCGCCGTCAAGCGAATGTTGCCCAAAACAAAACTGGGACAATCTTTGCTCGGCAAGTTCAAGGTGTACGCCGGTGGCGAACATCCACATTCAGCACAACAGCCAGAACCACTTGAGCTCTAAGCTCAGCTAGATTCTAAGGATTCAGCGCATGGCAGCAAACTCACAATGGCACGCAGTTGGGCGTAGGAAGCGATCGATCGCCCGCGTTTACCTGCGACCGGGATCAGGTGCCTTCAACATCAACGGAACGGCCAGCGAGGGATACTTCCTCCGCAAGAGCCTTCTGCTCAAGATGAGGCAGCCTCTCGAGCTCACAGAGACGACCGAAAACTTCGACATCTTTGTCAACGTTCGCGGCGGTGGAAAGTCGGGTCAGGCCGACGCCATCAAGCTCGGTCTTTCTCGCGCTCTGCAAGACTTCGATCCGAAGTTGCGTCCCGCGTTGAAGAAAGCCGGCTTTCTTACTCGAGACGCCCGCGAAGTCGAGCGCAAAAAGTACGGTCAACCAGGTGCTCGCAAGCGCTTCCAATTCTCCAAGCGCTAGAATCCGCCTGTCCTCGACTCTATTCTCAATCTCTCAACGAGCGAGCTTCGGCTCGCTCGTTCCGTTCTACTACTCTCTGGAAGAAACCAGCACTAAATCTGGTTATGAGCACGAGCTTCTACGGCTCGGCCTTGCCAACTGAAAACAGAAGGACTAAACCTCTCGCCCATGTTAAGCCGCAAACTGATAATTTGCTTCTTGCTCGCGGGTGTCGCTGGATGCGGCGGTCCGGGCCAGGTTCGTCCTCAGACCTACACCGAAGAGGCTGAGGCAGCCTTCTACGAAGCTGAGGAAGCACTCGATGACGGGAACTACGCCTACGCGCTGACTTTGTACCGTCGAGTTCGCGACAACTTCGAGTTGTCGTCCTACGCGGTGCTCTCAGAGCTGCGTTTAGCGGACGTGCACTTCGAACAGGGGACCTATCTGCAGGCGGCACAGGCCTATCGCCAGTTCCTCCAGCTTCACCCCTCCCATACTGCGGTCCCTTACGCCACATTTCGGATCGGAATGTCATACTTTGAGGATATGCCGTCCGACTTCTTCTTGCTGCCCGAGCCATACGAGCGCGAACTCGGCTCAACTCGCCTAGCCCGGCGCACTTTGGGAGAGTTTCTCGACGAATACCGCGACGATCCCGACGACGACATTCAGCGTTATGCGGCAATGGCCCAAGAGGCGTACCAAGAGGCGCTCGACCGCCTCGCTGGCTACGAATTCTACCTCGCCGAGTTCTATCTCGAGCGGGAGCGACCCGTCGCGGCCGCCGACCATCTGCGGTCACTGTTGGAGGACTACCCGGCCAACTCACTCGAACCCGAGGCGTTCTTTCTATTGGCGCGATGCTATGTAGAGGTTGCCGATGTTATGTCGGCCCTGGAGACCATTGAACTTCTCGCTGCCAACTATCCGCAGCACCGACTCACCGAACGCGCTCAAGCGTGGATTGCACAACACGACCTGTCCTCTGTTCACACCAGCGAATAACCTCCCTTTCCGCTTTTCGATGGCACGAGGATTGCTAATCTCCCCAAACGGAAGTTGAACGCCGAAGAGGGGTGTGTATGGCACCCAACTTGACATGGGTTTGAGAGCGGGCTAGAACTCGATTTGCTCTTTGCCACTGCTTTTGTCGATATAACGTCCCATCAGATTGATACGTTGGGAGTTGCCGGCTTGGCGTTTAAGGGAATCACACACTGTGCCGTGTCCTCGTGACCGGATGGCAGTTCAGGAGGTGAACGATGCGGATGAGATTGTTTTGTCTGACAGCCGTGCTCTCGATCGGAGTACTTGTAGTCCACACCGGTTGCGAGCTCGAAGAGAGCTGTGACCCGGCCACCGACGACAGCTGTGTTGTGAATGAGGCCGATGCCGACACCACGACTAATGACACCAGCAGTAACGACACGACTGACCCCGGTCAGTCCTATCACTACCTGCTCATCGAGGATCGAGAAAATCCGGATACCTCGAGCCCGACCCACACCGCAGGCGTGGATATTTTCGGGGTTCAGCTTACCCACACCGGTGGGAGCCCGATCAACGCATCCGAGGTTCACGCATGTAACTTCGGCTCCGGCGACAACGCCCACGCCACGAACTGTGAGTCCGCTCTCGGAACGCCGGTGGGCCAATGCTCCACTAGCGGAACTGCTGACTACGTCGCTCTCGGTGGTCAGGGTGGTAACTTGATCGTCAGCTTCGGCGCCCTCGAAGAGATCGTCGCAGGCGACGAAATCACAGTTCACGAGTGCGGTCGCGACCAGAACCCGAACGCCACCGACGAAGAGTATGACGCATTTTACGGCGTCTCGACTGATCCCAACGCCAGCACCTGGGTAGAGTGTCTACGCGGCGCTAGCGGCGAGGGTAGTTGCACGGTCGGGAGCCTCCCCTTCGTGCCACGAAACTAGTCGACTCAAAACGGATTGAGTGAAAAGCGCAGGCTTCGGCCTGCGCTTTTTTTTTCCGCCCATGACGATATCAGTACTCGCAATTTCGAAGCCGGTCGTCCCTCCGTGGAATGACTCCAGCAAGAACCTGGTCCGGGACCTCGTCTCGGGCTCGGCGTCCGACGAAATCGCCTTCTCGGTACTGACCGATGGAAGCTACTCTTTCGAACTCGGCCACGTCCGCGAACGGCCGATCTACGGGGGTGGAGGTGGTTTTGCTCCCGGGCTTCGTCAAAACGCAAAGGTGGTCAAGCAGGTGCTCACCACACCGAAGGGCTGGATCCAGCATTTCTTCTTCGCCCCAAACCCTCGGACTTCCTCGATAATCAGACGGCTTCGACGGCTCGTCAACCGCAAGGCGGTTCACACCATCTGCTCGGTACCAAAGGACTTCTCCACGGTGCGCGAGTCGCTGTTTGCTGATGTGAACGTCGCCCTGAGCAGGTACACGAGGGACAGACTCATCGATGCGGGCATCGCGAATACGCACTATGTGCCCCCGTCTGTCCCTCCGGTCGAGCTATCTCTCGATCGGTCACAGATTCGGCAAGCCCGAGCGAGCTTCGACCTTCCAGCCGATGCGCCAGTCGTTGTCTTTCCGGGGGACTACAGCTTTAGCGATGCCGCCCGAACCGTGGCCTCTGCCATCGAGGTCATGCGGTCTGATAGCGAGCCGCCGGTATGGGTCTTTGCGTGTCGAATCAAAGACGACGAGAGCCTGGCGGTAGAGAAAGAAATCAAGGCGCAACTGGGCGACCTGATCCCAGATGGCAGAGTCCGATTTCTCAATCACGTGCCGAAAATACTCGATCTGCTCATCGCCTCGGATGTGGTGGTACTGCCGGCTGAGTCCAGCTACGCAAAAATGGATTTGCCGCTAGTCTTGCTCGAAGCAATCGCTTTGGGGAGACCTGTGATCGTCGCAGATCAGGCTCCGTTGAACGAAGTTCTCGACGGCGGGGGTGGAATTGCGGTACCCCCCCAGGATCCGGAAGGGTTGGCGGCCGGCGTCCGAGCCTTGCTCGACGACACGGACAGGCGAATCCAGATGGGACGAGATGGAGCCGCGTTTGTAGCAGCCACCTATAGTCGGGAGGCTATAGCGGCCCAGTACCTCAACCTTTATCGACAGCTGGTTGGTTAGTACGACGATGAGCCACAAAGACAATCAAAGTTACTATGACGAATTTGCTGGGTGGTACGAAAAGCACCGCCACGATGGGTATCACGCCCTCATAGACGCGCTCGAGTCCGATCTGGTCGTGCCCCTGGCGGCTGACAAGCGAGTACTCGAAGTGGGATGCGGCACAGGACTGATTCTGCGCCACCTCGATCCCATCGCTGACCTAGCCGTTGGCGTCGACATCTCGCCCGGAATGCTGGGGCAAGCCCAGGCCAGAGGACTGAACGTAGTACGCGGTTCGGCGACCCATCTCCCCTTCGAGACAGCCAGTTTCGACCTCGTCTACAGTTTCAAAGTACTCAGCCACGTCGAGGACATCGACCGCGCGTTTTCGGAGATGGCTCGAGTCACCGTACCAGGCGGCCGGTTGGTTCTCGAATTCTACAATCCCCACAGCTTGCGCTACCTCTCCAAGCGAGTGTGGTCCGGCAGAATCAGTAAGTCGACTACCGAGGCCGCTGTGTACACGCGATTCGACAGCCTGCGTTCACTTCGCGATCGTCTACCCGGTTCGTTGCGTCTTGATGATGTCAGCGGCGTTCGGGTCGTGACGCCACACGCTGCACTCCATCGTATACCGGGGATCAGAGACGTAATGGCCCAACTCGAGTGGAAAGCCCGAGACAGTTTCCTGCGCTATTTTGGCGGCTTCCTAGTTCTTCATCTCACCCGACTTTAATCGCTCAAGTGTAGCCGCTATTGTGCCGTTATCTCATGTGGTGTCATGTTTCTGTGGGTGGACGGTAGGAAGGGAAGAGGTCCATGCGAGGCCGCATTGTAGTCGTCAACTTCGGTAGTGAAGACCTGAAGCGCACTAAAGCTGCGCTCTCTGAAGAACAATTCGAGGTTGTGCCAGCAGCCACCCCGACCGAGGCCCTCAAAGCCCTCGACCGCGGAGTCGTCGCCGGCCTAGTGCTTCCCACCATCCTTCAGGGGATGGACGCGGAACGCCTCGCGGCGATCGCAAGACATCACAATCACAATCTGCTGTTGGTGTTTGGCTGTACGAGCCGGATTGAGGAAGACTACCTCAAAAGTCGTTTCAAGCCACCGCTTGCGTGCCTTCAACTCCCGTGGGACCGGCAGGCTTTGTCATTTGCCGTGCGGTCTGGGACTGATCAAAGTGCGGCCAAGTTCTCACGCGACAGCACAGCGGTACGTGACAGTGGCGAAACCCACACTGGAAACACGAGTGACCGTCCGTTCGGGACCCTGCTTGTCGAGCTACTCGAGGCCGGTTCGACAGGCATGTTGTCGCTGGCTAACGCGGCCGTCAGAAAAACCGTCTATTTCGTCGAAGGGGTCCCCACTTACGCCGAGTCGAATCTGCTCGGCGAAAACTTGGGGCGCTTTCTTGTTCAGCGCGGTGTCATCACGGACTCCGACCTCGCTCGGGCGCGATCGGTCCAGCTGGCAGAGGGGATAAAGCAGGGTGAGGCGCTGGTAAAAATTGGCGCCCTCTCTCACGCCCAACTTTTCGAATTGCTGCGACAACAAATCGAAGAGAAGATCGTCAACTGCTTCGCACTCGACCACGCCACCTTCGAATTCAAAGAGTCGGACGACTTCCTCGGCCAAAAACTGCGATTCGAGCTCAACCCGCTCTCGATCCTGATTCAAGGTTTCGACCGATTCCAAGACAGCGAAGCCGTCAAAGCTAGACGGGAACAGGCGAGCACAATCCACATCGCCATGGGTGACCCCAAAGCTGGCATGTGGCGCTTCACGCCGACGGCCCTTCCGAAACAGTTCAGTGATTGGCTTCAGAATCGGCTTTCGCTGGCTGACATCATGACGGCCACTGGATGGACCGCCGGTAGGGTATCCGCCGTCATAACCGCCGTAGTGGATGCCGGTATGTGTCGAGTGGTGGGCTCCTCTAGCCCAGCTGAAACGACGATTGTCCCGAGCGGGCAAGAACCCTCTCAGAACCCGGCAGTCTTTGATTCGGGAGTGTATCGACGCCTCGATGTCATCATGCGGATGTACTTGCAGTACCAGAGCGGGTCCTACTACGACGTGCTCGATGTGCCCCGAAAGGCCTCAGCCACCCGGATTCAGCAGTCTCATCAGGCCCTGCTGGAACGATTTGCCGAGCCGGACTTCAACAGGGGTATCCCGCAGTACGCCCGCGCAAAAGTGCGAGAAATCGTTGAGAAAATCCGAGCTGCGGGCGATGTCTTACTGGACGTCGAGCGCCGGAAAGCCTACGACAACGCCCTCGATCGGCCGGGTGATGCAACTCAGACCGATCGACTGATCGAAGCCGAAGTCCGTCACGTACTCGGACTCGACTTGTTGACAGAGAAGGACTTTGCCGAGGCTGAAAAATGCTTCAAACAGGCGTTCGAACTCAATCCCGACGAACCCACCTATCAACTCTACCTCGGATGGGCGGCCTATCAGTCCGCTCAACCTGGCAGTCTGGAACGAGTCGAGGCTGTCGAGTTAGTGTCGAGCGCCGTCGACCTGAACCCACTCATCGACATGGGCTACCACTTTCTCGGGATGATTCATCTAGAAGAAGATCAGATTGACGAGGCCCGTGAGCAATTCGAGATCGCGCTTCACTTCAATCCTGACAACGAGGCCGCTAAAACGGCCCTAGACTCACTCGACAAATAACTCTCTGTGATCGGCTCGGCCTTGCGGTGGGGCTCAAGTCTCATTTTGATGGTGAGTTCTGGCACCGGATTTTGGCCGTCGGAGGTGTGCTGCCCCCCACCTGCTTCCCCACAACTCCCCTCCTCCGCCGACGCCAAATCCGCCCGTGTTCCGAGCATGGTTTGCCCGAGAAGGAGCAACAAACGCCCTACGGATGGAAGAACACGACGACCTCGTCCGTTGTCTCAATTGCGGGGCGGCTGCAACTCGCTTATAGTCTTCTTGCTGGATTCACAGGAGACCCTCTACGGTGACTGGGAAGCTTGTTGTCCTCCGTGGCCAAAGGCCGGGGACCGAATTTCATCTACTGAATAATCGCGCTGTGATCGGTCGCGCCGAACACGCGGACATCGTTGTTCACGATCGCGCGGTCTCTCGCCAACACTTTGAGATTATCAAAGACGGCCAGGGATTCACTCTGCGCGACTTGAGGAGTGGCAACGGCACTTATCTCAACGGAAAGCGCATCGCTTCGGCCCAGCTGATCAGTGGTGACCGAGTAAAAGTCGGCTCCCACGAGCTCAATTTCCTGCAGATTTCCGGCGTGCAGCACGATCCCAGTACTCGGCAGATTCAGCATCTGGCCGAGCCACCCGCTGCAGCCCAACCGGCACAACAGCAGGCTGCGCCGGCGCCAATACCAGCGACCGTTCCTCAGCCGCCCCCTACTGGAGTGAGGGTCAACGTCCCGCCGAGCCAAGGCGCCGCGCCGATGCCCGCTCCTGTTTACAATGCGCCCCACGCAAAAAAGCGAAGTTCACCGCTGGCGATTATTGGCATCTTGGCGTTTGCTGCCATCGCATTGGCCTTGGCGGTGGTGATCGGCGTTCAGCTCTACAAGCGACACAGTTCCGCGGAACCGACCGCCGCGGACATCGCGGATACCCACATCGAAGAGGCCAACAAGGCCCTCGCTGCGCGCGACTTCACGCTCGCCCGTGAAGAGTTCAACGCCGCTCTTCAGGCTGACCCAAACAGTCAGGCTGCTGCGGACGGGCTCGGTCAGGCTTCCACAGAGGAGCGAATGAGCTCCCTCTTGGCGCAGGCTGAAGAGGACGCCACCCAAAAACAGTACGCCTCCGCGCTGGTGAAGCTGCGCAGTGTAAGGGATGGAAGCCAGCTCTTTGCTGAAGCCGCAGAGGAGCGAATTCGAACGCTGGTCGACGAAATCGTAGTCGAAGGTCGCTCTTCGGTTGATGAGGGTGACATCAGTCGGGCCGAGAACCTCGTCGGCCTTGCACTCGAATCATCTGCTGATCATCCCAGTGCAAACGCTCTCCAGACTGAGATCACCGAACTTCGAGCGCGGGAACGCGCACAGCAACAGGCTGTGGTAACCCCGCCCGACCCGGTGGTGCCGGTTGTGGAAGAAGAAACTCAAGCCGCCGTTGAGCCCGAGCGCACCCAAGCCGAGGAGGAGGAGCGCGCGGAGCGACGGCGACGAAGACGGGAACGCCAGGCAGCCGAACAAGCTGCTGAGGAGGCTGCCAGCGCCCAGAATGACAGCCCACCCGAGCAGACTACTAGTGCTCGGCGCTCTTCTGACGAGGATGACTCAGATCCATTCGAGCGGGGATGGCGCTATTACGACTCTGGCAGATTCGACAGTGCGGTCTCGTATTTTGAGCGACAAGCTTCCCGGTTGGACGGTGATCAGGCCGAGCAGGCCACCAACCACGCAGAGCGTATCGGAGAATTCTCGGATGTATACGCCGCCGGCAACGGCTCCTACGAGGCTCGAGAGTACGACCTCGCTGTCCATGACTTGCGCCGCGCCTACTCGTTAGACCGACGCCTGAATTCTCATTATCGGGACGAGATTCGGATCAAACTGGCCGAGTCCCACTATCAACTCGCAGATCAAGAGTACGATCGGGACCGCTACAAGGAAGCCGGCGAAAACGCCCGAATCGCGCTCCGCTACGACGAGGACCACTCGGACACCCGACGACTGGTTCGCCGACTCGAGGATCACGCCAACGAAATGTACATCGATGCGGCCTCCTACCAGGAATCCAACCCGGCCCGTGCTCGCCAGATCTGCCGAGATATTCTGGCGATGTTGCCTGAATCAAGTGACATTCGCGGCCGAGCCGAAGAGCTCCTCAACAATCTGTAGCCGGCGAAACCCGAACCAACTATGGGCTGACCCAAGATGAACTCCGTTCTCGAGAACCGCGCTTCAGGAGTCTTGCTGCATCCAACTTCCCTCGCTACCCGGGGCCCAATTGGGACAATTGGACAGGAGGCATTTGATTTCGTTTCGTGGCTCCAGGCGGCCGAGCAGCGACTTTGGCAGATGCTTCCCATCGGACCGACGGATGCAGACGGCTCTCCTTACAACTCGCCATCATCAATGGCCTCGAACCTGGACCTTATCGATCGACGCGCGTTGGATCGCAGCGGCTTGCTCCCAATGGCTGATGGTGAGCCCCCATCCTCGACCACTCGGGTGGACTACGCCAGAGCCCGTCAACAAACCGCTTCGATGCTCGAACGGCTTCCGGCCGCGGCCGCCGAGTGGCCCATCGATGTCATGCGACGTTATGAAAAGTTCTGCGCTGACGAAGCCTACTGGCTCGAAGACCACACCTTGTTCTTCGTTCTCAAGGAAGAATTCGGCGGCAGGGCGTGGACCGAATGGCCAACCGCAATCGCAAACCGCGAGGCGGGAGCTCTGGCTGACGCCCGAGGGCGACTCGCCACCAGACATTCCGCGCAAAAACTCGGGCAGTTCCTCTTTCAGGAACAGTGGCTGGAACTGAAACGGTTCGCCAATCAGTGCGGGATCGCTCTGGTTGGTGATGTACCGATTTACGTTGGAACCGACTCGGCGGACGTCTGGTGCCACCCCGCCATCTTCGATGTCCAAGCCAACGGCGAACCAATCCACGTCTCTGGTGTCCCGCCCGACGCGTTTAGCGACACGGGTCAGCGGTGGGGCGGAGCGCTCTATCGGTGGGACGCACTCGCCGAAACCGACTTCGCCTGGTGGATCGACCGATTGAAGCGGACCTTCGAGTTGTTTGACGTCGTCCGAATCGACCATTTCCGCGCCTTTGATGCGTACTGGGAGATCCCAGCCGACGAAGAGACTGCGGTAAACGGTGTTTGGCGTGAGGGGCCCAAGAGAGCGCTCTTCGATGTAGTGACCGGCCAGCTGGGGCCTCTCGCAATCATCGCCGAAGACCTCGGGATCATCACCGACTCGGTTCGAGAACTACGCGATGCGTTGGGCTTCCCCGGCATGCGAGTGCTCCAGTTCGCGTACGATTCCGACGACGACAACCCACACTTGCCCGCAAACTACGACCCGCGTTCTGTCGTGTATCCTGGAACCCATGACAACGACACATCGCTCGGATGGTACGACAAGGCCTCCAACTACGCGCTCGGCCGCCTTCATGATCGTTTCGGGCGCATCCCAAAGGAGCCGGCCTGGGCCCTGCTCGAGATCGCGATGCGTTCGGAGGCAAACACCTCGGTCGTCACGGTCCAGGACCTCCTCTCGCTTGGGACGGAGGCTCGAATGAACACACCTGCTACCGTCGTTGGAAACTGGTCGTGGCGAGTGCCACTGGGTGCGTTGGCCCCTGGGTTGGCCAAGAGACTTGCTCAGTTGACGAAGATCGGAGGTCGCTCCTCGTTGCCGTGAATTTCGGCATTGCGGTTGTCGTCGTTATAGTGACTTGCAACTAGCGTCGCACAACCAGTTCGCTGCTCGCGGTGAACTCACGAGGCCTCTTTGTACCGGCAAATCTGCACTGTTTGTGTTGTCGTAGCTCTTTCTTCGTCCACCCTCGTTAGCTGCGGTGGGGCGCCAGTCGAGCCTGTACCCCAGTTGCGCAGGTTGTCACGTGAGGTCGGCCCCGATCCGAACTTCACCACTCTCGATAGGACCCCGCAGCAGACGGCGGAACCAACGATCGGCGGGTACGTGATTCCCTATGACACATCGCGGGTCATTTCAGATCATTGGTCGTGTCGGTCCAACCACCGAAGGCACCGTGGGGTCGATATCGCGGGTGTCGGTCAAAATGCGGGCCTTGGTACACCAGTCGTATCGATGGCCAGAGCTCGAATTACTCATTTGGGGTCGCCCGAGCAGGACACGAGCAGGTATGGGCGCCGGCTGACTGGCCGCTCCACGGTTGTTCGAGGTGGTGAGAGCCTGCCAGCCAGCGGCCAAGTTCCCGGATACGGGCATGTTAATTTCTTCACAGAAAACTACGGCTCGTGGCACACGGGTGTGATCGTGAGCACGGAGGTCCTCGACGGCGAACTGGCCGGGCACGAGGTACGCTATATGCACCTCGCCGCCTTTACCCCATCACTCAGGGTGGGTGATATTGTCGAAGCCGGTCAAGAGCTGGGCATCATGGGCGGCACGGCGATTCTCGAGTCGACTCCCCATGTACATATGGACGCCGAGGACCGCAGTGGGCGGCGAATCGACTTGGCCCGCTTCCTCGGCTTGCCGGTTAGGGATCCCGCAACGGTTCCGGATTGCTAGGAGGCCCCTTCCGCCGCTTCGCGGCTCAATCCCTAATCCCTAATAAGGACTAACGACGAAACCAATTCACTGGTAACCTGCTCATACATCGTTTACACAGCTCCGCATGACTGCGAGCCGAGCAGGGGGGGCGATGACGAAGCGACAACAACTCGAGGCACTCCTAAAGGAACGGATACTAGTGCTTGATGGTGCGATGGGCACCATGATTCAGACCTATGCGTTGGAGGAGGCAGACTTCAGAGGCGAACTACTCGCCGACCATCCCCATCCACTGAAGGGCAACAACGACCTCTTGTCGCTGACCCGACCGGACGTGATTCGCGAGATTCATCGAGCCTTCTTTGAGGCTGGTGCCGACATCATCGAGACGAATACGTTCAACGGAACGCGGGTGTCCCAGGCCGACTATCACACCGAGGACTTCACCTATCGGATCAACCGCGTCTCTGCGGAGCTGGCGGTCGAAGTCGCTCGCGAGTTCACGGCCACCGATCCGAGCCGCCCACGCTTTGTAGCGGGCGCGATCGGCCCCACAAACCAGACCTTGTCGATTTCGCCGAACGTCGACGACCCTAGCTTTCGGGCCATTGGTTTTGATGAATTGAAGTCGGCATATGCCGAACAGGTAGAGGGATTGCTCGACGGAGGCGTCGACATCTTGCTGCCCGAAACGAGCTTTGACACGCTCAATATGAAGGCAGCGCTTCTCGCAATCGACGAAGTGTGCGGTGCTCGCGGCGTCCGCCCTCCCCTGATGATTTCAGGCACGATCGTGGACGCAAGTGGCCGAACACTCTCTGGTCAAACGGTTGAAGCGTTCTGCATTTCAGTCTCTCATGCCGATGCCCTGAGCATCGGATTGAACTGTTCGCTCGGACCGAATCAGATGAGGACCTTCATCCACGATCTGTCCAAGTGCAACCCGACCTTCAACAGCTGCTACCCCAATGCGGGCCTTCCCAACGCCTTTGGTGAGTACGATCTGACACCAGACGAAATGGCGGCCTTCGTCAGCGAGTTTGCTGACGAAGGATGGCTCAACTTCGTTGGGGGCTGCTGCGGCACAACACCTGCCCACATCAAGGCGATCGCCCAGGCCGTCGAGGGCAAACGCCCGCGCGCCCTTCCGACGTTGACCGAGGATACTCGACTCTCGGGCCTAGAACCTCTGGTCATTTACCCAGATGTGAACTTCACGATCGTGGGAGAGCGAACCAATGTGGCAGGGTCTCGGCGCTTCGCGCGATTGATCAAGACCGAAGACTACGAGGGAGCTCTGGCCGTTGCCCGAGACCAGGTCGCCGGGGGCGCAAACATACTCGACGTGAATATGGACGAGGCACTGCTCGACTCAGAAAAGGCCATGGCCACATTCTTGCGCTTGATCGCGACCGAGCCGGACATCGCCCGAATTCCGATCATGATCGACAGCTCCAAGTTCTCGGTGATCGAGGAGGGTCTAAAGAACGTCCAAGGGAAAACCGTCGTCAACTCTCTCTCTCTCAAAGAGGGTGAGGCGGCATTTCTCGAGGCGGCACGGCGCGTCTACCAATACGGCGCCGCTGTGATCGTGATGGCCTTCGACGAGGAAGGGCAGGCAGTCGACACCGACCGTAAGGTTGCGATCTGCTCTCGTGCCTACCGCTTGCTGACAGAAGAGGTGGGCTTCCATCCGAGCGATATTATCTTTGACCCGAACGTACTCACCATCGCGACCGGGATCGAAGAGCACAACAACTATGGACTCTCCTTCATCGAGGCCGCCAGAGAACTCAAACAGCGGTTTCCCCGGGCCCACGTGAGTGGTGGAATTAGCAATGTGTCGTTCTCGTTTCGAGGCAACAATGGCGTGCGCGAAGCGATTCATGCGGCCTTCCTCTATCACGCGATTGAGGCCGGGCTGGATATGGGCATCGTGAACGCGGGCCAACTCGCTGTCTACGAAGACATCCCCGAGGACCTCCGGGAGCGCGTCGAAGACGCACTCTTCAATCGCCGCAGCGACGCGACTGAGCGGCTGGTCGAAGTGTCTGCCTCGGTGAAGGGCGGCGCGAAAAGGCGACAGCAAGATGACAGTTGGCGGCAGAACTCGGCTGAAGAACGACTTAGCCATGCGTTGGTGCATGGCATTACAGACCACATCTCTGAAGATCTAGACGAAGCAATTCCAAACTACCCACGGGCCTTGGATGTCATCGAAGGCCCGCTCATGGCTGGTATGGGTGTGGTTGGCGACCTATTTGGTTCGGGAAAGATGTTCCTCCCACAGGTGGTCAAGAGTGCCCGAGTGATGAAGCGCGCCGTTGCCCATCTGATGCCGCTGATGGACGCCGAGCGAGAGGGTGCCGTCAGCTCGAGTCGGGGCAAGGTACTCATGGCTACCGTAAAGGGCGATGTCCACGACATAGGCAAAAACATCGTTGGAGTCGTGCTCGGATGTAACAACTACGACGTCATCGACCTCGGGGTGATGGTCAGCTGCGATAAAATCATCGACACGGCAATCGCCGAAAACGTCGACATCATCGGGCTGAGCGGCCTGATTACCCCGTCCTTGGACGAGATGGTGCAAGTCGCGAGCGAGATGAAGCGGCGCGGCCTCAACGTCCCACTACTGATAGGCGGTGCCACGACCAGTCGGCGGCACACGTCGGTCAAGATCGCACCCCGGTACGACGGGCTCACAATCCACGTCCTCGACGCGTCGAGGGCTCCACGGGTGGCGAGCGAGTTGATGGACGAGGACGCCAATGCCGCCCTCGCCCAGACCAACCTGGCGTTCCAACAGCGTGACCGCGAGGTGTTTGCGGCTCGCCGAGACAAGCCCTTGCTGACCTATCCGAAGGCGATGGCCAATGCGCCGTCGTTTGATTGGGGGGAGTATACGCCGCCGAAGCCGTCATTCACGGGTCGTCGGGTTCTCGATTCGATACCGCTCGAAAAGGTCACCGAGTTCATCGACTGGACACCGTTCTTCACAACCTGGGAGTTGAAGGGCAGGTTCCCGAAGATTCTAGAGCATCCTGAGCGGGGCGAAGCCGCAAGAGAACTATTCGAGAACGCCCAGACCCTACTCACTCGTATGGTAGCCGAGCGATTGGTGACCGCCAACGCGGTCTATGGCTTCTACCCGGCGGCGGGCGACGGCGACGACATCGTGCTCTATGAGGACGAGTCGCGGACAACAGAACTCGTGCGCTTGTGCATGTTGCGCCAGCAACGGGTTCGAGAAGGTTCAGAGCAGGCGAACCTGTCGTTGGCCGACTATGTCGCCCCGCGAGACTCAGCAGTCCCGGACTATATCGGTGCCTTCGCGGTAACTGCCGGCTTGGGTGTCGAGGAGCAGGTGGCGGCCTTCAACCAGGACCACGACGACTACGGGGCTATCATGTTCAAAGCCCTGGCCGATCGATTAGCCGAGGCCACCACCGAGTGGCTTCACCTTCGGATTCGACAGGAGTGGGGATACGAGAGTGAGGGCGACTTCTCGCCTGCGGACCTACATCGCGAGCGCTATCGCGGAATTCGGCCGGCACCTGGCTATCCCGCTTGCCCCGACCACACCGAGAAGCAAAAGCTATTCGGGCTACTCAGCGCCAATGAGGTGGGCATCGAGCTCACCGACAGCTGCGCAATGAACCCGGCTGCCTCGGTTAGTGGCTGGTGCCTGTCACATCCCAAGAGCCACTACTTCACGGTAGGACCGATTGGCCGAGATCAGGCCAGCGCTTACGCCGAAAGAAAGAACCTCGAGCTCGGAGAGGTGGAGCGCTGGATCGCCCCCAACCTCGGCTACGATACGGACTAGGAGCCCGTCGCGTATAACGCCCCGGACTCCAGCCGTTAGCTTTTA
>CAZDBH010000039.1:0-30775 GCA_964503485.1 uncultured Bradymonadales bacterium | reverse complement strand
CGTATCGAAATCAGTGTAGATTACGTGGAACTCGTTGGCGAGTAAGACCTCGATTACGGCGGGTCTGTTGACCGTGTGGACGTAGGGGAGCGTACCGACTGCTCTCAGGCCTGCTACCAGCTGCGGATTGAATCGGACGGGTGGGAACACGACGCCAGCGACGCTGTTCGCTTCGGCAAAAGCGATAATCTCTTCGTCAGGTAGGTCCGGCAGCTTCCAAATGAATCGGTGAAAGGGATACACGGCTCGCGCCTCCTGCAGATGGGTGGCGTTGTAGAAATGGGGTATCAAGCGCTCGAGCAGTGCAGGCTCGACGGCCATAGCCTCCTCCACAGCCTGGCGAAGCAATCGCGCCAGGTTGTCGCGTTCCCTGGTGTCCAGAATCAGATACATGTCTGGATGACCGGTCATCAATTCGAAGAGCTCGGTTCCAGTGATCACGTCGAATCGGCCAGCGTAGAGAGGTCTTGCGCCCCGAGTTGGGTCATTTTCGGGAAAGCTGATCTGGTCTTCGCTGCCCGAGTGAAAACAGATCAGGCGACCTTGTGTATCCAGCTCGAGGTCCACTTCGAACAATCGGAAGCCCAACTCTAGGCTGTGTCGTACGGCCTGCAGAGAGTTGCTGAAATCGACGCCGTCGATTCCTCCGAGTGCGTGAGCCACCGCACGGTGCCGCACCAACACGTCATCGAAACCGGTTTCGGGCCTCGCTTCGGCCGAGGACTCGGTCGCCAGTTCACTTTCGTCACGGCTCGTAGAGCATGAAGCGCAGAGCGCCAGAATGATGGTAGATAGCAGGCTCGTTCGCGATGTACTTCGCGTAGTCAATTCAGTTTCGGTCCATGAGACGGTCACCTATTGGCTGCAAATTTACCTCGCCTAGGGTGGTGCAGACAAGCCAGCGGGTCAGCCCAGCCAACAAACTAATCGCTTGTCCGTGGGAGGAGCATGACTGGGTTCGAAAACAGCGGCACGGCCAGGTCGCCGTCGAGCCGAACAGGTGCGGCCTCAAAGGCGTCTGCACTGTCGTATCGATCCAACTCGCGATACGAACGGGCGATATCCATCAGTTTCAAAACCACGCTCACTTCGATCTGTTGGTCAGCGACGATGTTCACGATGGCGTTGGTCTCGTCCCATCCTCCGTGCCACTCCGGATAACCGTGAATCGCGACCAGCAGGTTGTAAAGCTGAAACCACGGAAGTCGCTCCGAGAGCGAGCGGCCATCGATGTCCGGAGCGGCGCAGAGTGTCGGTAGTGGGTTTGGTAGCGGCTCGATTGAGCAGCTCGAATCGGGCCTCGCTAAGCCCGAGGCGCCGAACTCCGGGCCGCTGACCAAGTCGGTCACGGTGAAACCACCGTCGGTTACAGCGATCAAGACTCGTGGCGGGCTGGGGCCGTCGTACGCCACCGCGGGCGGGCTGACCAATTCGGTATTCTGTTGGCCGACGAATGTGAAATCGGTGATTCCGGCCGTCGAGAGTGTGATCATCACATCGGTCAAGGTCTGATAGGGCACGGAGACAATTTCGAGCTGGGCTGTAGCGTCCACGCCCGGCCGGGCGGCGAGCAGCCCTTCGACGTGCTCTTTCAGGACCCTCAGCACCGGTGATGTCGAGCTGATGTGGTCAGTCGGCCTGGCCAGCCCCTGCACGAGTTCTAACACCAGCGTGCCATCCACTTGAATAGACTGGGAGTTGACCAACACAGCTAGTTCGAGGCCGGGTGAAGACTCGTTGAGCCGAATCGAGCCCGACTCGACGGTGATTGTGTGCTCGGTGAGCAGAGACAGCGCCATCGCACTGACGAGCAGATCCCGTTGCACCTGAGGGAGACTCGCCCTCGCCTCTTCGACGAGTTCGCTGAATGCAACTTGGCGGTGCTCCGGCGGAAGCGCCGCGATCGCCTCGATCCCGATCAGTGCCGCCTCCGGCCGCGACAAGCCTAGAGAGTCCGCGAGATAGGACGCAAAGAAGACGATACTCCCCCACGAATCGTCTCCCAAGACACCGTCACAACCGGGAAGGTCCGTGTTCAACTCGCAGATCGCGGCGGGGCACGAAGCAACATCGACAGGCTGCGCCGCGCATTCCGGCGGTAAGAGAGAAGTACAGTGCTCGCTGAGCGCCTGTTGGCGCATACTTAACTCGGCTGAGCCCAGCGACGGCACCGTGGCTGCGCACTCCGCGAGGCCATCAAGTGTCGGCTGCGAAGCCAATGGTAGTGCCGGAAGAGTCATCACGGTCAATACGAGAAAGGCTATCCTGTTCATTGTCTTCTGTCCCACCGCTACGGTCGCGGTCGCTCCTGCTGGTTTTCGAGAGGTGAACACTACACTAGTCACTCTTGAAGGCGGGATGTCAACCGCCTGCAGATCGATACACGGTAGCGACCGCTTTGAAGCCCCCGGTGCAACCGGGGGAGGCAGGCAGCTGCAGATCGGCAACAACTCGGCCGGTGCCAGTCGGTGACACGACTACTCCGGCGCGTCGAATCGCCAACTGCGGAACGCGTCGAGGTCGTGGTCGACGATTCTCGCAGCCAGATCGCGTAGGGCGGTGAGCGCCTCGGCATCGTCAAACAGCAGTTCCTCACTCGGGTGCGCACAGAGGTCGAACACGCCTTCCCACTCCCAGTGCGTATCCCGCAGCCACTTGTGGCAACCAAAAACGAGAGCCTGTTGAGCAGCGTAGGGCCGCACCGTCTCAGCGTAGACCCAGGGCGAATTCAGCTCGGCGTCCCCTCGAATAACCCCTAGGAGCGATTCTCCGTGGAACGGGTAAAACACGGGAGCTCCAACCGCCTCGAACAGGGTGGGAACGATGTCGATCAGTCCCACGGCCTGCTCGACTTCGGCTTGGTGCCAGGCTCCGCCGGTCGCGCTGGGAAGACAGACAGTCAGGGGGACGGCTAGCTCGTCGTCATAGGCACGGGCTCCGTGAGCGTAGTAGCCGTGCTCGCCGAACGACTCACCGTGGTCGGCTGCGATGACCACGATCTGATCGCGTGGCAGCGTGTCCAAAAAGTCTGCGACGATCGCATCTAGCTCGCCGAGCACAGCATCGTAACCACCGCGAGTAGCCCCACCGTGATAAGGGGCGTGTGCATCCCCGAGATGAGTCCAGATAAGCGTGGGTCGATCGTCGTCCTGAGTTTCGTCGAGAAGGTGCTGAGTTTCACGCAGCACCTCTTCAGCCGGCCGAATGGACGACATGGTTTCGGCGTATTGCTCCACATTGGCGTAACCTTCGGTCCAAAACTCTCGCACCGGAGCGATCGAGAGCAGTGCGTGGGTATCGTAGCCAAGTGCGATGCCCAGGCCGCTGGCCAGAGTCGGCGGAATGGAGGGGCGACCAGCCGCTGGATCGGCTGGCGTCAGGGCGATGCCCGAGTCCCCCAATAGGTGCCGAGGATGCATGCCTGTCTGAAGGCTCACCAATGACAGGTCGGTGAACGGCGCTTGTGCGCGCGCATCCTTGAAGACGGCACACGATTCCACAGCCTCAATCGTCCGAGGCATCAGTGCCGTGAACGAGTCGGCGCGAAGTGCGTCAATCGTGAGCAGAAGGATATCTGACGGGTGATTCGCCAGAACACCCCAGGGTTGGCCCGTCGTTGCAACTCGTGGCCCCCCTGGTTGGGTGCGCGCAATCGCCTCACTGAGCGAGCTATCACCACCGAGGCAGTTCTGGTCGATGCCGTCATCGGGAAGATCGACCGCTCCCGGGAAACGCTCTGGGTCGGCGTCATCGCAATCGAGGCCCAGCCAACCCGAGCTGCCGTCCCCGTCGAAGTCGGTGGCAGACAACAACCAACCCAGCCCCAGATTCGACACTGGCGTATGCTGGCCCGCGTAACGTCGGAGTTCGGGGCTCTCGGCTTCGATGAGAAGGCCTGCGATCGGAACCAAACTGACTGTCGCCACGATGACCCAGCTCATCTTCGGCGCGGGTATCAGGCCGACGAAAGCGATTACCAGTCCGATACTGCTGATCCACGCGGTGTCGAGTCTTCCAAGGTGGCCGAGGCAAAGGAAACTCAAGATACTCAGAAGGCCAAGTCTTCCGGCTACGGAAACCTCGTTCGGTTTCTGTCGCAAACCGATCAGCGACTCGAGGAAGATCCAGCCAGCAAACCCCGCCGAGCCGAACACCCAACCCACGTGCCACACGAAGTCGTAGCCAGTGCCGATGGCATATCGAGCCCCGACGGTGGCAACGGCGAGTACCAGTGCGGCTCGAAGCACCACCACAGGCCGACTTAGATGAGCGGCGACGTGCCGGAGGCGCCGAACCAGCGAGGGCATGAGTGCGATCAGGGCCCCGAGGACGACGACGGGTAACACTAGGACTGTCAAACGACCACAGCGCGCCGTGAATTCTGCAAGCATGTCGCCGAAAGGTGGCGAAGCCGGGGGTGCTGCAAGAACCCGGACCAACGACTCGGCAAGGGCCAGTACGATCAACGTCAGGCCGAGGCGACTGAGCGTCCTGCGTCCCAAGCCCGTTCTGTGCGCCCCTTCAGCCACCTTCCTCCCACGTCGGCGTTGAGCCCGTTTGGGTTCATCGTCGAACCCGCGCTCCGTGAGGTCTCGAAAAGCGACGCTAGTCCCACCTCAACCGCCAGGCTCGTCCAGTTTCGCGAGTATACAGGGCGGCATTCGCGATACCAATGATATGGCGCTCCACCCTCGCTTCGCGGTTCCGTTTGCAGCGGCCGATGCGGTACCCTCAGCGTCGTTACCCTCTGCCTTTATCGTTACCGTCTACCAACAGTGATAGGACCGCCGTTTCAAGGACCTCCGCGATTCTGCCGATATTGATCATGTGGTCGCCTTGGTGGCCCGAGGCTGTGTGTAGAGGAGAAATCGATGGGAAAGGAGTCCCCGCCTCCGATTCCAGAAGCAGGAGCGGTCGTAGCTGAACGCAGACCGAAGCCTGGACATTCGCGGAGTCGATCCGGAGTGCACAGGCGTGTTTCAGAAGGCGGAGCCCTCCAGATATCGCGCGTCACTTTGCCGCGGTACGACTTCGTTTATGCGACGCCCGAGGCAGCGCTGTCGGACGGCCTGCAAATCCGTCGGACCCGCCAACTCATCGTGGAGTATCCATTCCCAATACCGGAAGGGGCTGAATTCGTCCTCGACTTCTGTACAGAGGGAATTGGAATCGGCCTGACCCTCCTCTTTAAGATGAAGCTGATGGAGTCCACCCTGTGCGAACTGGAGTGGTGGGAGCGGCGCCAGACTGACGGCGCGTCGCTCGACATCTGGATCGATGCCCTGCGCCACCACCTCGGGCACGCCAAACAGGACGACCAAGGCGATCTATCCGCCTCTGAACACCTGGACCTACTTCAGCTATGTCGCCGCTTGATGTCCAAGAATCCGTTCACGGCGTTGGCCGTGGAGTGGACGTGGGGCCAAGAGAAGGTACTGGACCAATGCGACGCTGTGCTCCAGCGACTTGGCTTTTTCATCGACAAGGTGAAGGAGGGGACCCGAATCGCAGGCTTCCTGCAGGAAGCGATTGCCCGGTACCCCGATCTGCGCAAACAAGTCGCGAGTCACGAAGCGCGCAACGTGGCGCGTAGCACCTTCGTTCCGAGTGCTCAGATCAACCAGGCCATTGAGTTGGCGCGCCACCGCAAAGAAGTGGCAGAAATGCGTGGCGACATGCGCGAAGTCTACATTGCCCGTCTCGAACTCGAGGAACTACACTGGGGAGCCCAGCGATAGAGAGCGTCGCGTCCGAACGTCCTCCCACGGAATCCCGACACAGAAACTGTTGCGCTCGAACACCATGTCTGTCTTTGCATCGTAAGCCCCTACAGAAAAAGAGGTTTACTCGTTCTACTGGCCGTAGTGACTCTACTTCGCTCGCCGCGGGAAACTCTGAAAACAGCAACAATAACAATCTGTTGCGACCCACCCTTGGACCACCAACTCGGCTAGGGACATAAATGTCGTGAACTTGGCGCGAATACCGACTCACAGAATTCAACACAGATGCATTTATTAAGATATTTCAATATATTACTGATTCAGACCGACCACTGGTCCGCAGTTTGCAGAATACACCAGCACGGGGTTGGTTTCACAATCAACGGCTGTGAATTGACAGCTTCTGCAATAGGAAAACGAAAATGACATTCCATAAACTAGTACTCACTCTCAGTTTGGGACTTCTTGTGTTGGCAAGCGGCTGCCTCGACGAACTAGGCGAGACCTGCGTCGTCGGCGACTCCGAATACGAGGCCGGGGAGACCTTCGATGATGAATGTAACAGCTGTACTTGCGAGTCTGACGGGACCGTCAGCTGCACCACCATGGAGTGCAGCAACACCTGCGAGTACCAAGGCCAGACCTACTCGGAAGGCGACAGCTTCGAAGATGACTGCAACACCTGCACCTGTGAGTCCGGCGGTGTTGTGAGCTGTACCGAGATGGCCTGTCCGTCAGGCTGTGAAGCAGACGGTGTGGTGTACGAGCCGTCCGAAGAATACCGTGATGAAGACGGGTGCAATACCTGCGTCTGCGAGGGTAATGGTATCTCGAGCTGCACCACGATGGCCTGCCCAATTTGTGAATGGCAGGGCGAGGCCTACGCAGAGGGCGAAGAGTTCGCCGACGACTGCAATATGTGCACCTGCCAATCCGACGGTAGTGTCATTTGCACCGAGATGGTGTGCCCGTAACTCAAAGGGATTTCAACGGGTCTATCGTAGCGGCCTTGCTACGGCTCCTTGATCGGCTCTGGATTGCACTCACCGATTTCCATGATCAAATAGATGAGCACCAGCTCCTGTGGGTGCAAATTCGGCTCCCGCCAGCGCGGATCGATGGTGTGATAGGTGCTGTACATGACCTCACCACATCCGTAGTCGAACCGCAGTGTGTGTGGCTTGTTTGCTCCCGCAGCCTCAGCTTCGGACCAAGTTGCGTGTGTGGGAGGCGTCGCGTTGAATCCCGGCACCCTGTTCGGACCCGACATGACGACATCTGGCGTGACGTCCACCCAAGAGCCTTGATCATCGCAACACTGCCCGACCGTGTCGACGCCCCGCACGTTCACCCAATTGTCCTCTGTCTCGACGATTCCGTCGGTGGCCGCGCCAAGCGTCTCTAACCACTCGGTGAGTTGAGGGTCTTGGGAACGATTCTGTGATGGATAGGGACGGGTTTCTTCCGTGGCGATGCCCATGAAGTCAGCGTCCCCCACATGGCCATCTGCGTTCCCGTCACCACCTCCCGGCCCCCGAAAGTCGATATACTCGGCGAAGGGCTGCTCGAGGACATCATAGGAGTAATCGGTCACGTACAGTTTGCCGCCGTCATAGACGAATCGCTCGATATTGTCGCGAGCGCTCTCTGAGGCGAACAGCGTCTGATAGCGGTCGACGTCAGCACAGGGAGCGAAGATGATGTTGTGCTCGGCCATAGCGCTCCGATCCCGCAGCAGCGCAAGGAAATCGGGGGCCTCGACTTGCCAATCGGCGTCGTCTAGTTCGCGAGGCTGCTGGTAGAGAGCGAGGCTCACACCCCAAGCATCCGGATCCTCCATGTACTCCTGATAGTCGAAGCCATATTCCGACGTGATCGGTCCCATCCGGAGCTTTGCAAACACGTCTTCGATGGAGTCGTAGCGTCCGAGTCCAACCACGATGTTTGGAATCTCGTCCCCGTTTTCGGGGTCGCTTATCACCGGTAACTCAGTCAGTTCTGTGGGCACGACCAACGTTCCATCGAGGGGAACGTTTACAAGACGAGATCGACGAAAGCGTCCCTTCTGAATGACCAGATAGACATCGCCAGCCGGCACATCGGTCAATCGGAAGCGCCCATCGACGCCACCCCGAACGGACCCGGCCGGAGAGCCACATTCGCAGGTTAGGCCACCCTCAAAGGGCTCTGGCCGATCCTCCGGCAACGTCCAGTAAACGATCGGGTTTGCTACAGGCAATGTTTGACCATCGTAGAGCCGAAAGTGGACCAGACCGGCCAGCTCGCCTGTTCCAGGAGGGCGAGCGTTCGAGGGTGTATCGTCGCCGCTCGATGAGTCCTCGCCATCCTCTCCATCGGCCCCGTCGCCGTTCGAGTCCGGGCAATCGAGGCGTCGACACACCCCCAGTGTAGTGTCATTTGCGTTGTCGGCGAAAACCGAATCATACGGCTGTGCTTCATGATGTGATGAACCCGTTCTTACGTGAGCAAAATGCGATCCCACTCGCGGGCAGTTCAATAGCAAAGAAGAAGGAATGAGAGAAGCAGTTTTCTACTGGTCGCGCTAGGCAAGTTCCGCCAGAACTCGTTTCGTGGTCAGAGCGATGCGCTGGGCCGAACCTTCGTCCATACCGACGTAGAGGGGAAGACTGACGATGCGCTGAAGGACCGCCTCGGTGACCTCGAGTGAGATGGCCGAATCGAGGAAGGCCGTCTGCTTGTAGAGGGGTCTTGGATAATGAACCAAACACGAAACCCCTTCGGCCTTCATTCTCGAGATGAAGGCGTCGCGCGAGACACCCTCGGGCAGGAGCCCCACGAAAAGGTGGTAGACGTGGTCGCCGTTCGGGTTCTCGGCAGGCAGTGTGAGCGCGCCATCCAGAGTCGCTGCAATCACCTTCCCCAACTCGCGGCGCCCTTGATTGTCGGCGTCTATTTCGGTCAGTTTCGTTCTGAGAATCGCCGCCTGGATCTCGTCGAGGCGGGAATTGCGAGCGATGGTCGTGGTCGCCTCGTATCTGCCCGTTTGACCGTAGTGCCGAAGTGATCGGAGTCGCTCCGCCTTCTCGGGACTGGACACCCAGATCGCACCGCCGTCTCCGAAAGCTCCCATAGTCTTGGTGGGGTAAAAGCTGAAGGCACCGTAGTCGGCGGTGCAGCCAGCGCGCACGCCTCCGATTTCCGCGCCAAATGACTGGGCTGTATCTTCGATGACGATGAGCCCCTTTTCCTTGGCCACAGTGACAAAAGGTCCCAGATCGAAGGTCTTGCCGTACAGGTGAGGAAGAACAACCGCTCGCGTTGCCGAAGTAATCGCCTGTTCGAAGGCGGCTTTGCTCGGTGCCCAGGTCTTTGGGTCGATATCGAAGTATACGGGTTTCGCGCCAACCGAGTGGATTGCTGATGGCACCGGGATCGCTGTGGTGGCTACGGTCAGAACCTCATCACCGGCACCGATCCCCTCATTGAGCAAACTCAGAACAATCGCGTCGGTTCCGGAATTGACACCGACGGCGTGACCGCCCCCCATATAGGCCGCGAGTTCTTGTTCAAACGCGTCGACTTCCGGACCCAATACGTAGTAGCCGCGCTGCAACACCCGTTCGATGGCGGCCCGAATCGGTGCTTCGTTCGCTGAGAAATGAGCCTTCAGATTGACGAACGCGATCGCCTTGTCCTCGACCGAGGCAGGCTCGACGGCCGCTGTTTGAGTACCGCGCTTCACCGTGTTGAGCACATACGCTTTCTGACCGGTGGTACTGAGGTACAGCCGACCCGAGTACTCGCCCAGTACACCGAGGGCGAATAGGATGAGGCCCGAAAAGAACGTCAACAGCACCGCGGTCGAAGCCCAGCCCGAGGGCGCTGAACTGCCAAATAGCTGCTCGAAGAGGAACCAAAGTCCAAGGACCAGCGCTAGGGCCGAGGCGGAGATACCTGCCGCGGTGACAATCCTGAGCGGCAAAATGCTGAAACCGAAGGCCATGTTGGCATAGAGCCGGAAGAGCCGGGCCAAGTTATAGCCTGACGCCCCCAGTTCCCTTACTTTGTGCTGTACCTCGATGACCTTGAAGCGCTGCGTGTTTCTGAAAACGAGGCCATCAATGTACGGGAAGCTTCCGGGATATTTAGCGATTCGATCGACCAGCCGCCGACTCATCCCCTTGAATGAACAAAGGTAGAGGCCGCTCGGTTTGCGCATGAGGATACCGGCAACCCAGTTGGTAAATCGGCTGCCTAGGTTGCGAAACGCGCTGTGATGCTTCTCGGGGTACCGGGTGTAAACGACGTCGGTGTCTTCATCGAAGGCCGCGAGTATTTTGGGAACTTCCTCGGGCGGGTTTTGACCGTCGTCATCCATGACGATAACACGCTCACCGGTACTCTCCCGCAATCCGGCCAAGACAGCGTGGTGCTCGCCAAAGTTCCTCGCCAGGTCGACCCCGACGACCTCGCCCGGGTGGGTGTCGACCAACTGATTAATCGCCTCCCAAGTAGCCCCCTGGTCAGGACTACTGTCGTTGACCAGGATGATCTCGAGTGAGCCGTGCGGTCGCAGAGCCTGCAACAGCTCGGGAACCAGCTTAGGCAGCGATTCAGAACTGTTGTAGCAAGGAATAACGACGGAATTGTGCACGAATCACATCTCTTTTGGTCGGCTGAACCAATCCATATTTGTGCCTATCATTCGAGACTCGGGCTCGTACATCAAGTTTCGTCTGAACCCGGCCGGCGGGCGACCCCGATCCAGGCTGTAGCCACGGGCAGAGAAACCACCCGATTGAAGCCGCGCTCCACCGCCATGACCGTGTCAGCTATGCGCTCGACTACTCGTGATGGTTGTTGAAGCTCGTCGACCTCGTCGTGGCCCGGTTTGGGACGGCGCACGCGGTCGAGCATGGCTGAGGCGAAGGCCACCGGTGTGGCGGCGTATGTGAAGCCGACGATTCGCTCGATCTTCAGGCCCGCTCCCACCAACATCTTCTTCAGCTGACCGCGTCGCCAGCGGCGGCCTGACATGACGGCCTCGTCGTGACTGCGCTGCAGAATCTCGAATGCCGGTTCAGAGAAAACGAACAGACCGTTCGGTGCGAGCCCGCTGACCAAACTCCGAAGGACCCTTTCGGGACTCTCGATCCAACTGTGATAGAGCACGTGAAAATCTGCGATTAGGTCGAATGACGACGGCTCGGGCTCGAAGGAGTTGAGGTCGCACTCGTGCAACTCTTGGTAGCCTCGATCTCTGCAATACTGCGCGCCAATCGGGCTAATCTCCACCCCAGTGACACCGCCGAATTGAGAGAGAAAGTCGAATTCGGTGCCCGCCCCGGAGCCGATCTCGAGGACACGGGCGGATTCCTCACGTTGGTAGGCTGCGCGCTTCAGAAGGTCTTCGACTTGCCGGCGTCGGGCCCGAGTCCACCAATGCTCCCCTAGCACTCGAGCGTACTGGTGGTAGACTGCGTCGTTCATTAGGCCCCCCAGTAGTGCGCTTTGTGAGCCCGGTAGAACGCCAGTGTGTCGGCGATCGCCGAATCAAGCGCTTCGGTACGGGTCGGGGCCCAGCCAGTATGGGAGCGGATCTTGGTCGTATCGGCGACGTAGTCTCCGATCTCAACTTGCGCTTGCGCCCTCGGCATCTCGGCCGGCAGCGCTTCTCCGGTACCTGCCAATCGCATAGCTGTCGCCACGAAATCGCGCAGACTGATGGGCAGACCGCCCAGATTGTAGACCTCGCCGGCCGTCGATGGGGTGCTCGCTAGCGAACAGAGAGCCGAGACCACGTCGTCAACGTGGTGAATATCCCGAATCTGCTGTCCCCCGCCATACAGTTGAATGCGGTCGCCGTCGACGAGCTGCCGGATGAACCAGTTCAAGACACCCAGCTCATGGGTCTGCAGTGCCTGGCCTGGACCAAAACTATTGCTCAACCTGACCGCGGTCGTCCCCAGGTCGTAGGTTCGGTGGTAGAGCATCATCAGCGCCTCTGCCGATAGCTTACTCACACCGTTCACGTCCTGCGGCTCCTGGGGATGGGATTCAGTAACGGCGCCCGGTTCGGTCTTCCCGTATTGGCCACGAGTTCCAGCGAAAACAACTCGCGCTTTGGGACAGCTCACCCGCGCAGCCTCGAGGAGGCCGAGGTGGGCAACAGCGTTGTCGTAGAAGTCGTCCTGGGGATGAGTCATTGACCGTTTGTGAGAAACCCGCCCGGCCAGATCGAAAACCACGTCCGCACCCACGAGCAGAGCGGACATCGCTGGGGTGTCCCCGATGTCGATACGGTGCAACTCGTATTGTCCGTCGATTGGGCTCAGATTGAAGAGGTTTCCGCCACAGCCTTCACGAAAGCAATCGACGATGACGAGCTCTGCCGCTTCAGGCGCGAGGGAGATAGCCAGGTTGGAACCGATGAATCCGGCCCCGCCTGTTATTACGACCCGCTTTCCAGCGAAGAAACTCATTTCTTGGGTGTTCCGAGAAACCAGATGTACGGGCAGATTCCGCTGTGAAACGTCTGCTCCTCCTCAACGTCCATGTAATCGCCGACGATTTCTCGCCAGGCCGGAGCATTGCGGATGTGCTCCCCAACATCGAGTTTGTGGAGTGTGTCCTCGATTGGCCTAAAACCGGGGCGGTCCAAATCTTCGACTACGAGCAGGACACCATCCTCAGCCACGACCTGTGCGACGTTACTCAGCACAGCCCGAGATGACGCATCGTCGAGGTGATGAAGCAGACCGTGAATGAGCACGAGATCAAAACCCGCGCCCTCCGGTTTCCAGGTCGTCAGATCAGCTGCCTGAAACTGGAAACCTGGACTGAGCTTGCGGGCCAACTCCAGGTATGATTCCGAAATGTCGGCGCCCAGGTAGGCATCTTTGCCGAACAGAGTGGCGAACTCCCCGGTTCCACAGCCCGCGTCCAGCACGCGCTTTGGGTGTCGCTCGGCAATGAGCGCTCGCAATCGCCGCTTGGTTGTGACGTAGTTTGCCTCGGGCAGTTTGCGTAGCCAGTGAAAAACGTGAGCGTACCGCACTCCCAGATGTTGAACGATCCGTGCGATCACGGATGACCTCCCTTAGTCGATATGAACCGGGATTCGGAGTCTCAAGCAGAGGAGCCCGCCGGTCAAGCACACTATGGGTAATAGCCTAAGTTTGTGTGGTAAGACCGGGGAGGGCCAAGTCAGCACCGCCTGTTACTGGCGCATCAATCTGCCTACACATTTCACGATCTTGTCAGCTGCCAACTCAACGTCGTCGACCGTTGTTTGTCGACCGACACTGAACCTAAGGGCTCCGTTTCGGCGTTCTGGATCGTCCGTCAACGCGCAGATCACGTGGCTGGGCTCCAGACTACCCGCCGAGCACGCCGAGCCCGCCGAGACCGATATACCCTCGAGGTCGAGCGCGATGAGCATCGCTTCGGCGTTGGCGCCAGCGAACGAGAGATTGGTGGTATTGGCTACCCTCGAGGTCGGGTTGCCATTGATAGTCGCCCCTAGCTCTGACACCAACCGCTGTTCGAGATAATCCCGCAGCGAGGCCTGCAGCTCGGCCTGGACATCCAAGTCACTCGCGGCGACTGCCGCCTGACCAAAACCCACGATACCCAACAGATTCTCGGTTCCAGCCCGCCGGGTACGTTCCTGGTGCCCCCCGACCATCCAAGTGGGCAACGTCAGGCCGCTTCGAACATAAAGCGCACCAACGCCTTTGGGGCCGTACATCTTGTGGGCCGAGAACGAGGCCAAGTCGACTCCAAGCGAACCAAAGTCGACCGGAATACGACCAACCGCCTGGGTCGCGTCGGTGTGAAAGAGGACACCGCGCTCGCGACACGCCTCTGCCATTGCTGCGATGTCGTATCTGTTACCAATCTCGTTGTTGACGTACATCACCGACACCAGATCGACCTTGTCGTGACTGTCGATGGCAGCGGCGACGAGGTCCGGCTCGAGGCGACCCGTTCGAGACACGAAAAGGCGATGCCAGTTGGCAAACCGTTCATCCCCTGTGGCCACTTCGCTGGCACCCAACATCGACGGATGCTCGATTGCGCTGGTTATCAGCGTGCCGTCCGTCACAGCGCTCGCAACCGCCCAGTTGTTCGACTCGGTGGCGCCGCTGGTGAACACGATCTCTGTCTTGTCTGCACCGACCAACTTGGCAACTTGGGTTCGGGCCCGCTCTACGGCGGAACGGGCCGCTTGCCCCTCGGCGTGTAGACTACTGGGATTACCCCAAACAGTCGTGGCCACTTTGGTCATCGCCTGTGCGGCTTCGGAGTGGAGCGGCGTCGTAGCGTTGTAATCGAGGTATATGCGGTTCATGCCATCTTAGCTTCTGGCAAGCCAAACAGCTTGGCTGCGTTGGCGTTTGTGGCTTCGATTACCGCCTCGAGGGCGATGTCCTTGATCTCCGCGATCATCTGCGCCGAACGCAGTGCGTTGGCTGGTTCGTTTCGCTCACCCTTGTCGGGACCCAGTACTGGGGAGTCGGTCTCGAGCAGCAAGGCCTCTATTGGCAACCGTCTCACCAACTTCTGCTTCTGAGGCGAACGAACGATCGAGGGCGGGATCGAAAAATAGTAGCCGGCTTCAACACCGGCAAGTGCGTAGGAGGCTTTGCCGTCGAACGCGTGCATCAACACTTTTGTGGCTCCCTCGGCTTTGAGCAAGTCGATCGTGTAATGCCCCGCTGAACGAGAGTGCACGTTCAGCGGCAGGTCGAGTGACCTCGAGAGGGCCGCAAAACGCCTCAGCACAGCCCGTTGCACCTCACGTTCAGGCTGCTCTTTGGCCAACCAGTAATCCAGGCCAACCTCGCCAATACCGACCAGTTCGGCGGCATGGGCGTTGATCAGGTCGCAAACTTGCTCGGCAGTGTCTTCGGCGGCCCGTTCTGGATGTAGGCCGATACACGCTCGTAGCATGTCGTTCGAGCGGGCCAGCTCGAGCACCCGTTGGATATCTTCCAGGCCCTCAGCGACCACAACGACCTCCCTGACTCCCGCCATCCGCGCTCGCTGCAGCACGGCGGCCAGGTCCTCTTCGAAGTCTTCGTCGGCCAGATGTGCGTGACAGTCTATCAATACTCGCCCGTTCGGTTCGCGGTGTGTCGACAGCCTATGCAATCAGGCCGCCCCGTGTCCAGATCGAGGTTGCGGCTTGGACCCGCCGTCGCGGTCGGCTGAGTTTCCAATCTCGAGTCGCTCACATGGCGCGACGAGCGCCTTCCGGCGAGCCCACACCCACCTGGCCAATCGATAGGGAACCGGTCATACTGCGCGCGACGGAGGAAGCCGTAAGTCGGACTTCCCCACCTGATTAGCGAATAAGGAGGCGTTGTGATTATCCCGAGTCGCTCTGAGGTGATCCGTGAGCACAAAGATAGGGGTGGACGCGTCGCTGCGGTCCTGCCCGTGCATTACCCGCGTTCGTTACTGCGTGCCTTCGACTATCTACCCGTCGAGGTGTGGGGGCCGCCGGGCCGCAATACAACCCAGGGTGACACGCATCTTCAATCCTATGCATGCAGTGTTGTGAGGAGTTCGCTGGCCTTCCTGTTGTCTGAAACAGTTGCGGACGTGGACGCCTTCATATTCCCCCACTGCTGCGACTCGATGCAGGGGCTCGGCAGCGCGATGCTCGACTTCATCAAACCAGATCAGGCCCTTCTGCCCTTCTACATACCGAGAGACGGGGGCCCAGTCGGAGTCGACTTCCTGGCAAAAGAGCTCGCTCAGACCTATGAGGCGTTGGCAGACCACACCGGCGTGAAGCCAAATGACGAGGTGTTGCTCGGGGCCATCGAGCGGGAAGAAGAGGCGGATGCCTTGCTGGCTCAACTCTTCGAGGCTCGGCCCACCCTGTCCTTGGATGACCCGTCTTACTTCAAGGTGGCGCGCTCCCGTGAGTATCTCCCGGCCGAACAGTTCGTTCAGGTTGCCAAAGAGGCTCTCACTAAAACCGGCCGATCCAAAGGCGTTCCGCTCATCATCTCTGGAATGGTACCCGAACCGTCGGCTCTCCTTGATTGCGTCGCCGAGGCAGGAGGCCTCATCGTGGCGAATGACCTGGCCTGCTTCGGCCGGCGTTGCTATCCGAAGGGCGAGAGCGACCAGCCGATTCGACGTATGGCTCAACGCCTACTGGGCGGGTCTCCCGATTCGACCAAGGGCTCCAGCATCAGAGAACGGGCCGACCACCTTTTGCAGCTGGCCGACAAGTTTGGTTCAAAGGGCGTCGTCTTCGCGATCGTGAAGTTCTGCGAACCCGAACTCTTCTATCTGCCCATTCTTCAAAAGCGACTCGGTGACGCAGGCGTTCGCAGCCTGATTCTCGAGGTCGACATCTCTGATTCCCTACCCCACCAGGTCGTGACCCGACTGGAGGCCTTCCTAGAGACGATGTCATGAGCCTTCTCGACAAAGCCAAATACAATCTGGGCGTCAACGTGATCGGCAAGGGAATCCTGCGATACGAGCGCATTCAGCTTCAGCGCAAACTAGCCAATCCTGCGACGTGGAAGAACGAACACCTTTCACCGCCTGTCGACACCTCGCCCTGGCTCAAGGAGCTGATCAGCCGGCACTATCTCAAGGGGCGATACGCCAACCTCGACAGAAAGGTCGCGTGGGTGACTTCCGGCGCACCGATCGAGTTCCTGCTCGCCCTCGATTTCTTTCTGCTCTACCCCGAAAACCACGCAGCGGTGTGCGGAATTCGGCGAAAAGCTGAGGAGTTTTGTGGATATGCCGAAGATGCCGGCTATTCGCAGGACCTCTGCTCCTACGCCAGAACGGATATTGGCGCCGCTCTGAGCGGCAAATCCGCGGTGGGCAACCTACCGAAGCCCGACGTACTCGTCTGCTGTACGAACATCTGCCAAACGGTGCTGTATTGGTATCGAGTCCTCGCCGACCACTTCGACGTCCCATTGATCGTCATCGATACGCCCTTCGTGTACTCGAAGACGACCGAACACGCCTGCGAATACGTCAAAAAACAGGTCGAGGCCGGAATCGAGGTCGCCGAAAAGGTGGCGGGCAAGCCGCTCGACTGGAAGCGACTACGCCAAGTAACCGAGAACGCCAAAGAGTCGGTTCAACTCTGGGCTCAGGTCTTGGCTACCGGAAAAGCGCGGCCTGCACCCTTTACGGCCTTTGACGAGTTCATTCACATGGCGCCCATCGTCGAGATGCGTGGTCAAGCATTCACGTGCGACTACTACCGCGCTCTGCTGAAGGAGCTCGAGACCCGCATCGAAAACGGAGTCGGCGCCGTCAAAGACGAACGAAAGCGTCTCATTTGGGACAACCTCCCTATCTGGCATCGATTGCGCTGGCTCTCGGAGTGGCTGGGGGAAAGGGGCGTCTCACTCGTCGCCTCGACCTATACCAACGCCTGGGGCGAACTGGGCGACCTCATCAACCCCGATAAGCCGTTGGAGTCCGCGGCTGATGCCTACATCCATCCCATATTGAACCGCGGCACGGGTCATAAGCTGACGACAATGACCCAGATGATCGGCGAGTACTCTGCGGACGGTGTCATTCTGCATTCCGATCGGTCGTGTAAACCATACTCAATCGGTCAGGTTGACCAACGCAACGAGCTCGCAGATCAACTGGGCGTTCCGGCCCTGCTGCTCGAAGCTGACCACAGTGATCCCCGCAGCTTCGCTGAGGAGCAGGTCGAGACTCGGCTGAGTGCCTTCCTCGAAATGCTGGAGCTCTGAATATGGCAGCTGGCATTGGAATCGATGCGGGCTCCACAACCACCAAACTGGTGGTCGTTGATCGAGCCGGGGAAATGGTCTGGCACACGCTTGAAGAGACTGAACCCCGAATGGGGGAACAAGCCGAGCGGCTGATCGCTGAGGCGAGTGGGGAGAGCGGGTGTGGATCGTCGACTCCGGTCGTCGCTACCGGCTACGGCAGAAAACTCATAGACGGCGCCGATCGGGCCGTGACTGAGATCACCTGCCACGCCCGCGGCGTATTCAGGAGTCTCGGCCACGGCGGCACGCTCATCGATATCGGAGGCCAAGACAGCAAGGTCATCGTGATCGGCGAAGACGGAAACGTTCGGAACTTCGCGATGAATGATAAGTGCGCGGCTGGTACAGGCCGCTTTCTCGAGGTCGTTGCCAAACGCCTGCGGGTGCCCCTCGACGATGTCTCGGACGTCGTACTACAGGCTTCCGACGAGGTGTCGATCTCGAGCACCTGCACGGTCTTCGCTGAGTCCGAGATCATCTCGCTACTTGCCCACGGGAAGCCGGTCGACCACATCCTCAAAGGCTTGCTTCGTTCTCTCTTGAAGCGAGTGTCGGCCCTCGCCAGATCGTCCAGTATCACGAGGCCACTGATGCTCTCGGGTGGTGTTGCGCGGAGCGACGCCGTCAGACGAATGCTGGGAGAGGCTTTGGAGTCTGAAGTCTCACTACCAGAGTACCCTCAACTGATGGGTGCCTATGGCGCGGCCCTCACGGCCCTGCGGCTCTGAACCGACCCTGGAATCGCCCGCAACTCTGGACCACTGAAACATGGTCCCGAAGTTGGGATTGCCATCCTGCATTTCGTTTGGCAAACTCAATAGCACATGAGCGATCGAGAGAAGCACGACACTCCGGACAAACCGCTGCGTTCGCTGTCCAGCCGCGAGGAATCCCTCGAGCTGCGGCGACACTACCTTCAGAACCTCGTTCACGAGCTATCCAGCCCGCTCACTCCCCTGCTCGGATATCTCAAACTCTTTGAAAAGCGCAGCTTGGGAGACCTCACCGAGTTACAACAAACTTGTCTGGGGCGCATGAATCGATCAGCCGGTCGCCTGCAACGCATCTTGGAGGATTTCAGCAACCTGCTTCAGATGGAGTCGGGAATGTACGAGCCTCAGCCGTTGCCGGTGGAGCTCGACACCGTTATCAGCAGAGCTTTGAAGCACAACGAGAGTTTGATCGAAGACTCGAAGATCGAAGTGCTGATCGAGCCGCCGCCCCCGACTGGCCTCACGCTGGTGGGCGACCAATCGAAGCTGATTGCTGCGGTGGATCATTTGGTTTCGAATTCCCTCAAGTTCAACAGTGCTGGCGGGAAGATCATGATTCGTTGTCAGCCCATCTCTGGGGGGCGCGTTCGAATCGAGGTGTTTGACACCGGCATCGGGCTTCAGACAGACGATCGAGAGCGAGTCTTCGACCCGTTCTACCAGTTTGACCATTCCGAGACGCGCCGTTTCGAAGGGGCGGGTCTGGGGCTTAGCTTGGTGAAGTGGGTCGTTGAAATTCACGGTGGGACGATTCGGTTGGAGAGTCCACCCAGTGAACAGCCTGACGGTCATTTCTTTCGGGGAGTTCGAGCGATTCTGGAGCTTCCCATACAAGCTCCTTAGGAAGGCGACGGCGTTCGGTTATCCCTCTTCGGGAATGTCGACGTTCATTACCCAGGTCAGCACTTCGCTGATCTTGTCGTCAGGGATGTTGCCCATCAACTCGTAAACATCTTGGCCGTCCGCCAACGTAGCCAGAATTGCGTGCAGGTCAGGCGCCCTGGGGTCCTTGTCCAACACGTCCGACTTCAAAGTGCGCTCAGTGAACTCTATGAATTGCTTGTGCAGATCCACGGTCATATCCCTTCCGGTCCGCTCTTGGAGGCGCTCGACTAGCTGACTGTAACACTCAACGAGATCGTCTTTCGGAGTGTTACACCCGACGGTTCCAACCTGTTGTTTCTTACCAGCCACAGCGTCCACCAACTACGGGTCGTTTATCCCATAAAACCAGCGACTTACAAGGAAACCCGAGTCCCCTTTTTCGACCCACGCGATCAACTTCGCGAGTCGCTATCGTCGCACCGGAAGAACCTATTGGAAGATGCGTGCCAAAACACACACTGTCTTCAGAAAACGCACTATAGCTCGCCTTCACCAAACAACGGAACGCCATCGATCGGCTCGGCGAACAAGAACTCGAGCTCGGCCTGATCCGAAGTGAAGGTCTCGCCACCAACCCTGAGCCTCAAGTCGGCAAACTTCGTGTTGTAACAGTAGGACAGTTTGCCATCGGGATGCATGTAGTGCAGGCCGACGGTCTGCTCTGGATTGAGCGCCCACTCCGCTTCGAGGGTCTCGTCCTTGTCCCGAAGCGTCACCACCCACTGGGGCCATTTGACGATGGCCTTTCGGGTGATTGAGTAACGAAGGCTGTTGAAGTCGTGCTGCTCGCCGTCCTTCCTGAAGATCCCACCACTCAACCAAGGCGACTTCACCGGGCCGAGCTTGATCTTGGCAGTGAACATATCGACACAAACACTGGGGTCCTCTTTGAAGAGGTTACAGTTTCCATATGCATAGGAAAACGCGTGTTCGGTGCCCCAGTTGTGGCCTCGGATGCCGATCCAGTCTTTGACCTCGACCGTCTCGCCGTCGAAGTCCACCGTGCCGTTGAAGCGCAATCTGGGAGCCGGCGTGATCAACTTCTTCTTCGGGAACGACGCCGTGTACATGCGGGGAATCGGCAAATGAAATATGGGATCCTCTTCGGGCGTGAGTTCGAGTTCCCATGTTGCCGTCTTGCCGTTCTTGTCCCTCACAGTGGTCGCGGTTCGGTGGGCCGTGAGAAGGACTTCGTTGCCCTGGATCGAAAGACTGGTTTGAGCGATGTCAAACTGAGACATCAGGCGGGTTTGTTTGAGCGCTCTGGGGCGTCCGTGGTCCTTGTCGAAGAGGACGCACCACAGTTCGAGGACGGCGCCATGCTCATTTGTTGGCGCGAGGATGTTGTGCTTGAGCCACAGGCCGCGTTTACCGTCGGGCGAGTTGGCTTTCAGATAGTTGCTCTCGTACAACCCCCGGGTTTCTGGCGTCCATTGGACAAAGTCGTAACCATGTGCCGGTATCATGGCCAACTCCTAGTCCGTTTCTGATACCGGTGGTTCGTCGAGATGGGCACCCACCAGGTCAAAATAGAGCCCAACGCTCACCGCATCTGCCGCCTCGTTCTTGTTCGTGTCCACGTCCAGAAAGAGCGGCAGGCCCTCGACCAGCAGGCAGAGCTCGGCCAACCGCGGGCACATCGAACTCGAGTCCAGACCACAGCGATAGTTCACGTTGTCCGGGCTGTAGGGACCGGCCTCCCACTGGCACTCGGCAAAGAACGATGCCCTACCGAAATCAACGCGTTCGCCATACTGGATCAATGGTGGCGCTGCGCCTTCGGCGTAACCACCAGCGCAGGCGCATTCGTCCGCACCGTCATTGAAGATAGCCATGATATCAGCGCCCCTCACGTAGCCACCCAACTCGCCACCACCGACGATTTTCGTGCCTGAGGAGGTCGCAACGCTTCGTGGTATGGTTCGAACTTCGTCTGGCGCATCGTCGTGGGCGATTGTCTCGAGCTCCATTCGGATTTGAGCGTCGTAGATCAGCACGTTGAGGTCGATTCCGAGCTGAGCGATCGGGATCGACATGTTGAGCGTAGAGGGACCACCCCGAAGGACCGTTCCGTCCACCTCTGCATCGCGGAACCGAACACGGGGACCCAGTTCATCGAAGCCATCCGGAGTTAGCTGGAACAGTCCCTGACCGTCGTTCCAGGGGTTGTCGCCGCTGACCTCGGACCCCAAACAAACACAGGGTGGTGTTTCCCACGAATAGCGGCACTCGCAGGGTGGGCTGGTCGGTGTGGCGCGGAACACATTGAACGAGGCCGCGCCGCCCTCTTCGATGTCGTCGGGAAAGTCCAGCCATTCGAGCAGGATGTTCAGGGAGCCATCGTTGATTACGGCGTTGATATTCAGCTGCTCATCGTAGTCGGGGATGATACCGAGGATCATCGGAAGGCGATTCTCGAGGTCGGGTTCGCCGTCTTCGTCGAAGTCACAGCACGGGGTGTCATTGGTCGGATATTGAATCCGAGTCATGAAGCTCCACCGATCCGAGAACTCGTACTCCTCCAATGGCGTCGGATCCTCAGTGCACCGCGGTTGGTTCGAGCATTCTGTGTCGTCGCAATCGGTCGCGAAATCGGAGTCATCGTCGATACCATTCGCACAGAGCTCAGGGCAACTCGGATGGACACCACAGTCGGGATCGAGGCAGTCGATCAGTAGGTCGCAGTCGTTGTACTTTAAGTCGGTGCAGATTTCGCACCCGCCTTCGCAGTCCGAGTCCTCACAGTCCGTTTCACCGTCATTGTCGTTATCGAGGTCGTCTTGGCATTCGGTCTCGACTCGCTCTACCACTTCTTCGGCGACCTCTGGGTCAGTGGTCACATCCTCTTCGGTGGTCTCGGCGGCCTCGTCGGGCTCGCTCGACTCATCGCTCTCTTCGTCCTCGGCCGCATCGGGCTCCAAATTCCGAGTTCTATCGCTGTCGGTGTTATCCACCACTGAGTCTGCCTGGGACGTAGCCGGTGTTTCACTGCCACAAGCCGAACACAGAACGACCAACACCGCTGCAATAAGCCAAAAGATGCCGCGAAACTTCATTGCTGTTCTCCAGATTCTGCCTTGAGTGCGGCATATAAACCGAGATCTTTGCCGATGTCGAGGGAAAAGGCAGTGCGCGCCGAGCGGACCGACGTGGCGGCCAAATGGAACCGAAGTTTCAACTTGGAGGGATCCCTGCGATAGTAGATCAGGTTGTGCATGGAGCAGACACGATGACAGGGAAGCGCTATTTCACGATTGTCGAAGCCAACGCCATGATTCCAGAGCTCGAATCCGCCTTTCATCGCATCATTCAACTACGCAATCACCTTCGAGTCAGCTTACTTCGGCTAAAGGACTCTGGGTTCATGCCCGAAAACGAGGATTTCCCGGTCAGCCCGCCAGGCGCCAGCGCACTGGTCGTCAGAGAGCTAGCCGAGGCTAGAACGCTGGTTGATGAACTCGAGATCCAGTTGGAGTCGATTCGGGTTATGGGATGCGTGGTCAAAGGACCGGAAGACCCCCTCGTGGACTGGTGGTCCCGCAAGGATGACGAAGACATTCTTCTCTGCTGGGAGTTGGGGGAAAAATCGGTGGCCTATTGGCACACCATCGAAGATGGCTACCAGGGCAGACGGCCCGTCTCAGAACTGGAGTAGGCCTCACTCGTCCGGCGGTTTGAAGGCTGGGGGCTCGTCCGATTTCGCAGCCGGTTCCCCCGGCTCTCGAGTCAGAAACCAGCGGATGCCGAAGCCCATACCTACCGCCACAGCTATTAGAATCACCACATACGCCATGTCATCATTAGAGGGACTCGCAACAAAAAGAACAAGTTCCTTGCGATCCGAGGATCAGATCATTATCCTCTGGTCCAACGTTGCTTACCGGTTTCCGTTTCGGAGGATAATTTAATGCGAAGTTCCGTGATTCTTGTCATGATGGTAGCGCTTCTTGGTGTTTTTGGCTGTGCTGAAAGCGATGTCGCAACCCCCGATACTATCCAAACCATTCAAACCATCGTCCTCGACGACAATGGTGGTGAGTACCTCGTAACTGCGACGTTCGACACGGCTACCGTCACGCTCGAGCACGCTAATCTGGTCCTGACCTCAGTTGGCGTGACGAATGACGTTGATATCGCGGTTGTCGAAGAAGACCTATCGCCTCTATCGAATTACACCGTCCCCGCTGAGGATCCTCACTGGGAGACCGAAGAGCACGATGTGCAAATCCAAGTTCAGACCAACGGACAAGTTGGCTTCTTGGATGACCGCACTTGGAATTGGATTGACCCGAACGTCGTTCTCGACCTTTGTCCTCCAGGACACGGCGGCTGAACGACCGGTTAGCTTCTGTTTTCATTGCTAAATGGCTCGGGCCACAAGCCCGGGCCATTTCCTTTTCTTGCCACAGTCGCGAGTGCTGATTCGGTTGATGCCATACACTTGGCCGAACAGTGACGGTTGGGATTTCGCTACCGCGGTTTTAGGAGACGGAAAAGCATACTTCTTGCACCGTGACTGTAGGTAAGTTACCCATGGATAGGGTTCTCTTGTCCGTGCGTACTCGTAAACTGTGAAACTACAAAGGGTTGTCCGGAATGCTCCGCGAAGCGACCACGAGAGAGTGGATAACAAAAAGTGCGTGGACCTATTCGCACGAGATTGTATCCACCGCAGATGGGTGGCGTCTCAAACTGCATCGATTGCGGGCGGCGCATCCTGTCTCCAATATACCCGTCGCACTGATTCCGGGGCATGGCACCACCGCATGGACCTTTTTCGGCGGCGAGCAGGCCGGAATCGCGGGCGCATTAGCCACGGCTGGACGGGACGTTTGGGTGCTGGATCCTCGGGGCTGCGGCACCAGCCGTCATCTCCGAGAAAATAGCACCGTGCGCATAGCCGACAAACTGGCCCATGATCTGCCGGCCTTCTTCTCACACATCATGTCCCGCACAGGCGCAGACTGCATCGATGCAGTAGGGCATAGCCTCGGCGGTATACTCATCTACCTCCACAGCCTCACTCGACCCCGGAACGTAATCAGGCGAGCTGTTACACTCGGCTCTCCGGTGCGAATTCCGCGCGCAGTGGTGCCACCCGCACTTCGCACCCGAGCGGTAGAAGCTTTTGCTCGACGATTGGGCCGGGTGCCACTGTCAAAATTGACTGAGACAGTTTCTAAGTGGGCAGGGACCAATTGGATGCCGGTTCATTTTGACCCGGAAGGGATCGAAGCGAACGATTTCGAGGCCTTCCTGCGCAGCGGTGTGGCTGACGTGTACGGACACGAGCTCCAGGAAATGGTGCGCTGGATTCGAACTGGCGAAATCACCTCATTAGCCTACTCCACAAAGTTGGAGCATGGCCGGCTACCCATGCCAACTCGATTCATCGTCGGGGCGAACGATGTCCTGACCACTCCCGAAGCCGTGGCGCATGCCCACGACTCGATCGGCGGCGCCGAGAGAGAACTTCACATTTTGGGCACTGCGACGGGAACCAAGCACGATTACCGCCACACCGATATACTCATCGGCCGGCGAGTGCAGAGTGAAGTCGCCCCTCTGATCGCCGATTGGCTCGAGGTCCCCAAGGCACGAGCGCACCTCGTCTCGGTGGTCTAGCTAGAGCCCGCCCTGAAACACCTGACTTTTCGTCTGATTTCCGTTCTCCGGCCTCCGAATTCCGAGCCTAATTTTCAGATTTCGGATCTCGGCTGCATCGGAGAGCAATGATTGAAGAGCCGTGGTCGGAATTCGGAGAGCGGAGACCCGAGAGCGTCGGACGTCGCTGCCGCTTCAGCTCATTGCACGAGTGAACACGACGTCGCGGACACCCAAGGACCTCAGTGCCTCGAAGTTCGCTCGCGAGCAGAAACCGCCATCGAAGACTGCCCGCCAGAGCGACTGTTTCTATCGAATGATTATCGAACGTTCGGCCGAAGAGCGGCGTCCAACTACAGCACACAGGCGGCTTCGCCCATACAGTTGCTCCAGTCGGAGTAGGTTCGACAGGTCAGATGGGTCGAGATTGTGGTGAACTCGTCTTCGGTACAGTCGCCTAGGTTCTCTTGGCATCCAGCAATGCACCCCTCACCTCCGCCGCCACTGCAGAGTTCCAAGCCTCGGCAGACACTGGTGCAGATGTCAGTGATATCCTCGGGATCGCAAGCCGGGGGCGGACCACTGTCGACGATCTCGCCAAAGGTCACGTCGAAAGTCGGCTCGACCTCGACGTCGATCGCCACGTCTTCCTCCTCGACGTCGGCGGGTCCATCGTCGCTACTCTCGTCGAGTGCATCAGCGTCAGAAACCTCGACCTCCGTGTCTTCGGGGGTGTCTGGCTCGTCGGCGTCGGTCTCATCGGTCTGATCGACCTCCGCCGCGTCGGATGCGTCGCCTAAGTCTGAAACGGTCTCCTCTATTGGGTCATCGACTGCCTCAACATCCGGATCAGGCGTTGTGGCTGTGTCCTCGACCGTGGTCGGTGTATCCGAATCAGACCCTTCCTCCCCACTGCATCCAGGGCCCGCCACTAGCAGGGCCAAACTGAAGACCAGGAAGGTGGTGAGCTTCTTGTCGTATGGAAAGGTCAATATAGTGGTTCTCCGTATGTTTGCTCCGCAAAGAGAATGCGAAGCACTTCGGTGGGCAGGAAGAATTGTCCGGCCAAACTCTCGCCGTCTGAGCTTAGAGACAGGCTCATAGGCGGTATGGCGGCCGACGTGCTCGGACTAGGGTCTTTGGCATTTCGTCCACTGAGACGCATCTCGGTGAGCTGATTGAGATCAAAAAAGGACTCGAAAAAGGGCTGAGTGTTGCCCAATGACCTTCGGTGGGCAGACAAGCGGTCGGCGAACGCCGACGATCCGTCGGCAGACTCGAGCGCTTGGCCTAGAAGACGTTCCTCGGCAGGTACGCTAAGCACTACGTGGCTGTCCGTGGTCGCGACGAAGGCAGTCTGTTCCGATGAAGCGATCATCGAGTTCCAGTACCAATCGTCGATGATCGCCTCGGCACCGGTCAGTGTGTTGTGGACCCGATCGACCGAGACACCGTTTAGAGAGAGGCTGTCCACTTCGTAAGTGGTATCGAATCCGACCGGCGCTCCGTAGGACGTCGGTATGAGCGTCTGCGGTATCTCAAACTCGCCTAGGACATCGAACTGGTGTTCGATCGCTGCTCGTAGACCGTTGGGGTCATTGGAACCTACGGTGAGTGTAAAGCCGTTTTGGCCAACCAGCCCACCGTTTGGGCGCCAGCTGCCAGCTACCGAGGTGGATAGGTCGAGCGTCCTGAGCAGCAACACCAGATGGTCCCAGAAGTAGACTTCTTCAGGGATCAACGAAGCTTGCGCTGCATCGGCGATGGCCTCCAAATCCAGGCTGGTGACATCTAAAGCGAAGCTAGACAAGAACGGCAAGTCGGGAAGTGTCGCCAGAACAGGGTCTGTGCCCTGCCCCGTGGAGAAGATAGTGCGCAGCGCCGAACCCTCTGAAAAAGCGAGGGTCGAGAGCATCTCGACGCCCCTGGGCCCGAGGTCGATCCCAGCCACAAAGGAGTCTGTGCCCCGAATCAATCCTCGAGTCGCCCGTCGAAACACGGAAGCAATCAGTTGCTGCTCGGGACCGAAGCTTCCGTATCCATATGGATCGTAGCCATAGCCGTATTCGTCGTACCCGTAGCCAGTCAGACCGGGAATTCCCCACCAACCGATCGCGTCTATCACCGTGTCGAACCACACGTCGACCCAATCGGCCAGAGGGCCAAGATGTACAGAAATCGAGATCTCAGACCGGGACAGGGTCTCGATCGATAGCTCTGAAAGGCCAACCGCCAAGTTCGGTGATGGCGCCTCACTGAAGAGTCCCACCGTTCCCTCGTCCTCGCCGATCAGCGCAAAATCGCCGATCCGTCGGAAGAAGAGCTCCGTGCCGTCAACAAGTTGGCCGCTGAGAAGCGGACCTGCCCCCGAGGCTGCCAGCCCCTCTTGGAACTGGTCCCAATCGGCCACGGGAACCAGCACCAGAATATCCGGGCTGTCGTCGTACCAAACACTGGTAACGTCAGCGACCATCACGGCGAAAGGGGCATCCTCGTCAGCGCCGCGCAACCAGATTTCTTCAGTTCTGAGCCACAGCAGGAAACTGCCAAACCCGGGCACGTTCGTTCCCAGGCGCTCATTCAGCTCGGCGAGTCTGGCGTCGAGGCGTCCCATACTCGGGATGATCAGGGTGAAGGTCATATCGGCAGGAATCAACTGAAGCACACCGCTCAGATCGACTGGCTCCTCGCTCGCGTATTCTGAAGCTGCGACCGCACTCGGTCCCTGTGATTGGGCGCCGCCACAGGCGATCATGCACCCGAGGGCAAGGGCCAAAGCGGAGAGCGGGAGCGAGCGGAACAACAGAGACTCCTTCAGTTTCACGGCTTGCGGCAGATTAGCGGAAGCCGCGGTGCTTTTCGAGGCTGTCGTATTGAATTGTTCGACCAAGCGCCGTATTCACCTGTCCAGAGACGACGAATCGAGAGCGCACTTGAAAACAGTCAACGCAAACGGAATCGAATTCGCCTACCTCGAGCGTGGTAAAGGCGCTCGGTTGGCCCTGTTTCTTCACGGATTCCCCGACGACGCCGGCTCGATGATTCCGCTCATGGACCGCCTCTCAGACGAGGGATATCGGTGTGTCGCTCCGTTCATGCGCGGCTACCACCCTACCTCAGCGCCCAAGAATGGAAACTACCAGATCATCGAACTGGCCCGCGATGCGGCAGAGTTGGTCGGGGCACTCGGCCACGATACCGCCCTGCTCATAGGCCATGATTGGGGGGCAGTCGCCAGCTATGCTGCCGCCGTGTTGGCACCGGAGCGCTTCCCGGCCATCGTCGCTATGTCCGTGCCACCCTTGTCGATCGTTCAAGACAACGCCAGAAGGGACCCGCGCCAACTGCGCCGGAGTTGGTATACCCTGTTCTTTCAACTCCCATTTGTGGCGAAACGACGCTTGGCCGCCGACAACTTCGCCCTTGTCGAGTGGTTGTGGCACGATTGGAGCCCCGACTGGGATATCGATCATGCCCGGCTTGCAGACGTAAAGCGTACTTTTGCTTCCGGCAGGACAGCCAAGCACGCTCTCGCCTATTACCGGGCCTTCTTACGGAACGTGCCCCGCCACTTTCGCAGCTTCAGACAGACCCAAAAGCTGATTGCCCAATCCATACCGGGTCGAGGGCTTGTGCTGGCGGGTGGCAGGGATGAGTGCATGGGACTCGCGATGTACCATCGCTGCGAGAGGGCCTTCGAGGGCGAGTGCCGCTACCAGGTCATCTCCCACGCCGGGCACTTTCTTCCCCTCGAGGCGCCCGACGAGGTCGCCGAAGCGATCAAGACCTGGCTCAACGCTGAGGGCTAGACTGAGTCGGTTCGGGCCGGCGGGTTACTCTTCTCCGAAGCTCACTTCGTGAATCACGTCGCCGTTGATGTTGACAGCGGTTACTTCCATGACACCGGAATCGACCGTCACGGTCAGATAGTGATGCTGGTGTATCTGGGTCGTAATCTCGTCCCATTCTTGGACCTCGTTGAAGGTGCCGACGGTGTCGAGCGAGCCACCCGCACCTCCGGTGGTGATGTACTCCAAGCCAGAATCGGTAGTCGCTGCAAGGAAGAGGTGGTTGTGGCCGTTGAAGATGAGGTCGACGCCCAGCGAATCGAGCTTGGGTTCCAACCAGGACATGACCTCCGAAACCCTGATGAGATTCCACGCTATCCAACCCCCACCCCACCACTGAACGCGAGGCGGACGGTGGTAGGCAGCTACCCTGAAGGTCGCTGAGGTCGCGGCTTCCGATGTGAGCGCATTTTGGATGCAACTGGCCTGGGCAGTGCCATCCCCGAGCGGCTGATCACTGTCGATGATCATGAAGAAGACCTCACCGTAACGCCAGCCAAAGCAGTGCTCGCCTTCCGGTTGCGACATATACTCTTCCCACAGCGCGATATTGTCCCGGTTGTAGTAGTACTCATGATTGCCTGAAGCGACCAAGAACGGCACCTCGCTCGCCAGGGGACTGATCGGCCGGAATAGCTGGCTGCGGAAGTCATCGCGGGATCCAGCCTGAACACAGTCACCCGTTGAAATCGAGAATGCAGCGTCCTCTTCCATCATGTTCGCGACGTTACGGCGGAAGTTGTCTGGACCATTCTGGTTGTCGCCCCAGACCAGGAATGTGAAGGCCGAGTCGTCGTCGTCCGCCGGTGCGGTGCGGAAACTGGCGATGGGTAGTTGTCGCTCGCCTACCTCGATCGTGTAGAAATACTCACTGCTGGGTTCCAGGCCTGACAGTCGAAGCTCGTGAGTGGTTCGCGCGTCATCTTCGCTCGCCTCCGAGGTCATGTCCTCGTCGAGTCCGTAGTGGACGGTTCCCACGACCGGATCGGATGTTTCCCATCGCACGCATACGCCAGTTTGAGTGACCCACATCAGGTACGGCGGACTTCGCAGGTCGCTCGGATCGGCCGGTGCCGGCTCGAGACCGATGCATCCGTCGATGTCGTCGAAGTACGCGTCATTGTCAGTTCCTCGGTTTCGCTCTCCGCGTAAGACCACCACGACGGCGCGGGTTCCGGTGGGTAGCGGAAGCTCGACCGTGGCCAGTTGCCAGGACTCGTCATTGGACTTCGGGCTCTGAACACGACCGAGTTCATTGCCCGCTCCATCTTCTGCGATGGCGATTAGCACGGCTCTGTCGTCACCCGACCAGGTCCTCACGTACGACGAGAACACGAAGTACAAGTCGTTGTCGTCGATATGGGTCGCCCAATCGCTCAGATCGATCGTCTGTGCCGCTTCAGCCGCGGCAGTCTCACCGGCGAAAAACGAGTAGGTGCCTGAATGAGGTGACGGTGTGGAACGGCTGCCTTCGACGGCTTCGAAAGCGCCTTCACGCATTGTCCAACCGTCCGTATTACCGGTCTCGGCGGTCCCATTGGTCACGAACCCACAGGTTGGTTCTAGTGGGGGTAGACCGCCCGCATCCGAATCGTCGATCACATCGGGATCCGAAACAGTATCTGGATCAGAGGTAGAATCGGGATCTGAACCGACATCCGGGTCGGTCGTCACGTCCGGGTCGCTGGCCACGTCCGGGTCGCTGGCCGCGTCCGGGTCGATGACCACGTCCGGATCGCCTTGGTCAGGGTCTCCGCCCGCATCCTGTGCGGTGTCCTCTTCCGTTGCGTCCGGGTCTGACGATGTGTCTTCGGGTGCGTCTTGCTCGATGTCTTCGAGCCGGTCGTCTCGTGTGTCCGTCGAATCTCCGGTGCCAGCGACATCGACGTCTTCGAGGTCGCCTGAGAGGTCACCAAACAGGCCGGCATCAACGTCTGCGTCACCGCCTACGTATGCTTGTCTGTCGTCCTCTGGAATCGGCTGGTCGCCTGGCGTTGTTCCACACGACACCGCTAGGAGTGTCAGGCAAAGGGAGAGGCCGGAAAAGGCTCGCAAAGGCATGGGGCTACTCATGTGAATGAACGTCGGGGCAACGCACCAAGACTGGAAAAGTACAGTATAAGTAAACCGCCTTCAAGTGCTACGCCGGGTGCGTG
>CAZDBH010000038.1:10630-30963 GCA_964503485.1 uncultured Bradymonadales bacterium | reverse complement strand
CACAGCGCAAATGGCAAATGGCAAATGGCAAATGGCAAATGGCAGATTCTTCATAATGGGACGGTGAGCTGGGCCGTGAGGTCGCTCCCAACGCGGCCGATACTCTTGAGGTGGTGTGCCGCTGCATCGCATGTATGCGATAAAATCAACAGCGATTCAGCGTTGATAGGACTGTGCGCGCTCGGCGTGCTGGTGCTTCTGGTTAGCCGATTTTCTGATTTAGAGATAAACACATGCAATATCGGGATATTAGATTGCTCGTCAGACTGTTCGCGTTACCCGTGGGCGTTCTGATTTATGTGATCGTGACGACCCAGGCATGGATCTTTTTTCTGTACCTCGGTGGCGTGGCCGTCGTGGTTGCCCTCCCTTTCATTCTGTGGCGCCGAGAACAAACTCGCCGATTTGCGATGCTGGCCGACGATGATGAACCAAACGAAACCTATGATTTGCGGCCTCCAGACTCGTACCAATAGGCCGAGTGAGCTGCACGATTTTCGGTTCTTTTCCCATCGCCCCTTGCAAAAATACAGTTACAGTGTAAATTATGTGTCGGGTGGCTCGACATGTAGGTTTATTGAATGTTGTTCCATTGTGATCGCCTCCTGAATCTCTCGCCTCATTCTCTTCAGCTTCTACTCGTTGCAACGCTGCTATCCGTCGTAGGCGCCGCCTGCGGTGATGCAGACCTAGCTGGCGGATCGGCCTCGGTCGACTCGGCGGAGGCGGGTGACGTTGGCGGCGAAGTTGGGCCCGACGCCGGTTCCCCAGATGTCATCGACGACCAACAAGTCGCCAACCAGCAAGATGCGGGCGAAGCCGACGTCCAGGATGTCTTCAGCGACAGCGGTCCGGATCAGAGCGAAGCCGATGTGGTAGAGCACGATTCGGTAGCCGAGGATGCCCGACTCGATGAGACGACGGCCGACGCTCAAGCTGATGGGAGCGCCGATTCGGCAGCTGACGTGGCCGACCAGTCGGAAGACGTGGAGGCAGAAACCATCTCTGACGTCACCGAAGACGGCGATTCGGCCGAGCCGGATCTGGTTCTCGACGCCGAGATTGCTGAAGACGTGGGTGTCGACGATGTAACGGACGCTGATTCGGGAGCCGATGTCGCGTTTGAGGTCGATGGAATTGTGATCATTCCAGACCGCGATCGGGATGGCGTCGACGATCGAATAGACAACTGCGTCGGTGTTTCGAACCGATCACAGTCGGATCTAGACAACGATGGGCACGGTGACGCCTGTGACAACTGCGAAGCGACGTACAACCCCGACCAGCGTGACTATAACGATGGTGGGCCGGGCGACGCCTGCGACCGGGGGATTCCAACCCCCTGCGATACCGCGAGCGACCCGTACCCGGTGGATCGGGCCGCGAGCAACTGCCGGAGCACCCTCGAGCTGCCCGGTGATGTGGACATGTACTACTATCGCAACTACGCGCTCTCACCAGGGCGGGCCGGACGACGCGCCTATATTCAGCGAGCGGTCATCGTTCAACACGGCGCTGGTCGAACTGGCTACAGCTACTTCAACAGCATGATGGACGCAGCCCAGAGCGCAGGTGCGGACCGCAATACCATCATTATCGCCCCCCACTTCCAGACGGACGACGATCTCACCGACTGCAGTGACGATGGTGAGTGCTTGGCTGAGGTACCCGACGATCGAGCCTACTGGGGTTCGGGCGGCTGGAAGACTGGGTACGACTCGCACGACGCCACCGAAACCTCCTCGTTCGCAGTGACCGATTTCATCATCATGGAGCACCTCGCCAATCGAGAGTGGTACCCCAATCTCGAGGAGGTAATCATCACGGGTCATTCCGCCGGTGGGCAGTTTGTACAGCGCTATGCTGTCGGCACAGAGGTTGATCGTTGGCGGAGTACGAGCCACTTGGACTTCCGATTCATCGTGGCGAACCCATCGTCCTACGTTTACCTGGACGAACGGCGCTGGGATGGCCGCACCAAGAACCCAGTCTGCACCCTCAACGGGGAACGCTATGTGTTCTCGACTCCGGAGGCAGCGGACTGTGGAAACTACAACGAGTATCGATACGGGCCGGAAGACCTCGACGAGGATCACTACATGGCTGCTGTGTCGCTGGAGAGATGGCGAACCAACTACCGGGGCCGCGAAGTGACCTACCTGATGGGCGACGAGGATGTGTCCCAAACCGCCGAGCCAACCAATCTCGATACGACCTGCCGAGCCCAGTTTCAGGGCATGTGTCGGTACGATCGGGGCGTCATCTACCAGGCCTATATGGACACGTTCTGGACTCCCCATTCCCATGACTTCGTTCGAGTCCGCGGTGTGGGCCACAGTGGTGGGGGGATGTATCGATCTACTGAGGGTGTGTTGTCGGTGTTCGAGGTTCCAAAGGGGCCGTGATTAGGCTATAGGCGCAAGGCTCTAAGCATACTCGTCGCAGCGGCTGGACGTATGAGTCAAGTCCGTGTACATCGCGACCTATGAAGACACGACATTCAGTAACGCTCCGTATCGCCGGGCTCTGCGGCCTACTGTTCGTTCTCGCCTTTCCAACTCTCACGGTTGCTCAGCCTGGCGATGAACGCTGCGCGCTCGACCGCAGCGAGCGTTTCCAGGCTTTCCTCGAAGGTGCCGACGATCGGACCGCCGCCCTTCGGGAGTTGGTTGGGCAATGCGCACAGAGCGAAGTGATCGAGCTGACCCAGCGGTTGCTGGGATTCCAGACGGTCGCGGCCATTGCCGAACCGGCGGAAAACGAGGCCTTTGTCGCAATGTCCGTCTATTTGGCGGTGTGGGCCGAGTCACACGACCTGTTGTTTCGAATAAGCGGGGCACATGACGCCTATGAACTGATTCTTCCGGGCACCGACCGGGAGGCGCAGCCGCTCATGTCATTCATCGCCCACTGCGACGTGGTCCAAGTGAACGATCCACCCGCCTTCATCAATATCAGCGCGCAGCCCGAGGGCTGGTCGGTGCCGCCCTTCGTGGGGGTTCTGGCCGAGGATCGCCTGTGGGGACGGGGAACCGAGGATAACAAGGCGCCGATTGCCGCGGCCATGGTTGTGATGGCAATGATGCGGGAGGCTGGTTTCGAACCGAGTGCAGACATCGTCTTGGCGATGGGGACTGCCGAAGAACACGCCTGGGCGGGTATGAGACGGTACGCCGCGAGCATCGTGATGCCGCGCTACCCCATTTCGATCGACTCGGGATTTCCGGTTGTCATCGGCGAGAGTGGATTCGTCGCGTGGGGATTGAGCGCGCCGGTCGACACGAGCGTCGAGATATCGGAGGCCAGACCGGTTGTGGTGGAGCTCGTGTCTGGTCAGTTTCTGACCCAAGTCCCGGATACGGCTCGGATGGTCCTGTCACCTACGGGCGAAACCGCCGAGGCTCTGGCCGGTCGAATCCGGGAGGCTGCGGAACCGATCTTGGTAGCCAACACCGAGGAAAACTCTGATTTTGGAGTGGACGTCAACGTCATTCCCTCACCAGAGGGGGAGGACCTCGTCGAAGTGATCGCTCGAGGCCGTTCGACTCATTCGTCTCGTCCGGAGGATGGACAAAACGCGATGTGGTTACTGGCATACCTGGCCCGCGACGTGCCTCTAGCTCCGGGCGGAGCCGCGACGATGCTCGCTGTCGTAGACCAATACTTCGCCTCTGATCACTATGGTGAACGCCTTGGTGTGGGCTACTGGGATGAGTTCATGGGCCAGCTGAGCGTGGCGGCCACCAAACTCTACATTGCTGATGGGCAGGTGGTACTGGAAGTCAATATGCGTCGTCCGAGAGGGCGAACATCGGAGGCGTTTACCGAGGAGCTGCTCGAGGCGGTTGGAAGAATTCAGTCGGTACACCCAGAGCTCGTTCAGGTCGACGATATCTGGGTTGGCGAACCCCATTTCGTCGATCCTTCGAGCGAGCTCGTGCAGGCGTTGGTATCTGTGTATCGGACGGTGACCGGCGACAGCAGCGCGTCACCTGTAAGTAAGCGAGGATCGACGTACGCTCGCCTATTCCCGGGCGCAGTGTCCTTCGGACCGTCGCTTCCGGGCAACGTCTACAGCGGCCATGGGGCGGATGAGTTTATCTTCCTGGAGGTCCTCGAGCTGCAGACTACGTTATCCCTCGAAGCAATCCTGAAGCTCGCTTTCGAGGTCGATTCATCAGCCGATTAACTGGTGTGGGGACGAAGAGGGACGCTGTCCCTCGAACATACCGCGAACTCTTCTGGCTAGATCTTCGGCGGAGAAAGGCTTGGTCATGAGGTGGATCCCGCTTTTCACCACGCCGCGCTTCTGCAGGGCGCTCATCGTATAACCGGACACGTAGAGAACAGGTATGCCGGGCCGAATGGCCTCGATGTTCTCGGCGAGAACCGGCCCCGACATGGTTGGCATCACGACATCGCTGATCAGCAGATCGATGTTGCCGGAGTGCTGCTTGGCCACTTCGAGGGCCTGCGTGACGTCCTTTGGGGCCAGTATCGTGTAAGAAAACTGCTCTAGAGCTTTGACGATGAATTCGCGGACGCTCGGATCATCCTCGGCGACTAGAATAGTCTCTGTACCCTCGGTAAGCTGGGTAGGTGGCGGCGTTGGGCTTGGGGAGAAGGCCGGTTCCTCGCCCAACGGCAGGTACATTCTGATCTCGGTTCCCTTGCCCACCTCGCTATCGACGGCGGCCCAACCGCCGCTTTGCTGAACTAGACCGTACACCATCGAGAGGCCGAGTCCGGTACCTCGGCCGCGTTCCTTGGTGGTGAAGAAGGGTTCGAAGACTTGTTTTCGAGTGTCTTCATCCATTCCCAACCCGGTGTCCTGAATGTCGAGCACCGCGTATTTGCCGGGATCGCGTCCATGGGCGATCTCGCTTGCATCGAGTTCGATAATCCCGGTTCTGAAACGAAGCGTTCCGCCCTCTGGCATCGCATCGCGGGCGTTGATAGCCATGTTCAAGATGGCCTGTTCCATTTGGGCCCGGTCTACAAACACGAAGGCCCCTCCGACTGTGCGTTTGATCTCGACTCTGATGTCCTCGGGCAGCATTCGCGACAGGGTTCCGGCCACGTTGGCGACAACGCGGTCTAGATCGATGTGCTCGGGCTGGAGAATCTGCTTCCGGCTGAACGACAGAAGCTGGCTGGTCAGGGTTGTGGATCGAGCTGCTGCGTCCTGGATGTGTCTGAGGTGCTCCAACTGTTCTGGCGAGGCATCTTCGTCTTCTATCAAGAGGCCCGTGAATCCCGCGATGACGGTTAGCTGGTTGCGAAAGTCGTGAGCAACGCCGCCTGCTAGCGTACCAATTGCTTCCATCTTCTGCGCTTGCAGGAACTTTGCTTCGAGCTTTTGGTGAGTCGTGTTGGCGAGGGCGAGTTCTTGGGTCTGTTGTTCGATCGTCTGGTAGGCCTTCGAGAATCGGTGTGAGAGCAGGACGGACTGGGAGAAGATAAAGACGAACAGACCGACGTAGAGATACTGCCCCGTGTAGATGATCAGGTTGTCGTAAAGAACGTCGTTGATGATTGTAATCATGAAGAATACGAATCCGACGAACAGGACCCCGGCGCCGCCCTTGCGGGCGATCAAGGCCCGTATCAAGGTCACGGTGATCGCCACGCAGCCAATCAACGTCAAAAGATGAAACACGGGTATCGTCTGAGTGTAGATGCGAGCAGGCAGCACCAAAACGCCCAGAATCAAAACCAGCATCACGACCTGAATGGAACGCAGCAGCCAGCGGTGTAGATCTTTCGGGAACAGTGAATCAATGAACATCAAGAATACCGGGAGCGAGAGAAACGAAGTGAGATTCGTCAATCGCACTCGGCCGGCCCACGACATGTCGGGGAAGAGCGTGGCGAGATAGCGCTCGCCTGAGAGGAGTGTGTACAGGCCCAAGAGAAGGCAAAAGAGGCCGAACAAAAAGGGCGCTCTGTCTCTGCGCCGAAAGACAATCAGGCAGAGGTGATAGAGCCCGATAATCAGAATCGCCCCTGCCAAGAACATCTGAAAAGCGACAGCTCGCTCGCGTTTTTCATTGAGATCGGCTGAAAGTCCGAACTCCACTTTCTCGACGGGTCCCCCTTTCCGATGGTGGAAGTTCGACATCTGTAAAACCAAGTCGAGCCGTTCTGCCTCGAGGTCGAGGTCGAGGTCGGCGACCAGGGGCCGCCAATCGGGTTGAGAGGTCTCGCGAGTCGCACCCACGACGCCAGCGGAGGCGACCTCGTGGCCGTTGGCGTATAGAGTGTAGGCCGTGCCCATTGAGTGAAAGCGGAAAGCGAGTTGGCCCGGGTCTGGGGGCAGGATCACTTGCAGTCGGAACGTGGCAAAACCGTCGGCACCGAGGCGATCACCCGCCAGCATGTGGCCGTTCCACATCGACGGCAGTGACAAGAAGCCCCGATTCAACTGCGTCTGACCTGGCAGAAAAGCCTGTGGTGGTACCAAGGAAGACCAGAAAAGCTCCCACTCACCGTCGAGGGCGACCGGTCCGAAGTTCTCGAAGTCCCAGCCCGATAGGTCGAGCACACCTTCTTCTGCCATGGGGCATGGTTGTTGTTCGGAGTTTGAACATCCGGTGAGCAGGAGTGCGATCAGGAGAGCTAGGACCCCAGCACGAGCGAAGTAGCGAGTCGTCATATCACGGAGGTGGGAGCGATGGTGACTCAACTTCAATCCTGTGGGCGGGATCAGCGTGAACTCGTTGTAGCGGACAGTAGTTTTGTGGGGTGGGGTCGTCAAGGAGGTCCGAGTACGGTTTGGCTCAGAGAGTCCGCCGTCTTTCTTGAGCGTGGGGCTTGTCTCGACCGCCCCCTTTTGGCACAGTCGGGATCGTTCGCTAACATTGTGCTCTCGCTAGACGTTTGGGCACGTGGTCGGGGGCCATGCCGTCACAGCCATCACACAACAACAGCTATCTCGTGGTATCGGACCTGCACCTTGCCGACTGCGAGGAGCACACTGATCACTGGAAGTTCTTCAAGAGCGAACGATTCATCTTCGACAACGAGTTTGATGCCCTCGTCAGTCGCTTCGTGGAGAAGGGTGAGGGAAAGCAGCTTACCCTCTTACTCAATGGCGACATCTTCGACTTCGACCTGGTGACCGAGGTCCCCGAGGATCCACCCTGGCCTGTGGCCCCGATCGAACGTCAGCGCTGCCTGGATCCGACAGAGAGTAAATCAATCTGGAAGTTGGATCGGATTTTCGAGTTTCACCCAGTCTATCTGTCGACACTGGCCCGCTTTCTGGGCGCCGGCCACAAGCTGGTTTTTATCATCGGCAATCACGATCGAGAGTTGCATTTCGAGGGCGTTCAGGAGGCTTTTGTTCGTGCGGTGGAAAGAACCGCAGAGGCGGAAGGCGTATCGTTCGACCGGGAGCAGTTCATTTTCGAGCCGTGGTTCTATCTGGTGCCGGGAGAAATCTACGTCGAGCACGGCCAGCAATACGATTTCTACTCGTCTTTTAGATCGGTCCTCTCGCCGGTGGTTACAGTCAGCGGTGAGAAAGAGATCGCGCTGGCTATGGGTAACCTGAGCAACCGATATCTGATGAGCCGGATGGGGTACTTCAACCCCCACAGCGGCGCCTTCATTCTAAACTTGTACGCCTACGTGTATCACTTCTTCCGGTTCTACGCGTTCACCAAACGAACAATTGTCGCGCCGTGGTTCATTGGATCGATTCTGGCAATTTCGAAGATGCTCGATACCAAGCGACGTTTGCTCGTCTCACCGCCGGACTTCAAGAAGCTGTTCGCAGGCGTAGCTGACCGATACGGCCTCAAACCGACCACGGTCTGGGCTCTTCATCGCCTGGCACGACGACCGATTACCAGCAAGTTTTTCTGGATCATTCGCGAGTTCTGGCTGGACCGGCTGGCGATGGCGGTTGGCATGATTCTCGGCACGTTCATGCTGTCTCTGCTGCCAGTCGAATTGTGGGTCAAGATCATGGTGCCGCTGACCTGTTTTCCGCTGGCGTACTTCATCTACGAGTGGTTTGTCCGGGGCGAGAACATCTTCACTGTCGAAAAACGCCTCCCGATCGTTGCGAAGAAGATCGCCAAGCTGGTTCCTGTGCAGGCGGTCGTATTCGGTCACACCCACTCCCCCAGGCTGGTCCCACTCGATCGCAATCTCGTGTTCGTCGACACCGGAACCTGGGCCCCGATCACCGAACCGGATGAATTCGAAGAGTTGGTACCCGGGTTCCGCAATTACCTGTGGATGGACTTTGGGGAAGAAGTCTCGATTCGACTCGAAACAGCCTAGCCAGGGGTTAGGAGTTAGGGGTCAGAGGAGTGGACGGCTCCACCTGGCTTTGCCAGGTGCTCTAGCTTCGCGCGTGTGAAACTCCCACCGCTTCGCAGGGCGCTTGATCAATCAGAAGACGCGTACCCATATTCGGCTCCTTGAATTCCGTTACCCTGTTGCGATAGAAATACTGCGTGCGTCACGCCCTGTATTTACTCATTCTCGTCTCTGTTCTTCTGGCTGCTTGTCCGTCAGCGGATATCCGTGCGACCGATGATGAGGAAGGAATCACTGACTCGCTCGACACGCCCGACCAGGGCTCACTCCCATCAGACATTGATGAGGATGAAGAGCCACTCGCGGATTCGACGACGACCTCCGATAGCGAAACAACGAGCCTGGACGAAGTAGACGACAGTGAGACCAGCCAACCCACAGACACGGTGGAATCGGACGTCTCTAGCGACGACGACACGGCGGAGATCGGCGACCCGGACGAGTCGCAGCAGGCAGATGATTCTTCAGGTGTGGACGACCCTGAAACAGACCTCTCGGTTGACGATAGTGAGGCAGACCCGGACGAGGCGGACTCGAACGATTCCGAGGACTGCTCTGACGGCCCGTGCTGCGACTCAGGCAAGTTTCGGGGTACGGACTATCGCTGCAGCGCCGAACCGGTGACGGTGGAGTATACCTGCGACGGTACGACGTGCGGTGGGATTCCCCAGCGGCGAGAGCAGCACTATTACTGTTCTGGGGAGTCCGCTGAATGCGGCACTGACCTGCTTCGTTGGGAGGACCGTGAGACGCTGGACACTTGCGGGGCGAATGAGCTGTGCACCACTACCGAAAGCTCGGCGACCTGCGAGCTGTGCCTGCACGGCTGTTCCGATGGCGCCTGTCAGACTGGGTCGTGCGACAGTATCACCTGCAATGCCCCAGACAATGACTACTGTTTGGGGCCTGAGTATCTCAGAGATTACGACGCAATCGGGGATTGCGCCGACGGCGAATGCTCCTACGAGTACATCGATCGTTGGTGCAGCTTCGGTTGCGCGAACAGGGCTGAAGACGACGTATGCAATCCCGAGTGTGCCCCTAGTGATCCGTGCTGCGACGCCTCGGGGTTTTTCATGGCGTCGACCGAGCGTTGCGGAACGGTGACCACCGATAGCGAGTTTCGGTGCGACTCTGAGCTCTGTGGTGGGGACGCGTCGGGTCGCAGTCAGTTCCAATACTGCACTGGCACGACCGCGGATTGCGGCAGCAGCAACCTTCAGTGGGAAGACTGGGTGGTCACGGACGCCTGTGACGCCAATGAGCTGTGTGTGACGGACCTCGAAAAAGCCTCCTGCCAAACGTGTGATCTGGGATGTAGTGGAAGCACCTGTGTGGAATGCACAGAGTCAGCCCACTGCAACGAAGGTCAGTGGTGTAATGCGGGCTCTTGCCAGAGCTGCAATGACGACCTGCATTGTGGCAGTAGCTGCCAAGACTGCAGCCAGGATGGCAATTCCTGCTCAGACGACGGCAGCCGTTGTATCGAGTGCTCCGGTGGTCTCGACTGTGGCTTGGGATCGTGGTGCGACGCTGGTACGTGCAGGACGTGTAACACCCCCGACCACTGTAGTTTCTTCTGTTGGTCGTGCGATGGCGAGACCCCTGACTGCGCCGGAATTCTGTTCGGGTGTGTGTGCAACGCCAGTTCATGTGGCTCGTACGAGACCTGCGAGGACATGTCATGTGAGGTGTGCGCAGAGGACGGGGCGTGCGGGGCGAGCTGTTCGGCCTGTCCCAGCTCGGATCCGCGATGTGTCCACCGGGGAACCTGGTCACAATGCGTCGAGTGCACGAGCAACGCCGATTGCATCGATGGACGAGTCTGTGGCGAAGAGAACAAGTGCGTGGAACCAACGAGCTGTGTGGCACCTCCGGCGACGGCTTGCATCAACGGAGCCCAGAGCAGAGAGAGCTGTGCCGACGCCCTGGTCGTGAGCCGCGGAGAGGCAGAGAACCGAACCCTGCGGTCGGGCGACTTGTACCGAGCGCAAAACACCGACCAACGCTGCGCCAACTCCGACGGAGAAGATCACTTCTACAGAATCTTCATGTTAGCGGGTGAGACGCTGACCGTGAGCATGGACGTTGACTCATTCGATGGATTCGATCCTGTGTTAGTGCTGTTCCGTTCGGACACTGCCTGCATCGGATCGGGTTGCGAAACGGAATCCGTGTGCGCCGATGAGTGGGCTGCCGGCACAGACGAGGACTTCACCCGCTACACGGCCCCACAAGACGGTTGGTACATCATCAAAGCCGACGCCTACGATCGGGTCGATTCAGACGAGAATGGTGACTACACGCTCGACATCGATCTGAACTGCCTCAGCCCAGGCTGCGGCTGCTAGCTTGGGCGTACTATCGTTCAACCGGCAAACTCGCTACACTGCCAACAGCAGTCTTCTGAACAGGACAATGAGTAGTAAAATCGGGTACATCGCCAGTATTCCGCTGTTTGCGTCGATATGTGGCCTCCTTCTCTTCGCGTGTAGTGATTCGCCGAACTGCGAGAGTGGTGAAGAAGCCGCATGCGCCTGCGGAGAAGCTCAGACAGGTACCATGATCTGTTCAGGCTCGGGGTGGAGCGCGTGCCAGGATTGCGGCGTCGACCCGGCCGTCCAGCTCGGACCCGAGAACCCCGCCGATCTCGATTCAATCGGACGGGTCGAGGGGTTTGTAATCCTCTCAGGGCGGGCCGAGCATTCTGGGGTGACCGTCACGCTGAGCGGCCTGGATGGGCGCCAAGCACTGACAGAAGGGAGCGGGTCGTACGAGTTTGAGGCGGTACCGTCCGGTGTCTACCTCGTCGAGGCTGTGATGCCTGGGTTCGGCGAGGGCGCTTCCGCTCCCTTTAGCGTCTCGAGCGGGCAAACTCAGTCCGTCGATGGGATCATTTTGCAGCCTGTTGGTGGGTCCCTACAGGGGGTCGTGCTGCTCGAGGACGCCACAACCCACGATGGCACGGTCGTCAATGTGGTGGGCACCTCGGCCGCGGGACTCACGGACGAAAGTGGACGGTGGACTCTGAGCGGTCTACCCGAGGGCAGCTACAGCGTTCACGCCAGTCATGCAGGGTACGTATCGAGCGGTCTCGGAGATCAGAACCTCCAGGCGGGCGGCGTGCTCTCAGTGCCGACCCTCACCCTGTCTCGCCAGCCCGGTTTTCTCGAAGGCCATGTCTCGATCGATGTGGCCGATCCGTCGGGAATCACGGTGATTGGCTCCGCCTCCTGGAATCCGGGAACGGTCTGCATGGGCGTGACCGACCGAAACAGCCACTACCTGTCGGAACCGTGCGCTCCCGGGGAATACGTCGTCTCGGTTCAGGTACCGGGCTTCGAATCTGATGATCAGACGGTGACCGTCGTGTCGGGCGAGAATCGAGTCGTCGACTTTGAGCTGGTACGCGAACACGAAATCCCCGCCGAGCTGGTCTACGTCCAGGGGGGCGGGCACAACGACGACCCCTCGCAAATGCTGCGTCCACGAGAGCAGTCCCAGCTCTTGGGAATCCGCCTCATCGGTGACCGCGGTGGCCAGTTGCCAGAGATCGCGACGCGTTGGACAGCTCTTGGCCCCGAGGGACCGCTCCAGCTGACCGCTGGGTCTGTCGTATCGACCGAAGAAACCGGTGAAGCAGCCAATGCAGTCGTGGCTAGCCGAGTGCCAGGTCCCATCGTTGTGGAGGTATCGGTGATTGGCTATCCGGAGTTGAGCCTATCCTTCTCGTTGGAACAGGTGCCCGGTTTGCCGTCTTTTGTCGTCCCAGTGAGAAACGACTTAGTTGGCATCGCGGGAGGAGCCGTGCCTGAAGGTGTTTCTGTCCTCGTCTACGACGACGTTCTCAATCCCGTCCCTAGCGCTGGGGTTCGGTTCTCAGCTGGTGGGGACCCCTGGTCTTCAGACGCCGATGAAACAGGCGTCGCGACCACAGAGTGGGTTCTAGAGCGGGAAGTCGGCAGGCAGTCCCTCGAGGCGGATGCCACGGTCGAAGGCGGCACGATTGCGACCGCGACCATCTTCGCGACGGCAATACCTCAGCCAGTGGCCGAGCTGGAGTTTCTCGACAGCGGTACAGACTGTTTTGTGACTCCTCGAGGGCGAACAACCACGTTCCGGGTTCGGGCGTTGGACAGCGAGGGCTATCCGGTCGAAGCGACTCCGGTGGCCTTTGCGGAGGTCGAGGGAAACCTCATTCTCGAGGCGACCGAGCTAGTGACCGATGGTGATGGGGTCGCAGCGGTCGAAGGATTTGTCGACGGTTGTTCTTCAGTGAGCTTAGTGGCCACGAGTGGCGATGCGGAAGCGACCCGTTGCGTTCAACCGTCCGGCGACGTTGCGTCGGTTGAGCTTGTGCATGAGGCGCCGATAGTCGGCAGTGAGGTCTGTTCGGATACAGGTGATGGCCCCATCGTGGGATGCCCATCTGTTTCATTGCAGTTTCAGGTGTTTGGCGAATGCGGCCTTCCTGTCGGCGGCGCCGACTTGGCCCTGGACGCACACGCCAGCCAACTGGGCGGCCATGGTTCGATCGACGCCGAGGTGACTACATCCGACGGGGACGGACTGGTCTCAGCGGAGTTTGTGGCTGGTACATTGGCGGGAACTCGTGCCCAATGGGTCGACGCCTACGTCAGCGGTACCTCCGCCCTAACCACCCACTATTTCGACGTGGCTCCGCGTGCACCGAACTATGTCGACGCGATTTCAGGCCTGGACCAGCATGTTGTTGTGGCGGAGCCGTTTCCGGCTCCGTTCGTTGCTCGAGTGGCAGACGAGTTTGATAATCCGGTTCCCAGTGTCGAGGTTCATTGGTCGGCTTCCAGTGATGACGCCACCTTTATGGAGAGCGAGACCGTAGGCCACTATCGGTCCACAACCGACCAGTTCGGCCGGGCCGAGGCGGTCGGCGTCCTGACGACTGAAGAACTTGCGACCTTCGTAGCTGAGGTGGACATAAACCAGGCAGAGTTTGAGGTGCAACTTGGCGGTGGACTGCTGTCGTCGGTGTGCCCTTGGAACATCAGCCGACGGCCCAATCAGAGAGTGCGTGTGGAATCGAGCTCCGACTGGACACCTCGGTTAGCCATCAGAAGCACTATTCCAACGGTAAGGATGACCTCGTTCCCGACGGACTCCGATTCGCGACCGTGGTCATTCGTGGTCGATGGCACCGATTCGCATCTGGAGCCCACCTACGGTGGGGTTTACTTGTACGAAGTGGCCGGCACACGTCGCACCAATTCGCTACCCTTTGTCATCGGCGGGCCAGGGGTAGTCTGTGATTCGTCGGCTGACTGCGTAACCAACTTGTGTACGAATAGCACGTGTGCCCCCGAAGGACTGATCGCAATTCGGGGCATCGTCTTGGATGAGCCGGTAGGGGCAGACGATGACCGCGGCGGGAACGTGCCCCACGATCCTGCATTTCTGGTTACCCTGCAGCACATCATCTTCATGACGGCGAACGAAGTGACCCAGCAGGAGTACGCCCGCCTAATCGACATTCCGGTCGGGTGCGCTAATTGTCCGGTGGAAGTGAGTTTCATTGATGCGTTGCGCTACGCGAACGCTCGTTCTCAACGGGAGGGGTTGGAGGCATGCATCTCGTGCGCAGAGGGGCATCTGGACGGTGACTGCGAATCGGTTGTGGTGTCGCGCGACTGCGAGGGATACCGCCTGCCGTATGAGCTCGAGTGGGAGATCAGCGCTCGGGCCAATACCTCTACGGCCTGGTACTGCGGCGACGATCCGAGCTGTGTGGAGCGAATTGGCTGGTGTCGGGACTCGGAAGCTCGTCCAGTCGGTCAGCTAATCCCCAACGCATTTGGTTTTTTCGACATGATCGGCAATTCGCGCGAGTGGGTTCTGGGAAACCCCTTCGACTACGAGCCCCATGTCCGGCCGGAAATCGAGGCAGGCTGCGGGCCCATTGAATGTCCTCCAGAGCCCATGCCGGACCTTCCGATTGGAGGGGAGTGTGACGAGGCCCAGTGCACCTTCGCGACGGACAACGTCATCTATCGTGGGGAAGGCTGTGATCGCGTCTATGCTCGCAACAGCGTTGATGGCACCGAGACGGTTTCTGGGTTCAGGCTGATGCGGATCGGGCGCGGGCAATCAGATTGTGATTAACTCGCTCAAGGCAAGGAGATGAGCCAGGCGGCCCACACCGGCAACAGGGCCAGTGCCGCCAACGTGGTAACCACGATGGCGGCCGCCAATTCCGCCTGACCCGCTTTGAACTCTTCAGCAAGCGCGAACGTCGTGATGGCGACTGGCATCGCGGCCACCAGAATGAAGACCTGGCCCTCGAGCAACGTGATGTGGGAGAAGCGGGCCACCACCATCAAGACGGCCAAAGAGATTGCCGGGTAGACAATGAGTTTCGCTGCCGAAATCAGTGCGGCGTCCACACCAACCTCTGTCACCCGCCTTCTGTTGATCCACAGATAGATGCCGAGCATGAAAAGTGCGACCGGGCCAGCAGTGTTTCCTATCGGAACTGCGGCATATCGGACGGATGTCGTCAGCAGATCGGGGGCAATGCGCAACAACAGGCCGAGAAATGGTGACCAAAGCAGGGGCTGTTTGGCCACGCGGGTGAAGGCGAGTTGCCAGGAGGCCTGTCGGGTCTGGGAGGCACGGGCCAAAAAAGCGGCGCCAGCGGTCATCGCGATGACAATGTGGATCGCTGCGCTGACGGCTGCAACGCTGGTTGCTTTGTCACCGAGCACCGCCGCGCAGAAGGGAATGCCCAGGTAGGCGATATTGCCGAAAATCGCTCCGGTGGCCACAACCAAAGCGCGACCAGTATCGCGGATCCAGAAGCGACCGACGAGGGCGACGAACAATAGAATGAGCAGCGCAGAAAGGACGTGGACCGCAATGAAGGCGCCGGGATTGCGCAGCTCGAGCTGGTCGCTAGAGAGACTGGCGATGATCAGAAGAGGAAACGCAATGTACAGTGCGTATCGGTTGAGAAGTGTGATCGTCTTCTTCGGAGAAGGCACGAAGCCAACTGCGGTGCAGAGCGTTCCTAAACCGATGATTGCGAAGAGTTGGGCGACAGCCTCAATCATGGCCGGCACGGTGTGGTGATTCCTGGCCCGGGAACTGGGCGCATACTAGGCCAAGGTCAATTCTTGGTGATCTTGAGGTAGTGCTTGGCGAGGTCGTCTGGGCTGCTGCCCGCCTCGACAACGACGGGACGAGTCTCTGCGTTATCTACCAGAACCCAGGTTCCGCAGGACCGTGAAATGCTCTCGACCACCTGAAAAACGGGGCGAGGGTGACCGTCGATAAAGTAGAGTGCGCAGGGCTCATCGTATGCCACGTAGTTTCGTACGAAGAGCTTAGTCGGCGCTGCTTTCTTGTCCTTCTTGGGTGTGATCTCGGCGCACCAAACTCGCTTATCGGCGTCGTGCTCGATGGTCACGTTGCAGTCGCTGAGGCCCGTCACGACGTCTTCTACCTCGGCCACTGTGGGATAACGACTGGCCGACAGATCTTCGGGGTGCTCGATCCCGAGCCGGGTTAGCCACCGTGTGCATTGGCGATCCATTGGCAGAATAGTGTAGATGAGGCCCATTAAGTCTCCTTATCGCTTACCGAATTGGCTCGATGCCCTGCGTCAGCCGTCGCGAACAATAAACACCCGATTATCGACCGTCCAGCGGCGGCTGAAATTGGGCCACTGCGCTATCAGAAAGATAACCATTTGAACAGCACTGATTGCGATAATGTCCCGTCGGTTCTCGAAAATTTTGATCGACGTTCTACTGGGGACCGGTTTCGGATCGCGTTTTCCGTGCACTGGAGCGAGGCAGCCGGATGATGTAGTGTCCGTTGAAACCACGGAGAGAACGATGCGGTATTGGTGGACAAGCTTGTTTGCGGTTGGACTGTTGTTGACTTGGGCTGAGCTGGCTGTGGCTCAAACACCAAGTTGTTCTGATGTTCAGCCCGCGACCTGCGGCGGCGAATTGGTGGGGTCGTGGCGGGCGACTGGAATCAGCTGCTTGGCCGGTCCCACGCTGGCGAATTTCTTTCCTGGCTGCGAGGGAGACCCCGTCGAAGTAACCACCGAATTCGGGGGCACAGCCGTGTTTCGAGCGGATGGGTCGTACGAGGTTTCGCAGAATAGGTCGCTGACGACCGTTGCGAACGTACCCGTCGAGTGCCTGGCTGGACTGCCGTGCGACTCGTTGAACGATGAGAGCAATACGACTGCGGCAACCGACACCCACTGCGTTTGGACCTCTAGTACGAGCGGAGAACGAGCCCATCAAGGGACCTTCTCGGTCGCCGATGGAGTCTCGACGCTCTCCCCCGAGGGCGAAGCGCCTCGAACGTCGAATTACTGCATCGAAGGGGACCTCCTGACCGTCCAAGCGATTGGCCCGGATGGGCAGATCGGGGCCGTCCTGCTCTGGGAGCGGGCGGAGTAGGACGCTTTAGCGCTAGACTTTGATACGGATCTCTTGAAAGCCGCGCGCTTCTGATCGAAAGTCGGCCTTCGTCTTTACGAGTTTCATGGGCCAGATGCACTTATCGTCGACCATACGGGGCGTTGTTTATCGATTCGAGTCGGTTAAGGAGGTTTTGGCCAAGGCCAATCCCCCCAAATCGGGCGACGATTTGGCCGGTGTGTCCGCGCGAGACAGCGTTGAGCGCGTGGCAGCCCGCGCCGTGCTCAGTGAATTGACGCTCGCCGAGCTTCGCGAACATCCGGTCGTTCCCTACGAGAGTGATGAGTTGACTCGCCTTGTAGAAGACACACTCGATGCGCGCGCTTTCGACGCGGTCAAACACCTCACAGTGGGCCAGTTCCGCGAATATCTGCTCGAAACCACGACTACCGGCCCTCTGATTCGCTCGATCTCGCCCGGCCTGACCCCGGAAATGGCCGCGGCCGTTTGCAAATTGATGTCGAATATGGACCTCATGGTCGTGGGCCGTAAATGCGAGGTCGTCGTCCGCGCCAACAACACGCTCGGCCTGCCGGGTCGGATGTCGTCGCGATTGCAGCCGAACCACCCGACGGACGACGTCGAGGGAATCATCTACAGCACCCGGGATGGCCTCGCCTACGGCTGTGGCGATGCCGTTATCGGCGTGAATCCGGCGACCGACTCACCCGAATCGACCGCGGAGATCCTGACCGCTCTCGATGCCCTGATGAAGCGGAATGGGGTTCCGACCCAGCACTGCGTCTTGTCGCATGTGACCGTCCAAATGGCGGCATTGGACCTCGGTTGTCCGATGGACCTGATGTTTCAGTCGTTATCGGGCAGCGAGAAGGGCAACAAGGCGTTCGGTATCTCGGTCCCTCTGATGGATGAGGCCTACGAAAAGATGAAGGCGATGGGAACCGGACAGGGTCCCAACTTCATGTATTTCGAGACAGGCCAGGGATCCGCTCTCTCGTCGGACGCTCACCACGGAGCCGATCAGCTCACCCTCGAAGCGCGCTGTTACGGATTTGCTCGGCGCTACGACCCCTTTCTCGTCAACACGGTGGTCGGTTTTATCGGGCCCGAGTACCTCGAATCTGGTCCCCAGATCACGCGGGCGGGACTCGAAGACCACTTCATGGGCAAGCTTCTTGGGCTGCCGATGGGATGTGACGCGTGTTTCACTTATCACGCGAGCATGAGTCAAAACGAGTTGGAGGCACTGAAGGTACTGCTCGGTGCGGCCGGTTGCACCTACCTGATGTCAATGCCTGTGGGCGACGACATCATGCTCAACTACCAGTCGACCTCATATCATGATGTCCCCTCGGTGCGCGGCTTGATCGGAGTGAGACCTGCGCCGGAGTTCGACGCCTGGCTCAACGAGGTGGGCATCATGGACGGAGACAAACCCGGACCGAGATTCGGCGACGCAACGGTGATCAGATGAGCATTACCCGTGACTTGATCGCTGCCCTTCGGATCCGACTCGGGGAAACAAATCCGCTCGGTCCGGCACCCGTACCGGTAAGCATCACGCCACCTCCTGCCCGGGTGTTCCCAACCAAGCGAACCCGCTCGCGCCTCGCAGAAGAGGCGAGTAAACACACGACTGCGATGGTCGGGATTGGCCGAGTCGGCACGCGCTACGCGACAGATGTCGTTTTGCAGTTCCAAGCTGAGCTGGCTGTCGCTCACAACGCCGTGGATACCGTGTTGCCAGAGGGCTGGGCCACCTCGAACAGTCTGCTGTCGCTCAAATCACGAGTCGAACACCATCGGGAGTTCCTGCTGCGGCCCGATCTGGGTCGCCGTTTGGACGAGGCATCTCTGGCGGCGTTGCGGCAACAGGCGGCAACAGGCGTGGACATACAGCCCATTCTGGCCGACGGATTGTCTGCAGTGGCTTGCATGGGGTCCGGAATCGCCCTGCTGGAGGCCTTTACCAAGGAGTGTGAGTCGCGCGGATGGCGGGTAGGCACGCCAATGTGTGCGCAGTATGCCCGGGTGTGGTTGCAGGATGAAATCGGGCAAACCGTACGAGCCAAAGTTGCGGCGATTCTGCTGGGTGAACGCCCAGGGCTGGGCACTGGCGATGGTTTGTCAGCCTATCTCGTCTACGAACCCGCCCTCGGTAAGACTGACAGCGACCGCAACATGATGTCCAACATTCACGAGCGCGGGACACCCGTGAAGAAGGCGGCACATCGCCTGGCCCTACTGGCTGGGGCGATGATGAAACAGGGCACTTCGGGCGTGAATCTCGATCTGAGCGGATTGGCCAGTGAGCTGGGCGAAGCCGCGGGCACCGGATATCGCGCACCGCAGGCCCGCACCCGACTGGTGGAGGTAAAACGATGATTCTCGAACCGATTTACCCGACGATCCTCTCGGTGCGCCGAATTGATTACGCACATCCATCTTTGCTCAAAGCCTACGGGGCAGACCCGGAGCGTCATGCTTCGCTGGGCCTGGTCACATGCGACCAGGACGATTCCACTTATGTCGCCCTAGACGAAGCAACGAAACAGGCGCCCGTGGACGTCGTATTCGCTCGCTCCTTCTATGCCGGCGCAGGCCATAGCAGCGGTCCCCTTTCTGGTGAGATTTTGGGCGTCATTGCTGGCGCCGATCCGGCTGAAATTGAAGAGGGGCTCGGCGCCATCGTGCGATGCCTGGAACACGACGCCTGTTTCTACTCGGCCAACGACGATGGCTCGATAGCCGTCTTTCCACACGTCATCTCGAGCCTAGGTCACTATCTCTCGAAAGAAGCCGGCCTTCAGCCATACGATTCGATGGCTTATCTAGTCGCCCCGCCGATGGAAGCGACTGTGGCGCTCGATGCGGCCCTCAAGGCCGCCGACGTCACAGCTGCCGACATTGCCCCACCCCCAAGCGAGACGAACTTCGCGTCGGCCTGGCTGTCCGGAACACTGGACGCCTGTCAGGCGGCAGCAATGGCGTATGCTGAGGCCGTCGTTGAAGTCGGGAGACGGCCAAGGGGTTAGCTGAGGCCGGTCGAAGGCTCGCCAGATTAGCCCTCCCTGCTTTTTGCATTGCAAAACGAAGACCTGGCGACTATGGTGCCGCGACTTTGGCGCAGGCGGGCCGGACCCGCGCGCCACATCAGAAGGAGAAGAACATGGGCTCCAACAGCCGTGAAAACCACTTGCGAACCAAAGAAAGCCTCACCAATGCCGTCACCGCACTTCGCGCGCGTCTGGCTGGAGAAGGCCTGTCCGAAAAAGTCGTGAACCGACACGTAAAAGTTCGCCACCTCGACTCCCAAATCCGCAAGAGCACAGCACGATTGGCTCGTATCGATGAGATCGAGGCGAAGACTGCCGAAAACCTCGCAGCCAAAAAGAAGAAAGCTGCGAAGGCCGCGGCAAAGGCCACCGGGAAGCCCGAGCAGAAGCAAGCGAAGGGTGGCAAGAAGGGTAAGGCACCCAAGGCCAAGGCTGCTCCAAAAGCGAAAGCGAAGCCAAAGGCTGAAGCAAAGCCGAAAGCCGAGAAGGCTCCTAAGGCCGAAGCAAAGCC
>CAZDBH010000038.1:0-10530 GCA_964503485.1 uncultured Bradymonadales bacterium | reverse complement strand
TCCCTTCTCTACTAACCTCCGAATTCCCTTCTCTACTGACCTCCGAATTCCCTTCTCTACTGACCTCCGATCTACATCAATAACTGCCTAGGAATATTTTAAGTTTACACCGTACTCTAAAGGCGTTATCCTCGGTTGTGTTGGAGTCGTGACGTTGTGCGCTGGCATGACATGTGAGAGGAACTATGTTTATGAGAATACTGTGGTGTTTCGTCCTTTCGGTTCCCGTGACCTTTTTTGCTTGTTTGATGAGTGATGGAGAAGATGTCGGGGATCAACAGTCTGCCGACATCGAAGAGTACAATGAGCTGACCAGGCGTCTCGATTCCGGACTCGATGAATTCGGTGGAGAACTCATCGATGGGGTGCAGGCCCGGGGAAACGTGGTGTACTGGCTGGAGTATCGAGATTGGGATCCGACCATCCACCGTTTAGACTTAGAGAGCGGGCAGAGGGTGAATTACTCGTTTCCTCTGAGCTTCGATTCGCTCAACTACCAAGTCAGCGAAGCGGCTGTTGCTTACGCCGAAGTTGACGGTGAAGAGGTCGTGTACCATGTCTTTGATTCCCTCGAAACCGAGCGCGAGCTCAGTACCGTCGCGTTCGAGAGTCCGACCGATGATCAGGGCTGGTGGGCTTACGGACTGAGTGGTTCGGATCTCTTCGTAGTGGTCACGGAAACCGAGTCGTCCCCGGACACGAAACTCTATCGGATTCCGGCGGGCGGCGACGCCAGCGTCGTGACGACGCTCGAGAGTGCCGGGTGCGATGTTGGCGAGTTTTGGGAATTCGGGGTCGACGGCGAGACTGTGATCTTCGTTGAGAGCGGCAGGATCTGGCGGCTCGACCTAGAAACCAATCAGGCGACGTGGCTGGGTAACGAAACAGAGGTTTCGGGTTCGGTTGTTTTTGATTCTGACGGGGTCCTCTTCACTACACGGGTTGGCCCATTCTTCTTTGACTACGAGAATGCAGTGGTCGACGACTTGGCTGAAGCGATTGAAACCACCGGGTTCAGGCTAAACGACACCTTCGACTCGATACATTACTTCGAACGTGACGCCACTTGGTGGGGTGACTATTTGATCTATGTAGGAAACGGCGGGTTGTTCGCTCTGAACACCGCTCGGCGGAACATCGTGCCTATTCTGCTGGAACCTCGATTGGGGGAGACTTCCGAGGTCAGGGTGGACTACCGGTTTCCAGTCGTTACAGCCAATGGCACGCTTTTCGTGACGGGGCTGGAAAGCACAAGCGGTTCGGTGGGAGCTGACGGGCCCGTGTACCGACTTGACTTGGCGGACCTACTTCGTTGAACGAGAGTTCGCTGAGATGCTGCGGTGACTTTTCGGCGGGTTCCGGACTAGAGTTAACTCATTTGGGTCGGCGTAGGATGGCGTGGCCGGGCAAGCCACCTGGCTGATCCGTCCACGCGACCCGAACCACTCTGGCACTCACGGTGCGTTCGAGCGGTAACCCGTCTTCGTCCCAGACGTGTTGCACACTGACTGTCCCGCCCGGCAAATTGGGCGCGATCCACTCCAGTTCGTCACCCGGTCGGAACGGGTTCTTCACTTCGACCAAGGTGCGTCCCGCTTCGATACCGTGGACGTAGCCGACCAGCTCATGAGTCGAGACCCGAGCCCTTGGGCTCTGTAGAGACAGTGGGTCCTGCATCGGATACCCAAAGGCGAATCCCGTTCCGTAGGGTCGGTGACTGACCGCTTCGAGTTCAGCTAACCAATTGGGGTCGTACTTGTAACCCTCTGGGTCGGCTGCGTAGGAATCCAGCGCTTCGCGATAAGCACGTGCGACAGTCGCGGCATAGTACTCGCTCTTCATTCGGCCCTCGACTTTCAGCGAACACACACCAGACTGAACTAGGGTGGGTATGTGCTCGATCAGGCATAGGTCGCGTGAGCCGAGAAAGACGGTCTGGCCGTCCTGTTCGTAGACGTCGAAGCGCTCATCGGGCCGAGTCCGTTCGACGAGCTGCCAATCCCAGCGGCAGGACTGTTTGCAGTCGCCAGCTGATCCGTTGTGGCCGCAGGTATAGGCTGAAATGAGGCAGCGGCCCGAAATCGCCATGCACATCGCACCGTGGACAAACACTTCGATCTCAGCGTTCGTGGCCTTGGCGATGTCGGAGGCTTCTGCGATTGAGCACTCGCGGGCCAAGATGACGCGCTTGGCGCCCAACTCGAGCAGGAGACCCGCCGAGTGGGAGTTCGCCACACTCATCTGGGTCGAGATGTGGATATCGAGCTCCGGTCTGTGCGTTCTGACAAGCGAAAACGCGCCGAGGTCAGACAAGATGATTGCGTCGAAAGCGATGTCCGCCGTCTCGCGAAGCCACCCCTCGAGCTTGGGCATATCCCGCTCGAAGAGCAGCGAGTTGACGGCGATGTAAAACTTCTTGCCCGCATCGTGGGTAAACCGGACTGCCTCAGCCAGTATCGCTAGGTCGAGGGAAACACCGTCCGGACGCATCGAAAAGCCAGATGCGCCGGCATAGACGGCATCAGCGCCGTAGCGGATTGCCATCTTCAGTTTGCTGAGATTTCCTGCTGGCAGGAGCAGTTCCGGAAGCTGCACTGTGTGTCCCTTTTGTAAGTGTCGCACCATCGCGGTGCTTACCCGAGGAACAGGGTGTGTGACAAGAGCTGATTTGCCATGGTTCCGTCGGATCTGTCTTCTGGGGACATTGACGCCCAACGGGCGAAGGTCCACATTGGTTGAGCTGTGAAAGCCCGTGATCTCATCCAACACGTCGTACGCCTTGGCGCTGTTCCCATCGCCAAGCAAGCGAGTTTTAGAAAATCCGGGTTTAATTTCTACAGGCGAAACGGGTCGACAAGACAAGTCTTCAATTTTCAGCTGTCTCGAGGCAATGCTGGCAGCGATGGCTGGTTCTACATCAACGTCGGAATCGACTTTGATGACGTTCGAGGGCTTCTGGCCGAGTCCATTGTTGAAAAACCCGTCCCATCCTGCTGTCACTTCAATGTGCGGTTGCAAGAGCTCATTGACGGTGTTCCACCCCGAATTGAAGTGTCTTCAGACACCCAGTTAGAGCCGCTTGCGGCTCAGGTCTCAACCTGGTTGCAACCGTTGATTGAACTCCTCGACCAGGTTGATTCACCCGATGGGATGCTAAAGACCGAGCTGCTCGATCGAGGCTTCCGAAAACTGCTCAGGGCTCAGCTGCTTCATCTGACCGGGGACGACCAGAGCGCTCTCGCCGATGTGCGGGCCGTTGCCCAGGAATTCTCGGACCGCCCGGGGCTGACTGTACCGAACCTGCTGGCTCGATATGGGATGCCGAAAATCGACCCGGCCGCCAGTTAGCATCGGTCGTTTATCGACCTGTTGATATACGATCAGAGAGGTCAGCTGACCGCGAGTCTTCTGGGGGCTTGAGGTTGGGCTCAGCTGGCCGTAGGTTGCCTTGGGAGAATCCAACTCGAGACGGGTCTGCACAATGAAGCGCTTATTGTTTTCTGAAGGTCACGACATCTTTCGGCGGAGCGTCCGCCAGTTCATGGAGCGCGAAGTTGTGCCAAATCAGGCCCAGTGGCAGGAAGACGGTGTTGTCTCGCGGGAGGTGTGGAAGGCTGCGGGTGAGGCGGGTTTGCTCTGTCCGTGGCTCGAAGAAGAATACGGTGGCCCAGGAGGCGACTTTCTTCACTCCGTTGTCGTGCTCGAGGAGCTCGGGCGGATTTATGAGTCGGGTCTCGCGATTTCGCTGCACTCGGACATCATCGTCCCCTATATCCACACGTTCGGAAACAAGAACCAGAAGGCCTATTGGCTTCCGAAATGCGCCTCAGGCGAGGTCATCACCTCGCTCGCCATGACCGAGCCCGGAACGGGTTCAGACCTGGCGGCCATCCGAACCACCGCTCGACGAGAAGGTGACGAATATGTCCTAAACGGGGCCAAGACCTTCATTTCGAACGGAACACTCGCCGACTTGTGTATCGTTGCAGCGAGAAGTGAGGGGTTGTCGGATGATCCACACCGCAGCCTGTCCCTCTTTCTCGTCGAAGCCGACCGGCCGGGCTACCACGTGTCGAAGAAGCTGAAGAAGATAGGGCTCGCGTCACAGGATACCGCCGAGCTGGCGTTCGAGGACTGTCGAATCCCCGTCTCGAACCTCTTGGGAGGCGAAGGTGGTGGCTTCTTGATGCTCATGCAGAAGCTTCAGCAGGAGCGCCTGAGCGTGGCGATCGGAGCCCAAGCCAGCGCAGCCCAAGTTGTTGCTGACACCATCGCTTACTGCAAAGAACGCGAGGCCTTCGGTCGACCCATCGCGAAGTTCCAAAACACCCAGTTCAAACTGGTTGAATGCGCCACCGAAGTCGAAGTTGGGCAACACTTTCTCGACCGGTTGATTACCCTGCACGTTGCTGGCGACTTCTTGGTCAAAGAATGCTCGATGGCGAAGTTGTGGCAGACAGAGATGCTGGGCCGAGTCGTCGATACGTGTTTGCAGCTGTTCGGCGGCTACGGCTATATGACCGAATACCCCATCGCCAGGGCCTTTGTTGACGCCCGGGTTCAGCGAATCTTCGCCGGCACCAACGAGATCATGAAGGTCATTATCGCCAAGCAACTTGCGCTCTAGCAGGCTTTGGGCTGGAGGCCGATATGAAGATTGCTGCCGTGTCCCTGACATCATCGTTGTTCATAGTCTGCCTAGCCTTGGGTTGCGGAACTGAGGACACTGTCGACGAAAACGAAGGCGTCGTTCAACCGAGCGAAGAGGCCCTCGACGAAATGATGTCCGCCTATTGTGAATTCGCCATTCGGTGCGTTGATGAGACCGGAGTCGGTGAAGGCGAAGGCATCCGCTACTGCCATCCCGCTGCGCAGGACGCTTTCACGCAGACCCTGCTCGACCAGGCCGGTGATGAATCGCATTTGGACACACCCTCATTGATCGGATGCCGTGAGGCGATTGAGGCCGAGTCAAGCTGTCTAGCCGATCCCTTCGACAGTTTGGCGTGTCAGCAGATCGTGGTTGGCACCGTGCTGCAGGGAGAAACCTGCCAGAGTAGCTTCGCCTGTGAGGGAGATAGCTATTGCGCCATCGGTGAGGGTACAAGTTGCGGTGTGTGTCAGAGCCGGGCGCAGGAGGGTGATTCGTGTGCTGATGCGGATTGCTCGGCGCTTCTATACTGCGGCGCGGAACAAACCTGCCAACCGGTTGGGCAACGCAGTGACCTATGCACCGTCGACGAGGCCTGTGAACCAGGGTTGAGGTGTCTGTCGGGCCGCTGCGGCGTTCCGTCAGCGCCGTTCGGCTCATCGTGTTCCGCCGGTGACCCGTGCAACGACAATTTGTTCTGTGAGACGAGCGGCACGAATGCCGGTACCTGTCAGCGCGCCGCAGAATCAGGCGCCGCTTGCGATGACAACCTACCCTGTGGAAACCGGGGCAACCGGTGCCTCGATGGTGTTTGCACCCCAATCGCAGCACCCGGTGAGTCGTGTACCAGCAGTGACGCCTGCCCGTCGGGTTTCGGATGCATCTCTCGCAGCTGTCAGGCCCTGCCTGTGGACGGTGAGCCCTGCGACGCCTCCGGTTGTTTCGAGGTCATGTGTCTGGGCGGCACCTGTGGACTACTTCCGATTCGCGACCGCTGTGAAACCAATGCCGACTGCGAATCCGGAAACTGCTCTGATCGGAGTCGGACCTGCGAAGATGCCGTGAGGCGCGGCGGCGACTGTGCGGTACTACCCTGTGAAGCAGGGCTCGAGTGTCTGACGACCACTGACGACGAGGGCGCGATTCAGTCCCGGTGCGATGTCGTGGTTTGTGACTGATCCTTGGGCTTTAGGCTAGGGGCGTCAACGTAACGGGCAGATCGTCGACCGGTTTCGGGAACGGAATCAACTGGCGTCTGGGCTCGTATCCGTCGGACAGCGAGATTCTGTAGCGTCGCAGCAGCTGATTTAGAACCGCTTTCGCCTGAACCACCGAGAACGACATTCCCAAGCAGATGTGGGCACCGCTGCTGTAGGGATACCACAAGCCTGGGTGCTGTTTGTGCTCTGCCCGCTCATCTGAAAAACGCTCTGGATCAAAGCTGTTTGGATTCGTCCAGTACTCCTCGAGGCGTTGCGTGACGGTTGGAAGCAGCCAGATAACGGTCTTTTCGGGTATTCGAATGCCCTCGATCGTACATTCCTTCTGCGTCATCCGGGGAATGCCAGTCACTGGTGGATGGAGGCGGAGAGTCTCTTTGAGCACCAGGTCGACTTCGCTGAGCTGCTCGAGATCGGCGTAGTCGAGATGTGGCTTGTCGAGTGCGAGGAACTGCTCTCGCAGGCGGTCCTGCCACTCGGGATGGCGGCCAAGGGCCCAGACCAGATTGGTGAGTGCGCTGGTAGTCGTATCGTGTGCGGCCAGCATGAGGAAGACCATATGGTCCACGATTTCTTCATCGTCTAGGCGTTCACCGTCATCTGACTCAGCTCTGCACAGCTGAGCCAACATATCGGTTTCATTTCCTTTCCGCTTCTCTGGGATCAACCCCTCGAACAGGTCCACCAAGTACTTTCTGCCTCGAAGGGCACGCCAGTACCGGCCTCCGGGAAGCGGCCACCGAATCAGGGCGAAGCTCCCCCACATCAAATCGATGAATGCCTTGTTGGCGCGTTCTAGGCGTGGCCCCAAAGGCAATCCTGCAAACACGACACCGGCGAGGTTCAGCGTCAGCTGTTTTGCCGCCGGGTAGAAGAGCATCTTTGGAGTTTGCCCCCATTCCGAGACACCGTCTTCGATGACCGGATTCATGAGTGACAGGTACGACTTGAGTGCGCTTTTGGTGAAGGCCTTCTGCATGATCCGACGATGCATCCGGTGATCTTCGAAATCCCGGAGCATCAGCCCTCGTCTGAAGAAGCGCCCGATGAGGTGGTGCCACCCGAGCTTACTCGAGAATATCTTTTCTGGATCGCGCAAGAGCAGTTGTACCGCGTCAGGACTGACCGTGCTGACGGAGCGCTGCATAAAGGCGTTTGTCCGATAGACAGGGCCGTATTTCTCGACCATGTCGTGGCTGTAGCGTTCCTGGTTGCGGAGGTAGGTGAAAGTGTGGCCGATCACCGGCCATCCGTTCGACCCGGGGATGTGGTCGAGCCGACTGCGACGCCAGACCGAGTTCTTACTACCCCTGCGAACAGTCAGCGCTTTGCTCCCTGGCACGTCCTTTCCTGCTGTTTTGTTCACCATTCGTTCTCGCAACGAGATGCTCGATTGTGCACGAAACCAGGTGTCTTGGAAAAGGCCCTGTGTTCCTGGGGTAGGGCCAGCCCAGGTGGTTGGCACTGCTCACTGGCTGAGCACTGTTTGCCCGAGACTGTTGGGGAGATCCTCCAATCATTGTCGAGCAGCATACCGATTAGTCTCAGTGCCCTCCGCTGGCATGCATCCTGCTTATTGACATCTCGAACTCTCTTGGGGGAGCGCCGCAGGCGATCATGTGATCGCCCAGACCAGGATGAGACGGAGAAACACGATGATTCGAATTCAAACTCTACTACTTGCACTGACTGTCGCCTCGATGGGCGGCTGTCTTCCGGAAGACACGTCAAACCCGAGCTCGAACGACCCCGACGCCAGCGACTCGGTAGATAGCGATGACATGGGTGAGGATGACGCCTCGGCGTCTGCCGATCTGCCTGAAGGCGATGCGTCCGCCACTGACACATCGCCTTACGACGACTCGAGAGATGACGACACGTCGGACGACAACGATGGCGGCGTAGTGCCCGACCTTACAGATGATGTCGCGGATGTCTCGGCTCCCGATGGGGACGCTGACACCGTTGATACCTCTGATGTCGATTGGCCGGATTGCGCACCGAACGGCGCCAGTGTGATTGCCGCGATCTTCTACGATGACCGCTTCGAAAACCGTGCAGACACAGCCTTCGTGAATATCAACTCCGGTTCGAACCCCGAGGCGTCATTGGGCTGCGACGCAACGGTAACCCTGATCGTAGATGGCGAAGAGACCGTGTTTGAAGAGACTCGGCAGGGTCAATATGAGGCCGGCTATTCGGCGATCCAGCCCGGACTCCCCAGCTTGACACTGTATGCGGGTCTTGTGCACGTGTTGGAAATCGACCTCGACTCAGACGGAACGGTCGACATCACGGGCGAGGTCACGATGAGCGACATCAACAATTTCGACGTTGATGAGTCCGTTCCCGGTGAGGTGACCTTCTCATGGGATGACGACGGCATCGTCGCCGCCACCACCTACTCGGTCCAAGCCTCCAACGAGACCGACTTCACCTTTGCCGACTACTTCGCGACCGGATTCGTCGAAGCGGATACCTTCCTCAAACTGGGTGGCGACAGCGAGTGGCGGTATTTCCAGTATGGTGGAACCGTCCACGCCCGAATCCAATCCGACACGACGGGTACTCTCTCGGTTGCCGGCCGGTTCAACGCATGGCAGTGGCCTACCGAGCCGATACTGTCGTTCTGAGCCCGATCATTCGACCATCGAGTCCTCCATGTTCACTTTGCGATTCTTCTATCCCTGTGCTAAGCACCCGGCCAGCAACAGTTCCTCTGAATTAGGACAACTTCGATGGACAACGGGTACTCACCCCTCTTATCGCTTGCCACAGGCGGGATTGAGATCGTTCTCGCGATCTGGGTGTTGTACTCACCTGGTCGTAAGCGAGTGCGTCAATTGGTCGCTGCGCTTTTTGTGGTCCTCGCCGGATATCAATTCGCCGAAGTTTACGTCTGTGCTCGACCCCACGACCTTCTGGCCGCGCGGATCGCGTTTTGCGACGTGCTGTGGCTGCCGGCCATCGCAATGAGTCTGATGGTGGAATTCACTGGAACCGCCAGTAAACGCATCAAGAATGCGGTCCGGTTTGCTTGGCTGTTTGCCGTCTTCATCTGTGTTTGGATTCTAGTCGACCAGAGCTTTGTGATCGGCACGGTTTGCAGCACGGTCATTGCGACCTTCTATCACGACACACTCTTTGAGCATGTCTTCGGCATCTACTACGAGGTCGGGTTGGGTAGCCTGATCGTGGGAGGTGCTCTGGCGATGGTTCGTATCGACGACAAGGTCGCTAGAGCCCACATCGCTGATCTGCAAATCGGAATCATCGGATTCATGATACCAGCCTTCCTCGCCCAGGTAGTCATTGCCGATATCGACCCGTCGCTTCCCTCATTGATGTGTCACTTCGCGATCGTGCTCGCCTTTTTCCTGTGGCGGCTGATGATCAGAGAGCGCAAGGCGTACCCGTCGGGCTAGCCTTCGGCAAATCCCCGGAAGCAGAAAAACGGATGAATCGTTGCCAGTGCGAAGCGACATAGTTAGAGTCCGCCCGCTCTGGTTATGCACGAGGACCAAATGAACGTTGCAGACATCGAAAAGCGGATCGAGGAACTCAAGAATCAGTCATTGACTGAGATGGGTGTCGATGCGGAGACCGTAGCCGGGATCGGTATCGCCGATGCACCAAACAAAAAGATGGGCGACGTGGGTTTTCCTTGTTTTGCTCTGGCGCGAACACTACGCAAGGCGCCTCCGTTAATCGCCCAGGAAGTGGCGAAGCTGGTCAAGGACAAACTGACAGCCGAAGACATCATCGCCGAGGTCAATCCGGTCGGCCCATACGTCAACCTCAAGTTCGATAAGAGTAAGCGAGCCAGAGTGGTCGTATCTGAAGCGCTCAGTTCCGAGGCGTTTGGCGCAAACGTGGTACCCAATCCGTCACACTGGATGGTCGAGTACTCCGCTCCGAACACCAACAAGCCCCAACATTTGGGTCACGTCCGCAACAACTTGCTCGGTGCTGCAGTGGCAAGTGTACTCGAGTTCGGCGGCCACGATGTGACGCGCGTAAACCTGATCAACGACCGCGGTATCCATATCTGCAAGTCCATGCTGGCCTACCAACGGTACGGTGAGGGCGAAACCCCTCAATCGGCAGGTGTGAAGGGCGATCATCTGGTCGGCAAGTACTATGTCCGCTTTTCAACCGAGTTGGCTACGGAATACCAAGGCTGGCTCGAGTCCGACGCCGGCAAGTCCAAAGCCTCAGCCTGGGTCGCCGAGCAGCCTGCAGAGCAAACCAAGGGGCTGGATTCGGGGGCCCTAGCAAAACAATTCGCAAAGGCCTACTCCGACCGGTATTTCAACGATGAAAGCGAGCTAGGCGGCGCGACCAAGGCGATGCTGCTGAAGTGGGAGGCCGGGGACCACGAGGTCGTATCGCTGTGGAAGACCATGAATCAGTGGGTATTTGACGGGTTCGATGCAACCTACAAACGGTTGGGCGTCGGCTTCGACAAGGTCTACTACGAGTCCAACACCTATCTCTTGGGCAAAGACGTCGTCATGCAAGGCCACGAGGCGGGCAAGTTCAAACAGCTCGATGACGGGGCTATCGTCTGCGATATGGGGCCACTCGGACTCGAGGGAGACAAAGTACTGCTTCGACGCGACGGCACCTCGGTCTACACAACGCAGGATCTGGGTACCG
>CAZDBH010000037.1:0-31066 GCA_964503485.1 uncultured Bradymonadales bacterium | reverse complement strand
CGGAACCGAGTCGCTTGGACCAGCCGGTGAGATTGTGTCGGGCGACGATGGCAGTTCACTGCGAGTTCGCGTCTCTCAGTACAACCGCACGGTGGCGATTCTCGCCTGTCCCGGTGTCGGCTCCCAAGCAGGATCATGTCGGGTTGAGATCGACGCCTGTGCGGCGGACGTCCAGTTCGAAGCACGTCCGCGGGATGATGACAGCAACCAAACCGAGTGCAACGCAAACGCGCGTATTGGCGGACAACTTGACCTGGGGAACCAGCTCGTACTGTCTGAGAGTTCGGGTTCAGTGGGCTCCTTGAGCGATCTCGTGAATCCAGCTCTGGGTCATACACTGGGCGCTTGGGAGGTCCAGGTGTCCTATCCATTCTGTACCGCCTACTCCTGTCCAGCAGAGGAACCCGAGTGCGACTGCATCGCCATCGTCCACGAGGTCGGCTGCGGGCGGAGCTACTCTGGCAGCCTGGCGATCTCAGATGGCACCGAGTGGCAGACTCTCACTGATTTCGAGTTCACGGTACCCGACTTTGGTAGTTCTTGCGGCTACAGTTACGAATCCTGTGACGGCGGTGAGTGCGCCGTGCAAACTGACCGGCCAGTTACCTGTAGCAGCGCCTGTATTTGGTCACCGTGAGTACCCGCTCGACGAGAATATTGCTAAAGTGCACGCACAGTTGCAGTACCCCCAGTTGGTTCAACGCTCCGAGTCGGATAAATTCCTGGACTGAGCCTCGCGGTTTGCTATATGCTACGGCTTGGTCTAGCTTGCCTGACCCATGTTCTTCAGCTTCTAAAATAGTGAGTCGGCGCCATGAGTACGTCATCAAGGGCCCGGATCGAGTCGCGTCCCATTGAGTCACGCCAGATCGAAAACGATCTGATCGTGTCTGGACTGGTACGGCCCGTAGCTTTCCGTCGGATTGGGCGATTGTCCTTCGCGTTCTGCCTGTCAGCCTCGCTGGCGTTGGTATGTTCGGTCGCGAACGCTCAAAATCCCGCGGTTCCCACATCGTTCAACTTCGGAGCAGCAGGCTGTGCCTCGCAAGGTTCCACCACGAGCGGAAACGCGACAGGGTTTGTCCTGACGACGTCGCGACCGGGCAGTATTCCCCCGGCCAATCCCAGTGGCTGCGCCTACTGGACCAGCGACTTCGAGAACCCCGGTGACGGCAGCGAAGATCGTGTGCACCTGCAGGCGGTTGATGCCACTGGTCTCGACCGACTCGAGATTAGCTTTACGACCTTTGCTACCGACGATCCTCAACAGGATTACTTCATTGAGATCGAGAGTGATGCGCCGTACTGCAGTGGCCGGCCAACACCTTGTGAAGTAATCAGCATTCCGAAGAAGGACACCTGGCAACCCTACACCTTTGATATCTCCAATCACGCTGGCTCGAGTGGCGTGCAGGTCAATTTTCATGCGACCGAGTACAACGGGTTGGGATCGGACTTCGGCTTCGACGAGGTTTCGTTTACAGGGTCAGCTCTAGCACAGAATATCGCGATCATTTCGCCCAGCTCTGGCACGGTGGTCAATGCACTTCCCGTGAACATTGAAGTCGCCTTCACAGCCAACGCGTTGGATACACTCACAGCGACCGTGGAGCTCTGGGAACGGGAGATCGGCACGATCAGCGCGAATACCGATACAACGGGCAACTTCGCGATCAACAATCTGTTGGTAAGCGGAAAGAACGTGATTCGAGTCTTTCTGAAGGAGTCAGATGGCACGGTCGTCGACGAGGACTTGATCGAGATCTTTTACCTTCGCGCCCACGGCGACGTGAACGATGACACGTTCATCAACATCCTCGATGTCAACGCGCTCATCGGAAAGATCCTGGGTGAGGAGGACCTCGTCGTCGCAGGAGACCTGAATCTCGACTCCAGCAACGACATCCTCGACGTCATCCTGCTTATCAGCTTGGTGCTCGATTGCGGCACGGTCTCTCAAGAGATTCTAAGCGAGAGCGCCCTTGTAACCATACCCGGTGGGGCCTGCACGGGCAGCCCCCAAAGGGCAACCGACGGCACGGTTGACGGCGTCAACAACATCGTCACGACGAGATGCAGTGGGCAGGGGGAACTCCAGATCGATTTAGGCTCCAGGTATCGAGTGGATCGCGTGGTCATCTGGAACAGAACGGACGCGAATACGCGCAGCCTTTCCGACCTGACGCTTTCTGTACGCGACGGCCCCACCAACGTCTTCACCGCCACTGGGATCAACCCGGCGAGCCCGACACCGATTGTTTATACCTCTCTGGATTTGAATACGCCGGGTTCTGTGAATCCGACTGTCGGAGATACGGTCGTTATCACCAAGACGGGTAGCTATCAGGGTACCGGCTTTGGCGTAACCGAGGTCCAAGTATTCGGTGGGCCGGCCATCGATTCCTGTAACCTGAGTCCTGACTACATCATCTCTTATACGTTCAACGATGGGCCCGCCGGTTCCGCGGCATCGACGATCGCCGGGGGAATCGCTGATAGCGGCAGCGACGGGCTGCACGCCACTGCCTCGGCTCCGCTCTTGTTCGACTACGGTGTCGACGGTGCCAGCGCTCCGACGAACCGATCGCTCGTCTTCGACGGCGTGGGCAACCAAGAAGTGGAGCTGAGCTTCGCAGACAGAGACCGAACAAATCCCATTCCTGCCTATCTCGATCTCGGCGCCAACGAGCCCCTCTCGATTGACGTCATCGTCAACACCAGCGCCACGAGTGGTGCGATCGTGGCCAACGACTCTGGGCCTGGCGGCTCGGGATTCCAACTCACGTTGAACTCCGGCAGACCGGACTTCCAGATCACCGACGTGCTCGGAAACTCGTCGTCTGTGGTCTCGACTATGGCCATCAACGACGGGAATTGGCATCGGATCACGGCTGTCCGCGACACCAGTGACGACCAATTGAGAATCTACGTGGATGGCACCTTCCGAGGTTGGAGTACTGACCTGAGTCAATCGGTGATCGAGAACACGGAACCACTCCGAATTGGACGCACCAATCAGAACACGCTGCCTTTCATCGGCAAGGTCGATCTCGCCATCCTGGCGAACTTTGTGATTGATCCCGAGAACCAGTTCATCGCCCTGCCCTTCTACTGGAATGCGGACGATGATCCGGGCTTCAGAGCGGAAGACTTGGAATCGGGTAGTTCGCCGCCAGCGTGGGCAATCACACGCCGAGGAGGTACGGCCGGTATCCCGTCCAACTTCGTAACGAATGACACGAGCGCGTACACGTGCTCGGGTGCATGCAGAGGCGACTCTGACCCGGTGCCCTCGGGGTCCATTTCCTACTATGGTGATCAGACCTGGAGAGACTACGGTGTAACAGCCTCGGCGGTCTCCCCAGACGGGACGGGTATCTTTGGGCTCTTGGCCCGAGTCCGCGATGGGGACAACTTCTATGGTCTATTGGTCGACAATCTGAACAATGAGGTGCGCCTGGTCGCCAAGGTCAACGGCATCACCGAGACGCTGGATAGCGTGTCGGTTACATCGCCATTCACAGCAGGCGATTGGGTAAACATGACGGTCGAGGTGGTCGGAAACAGCTTGACCGGGTACGTCAATGGCGTCGAACTGGTCTCGGCCAGTGATGGACGAATTGGCACGGGTGAAATCGGCTTCTACCAGTACAAGCTGACGCCGACGGGATCCAACTGGAATCAGTTGGTCGCGTTCGATGGCTTGCGAGTCATTCCTGGCGGTGACATGGTCCTTCCCTACACTGATGGAATGGGCTCGGATCCGGGCTACGTCGCGATCGACTCGCGCGCGAATCAATCGGCTCCATCAGATTGGGCTTCGATCAACGGCGAGTTGGTCCAGAGCCGCGCGACAGCGCACAACAACTCACCGGCCGGTACCCCTCTCAACGACTATGGAACAATCGCGACCTTCGGTAACTTCTCGTGGACCAGTGTCAGCGTTGAAGTGGATGTTTTCGCTGCCGACAACGAGCAAGTCGGAATTGTCGCCCGCTACATCGACCCGGACAACTTCTATCGGTTCACGATTACTTCTGGCGGGACCCCAAAAGCCAGAATCCAACGGATGGAAAATGGGGTACTGACCACACTGAGAAACGTGAACACCAGCTCGATTCAGGGCGCCTGGCACACACTGAGGTTCGTAGTCGACGGTACAGTACTGTCCGCATACCGAGATGGCATTTTGATTCCGGGAAGCACCATCACGGACCAAAGTTCGCTCTATCACGGCGGGTTCGGGTTCATGACAAACGGTATGCTGCCGGCTACCCACTTCGACAACGTCAGCGTTCAGGGGACCTCGTGCGGTGACGGGACCTGCGGCGGCGGCGAGACTGGGCAGACCTGCCCAGAAGATTGCGCGACCTGCGGCGACACCTATTGTAGCGCCGGGTACGAAACACGAGTCGACTGCCCAGAGGATTGCGCCGTGTGTAACGACGGCTTCTGCGATTGGCCGATCGAGGGCGTCTCGTGCGACGACTGCTGCGGGAGTGTCAGTGACTGCGTCGTCGGCGTACATGAGTGTTACGTCGCCACCCAGTGCACAGCCCAAAACCAGTGCGTTTACTCTAACCTCACCGGGAACTCGTGCACCGACCCAGATAACGACCCGTGCACATATGGGTTCCAGTGTAACGCGGGCGTGTGCACCGGCCAGTCCAACACCTGTTCCGACGACCAGGGCTTCTGCGCTGCGAATAGGGTGTGCAACGGCAGCGGTGGGTGTACGACGACCTACCCCTCAAATGGAACCCCGTGCAACGATAGCACGTGGTGCACCACGGGCGAGCACTGCGACGGTGCGGGCGCCTGTAGTGACGGTAGTTCGACCTGTGGCGGAAGTCCGGCGTTCTGCAACAACGCCTGCGCCATGGACAATGCGTACGCCGAAGCGAACCAGACCTGTGCACGTCCAGTCAATACAGCCTGTGACCCAAGCGTGGGTGGCCCTGGTGATGGCCTGGCTTGCACCTACGACGAAGAGTGCGACGGCTCGGGTGGCTGTACTCTCGGTACTGAGCACACCTGTGGCACCACCGCGAATGCCGGTCATCCATTCGCTGAGCACCCGCGCTGTGAGCCGCCCTGCGGAGACATCGATGACTGGACAGTCGATGATATGGCGAACTCCTGCAGCAACCCCTATGTGGTGACCCGCCTGGACGACAACCGCAACTCCATCGGAGACGCCGAAATCGTAACGGGTAACTGCGAAGATATGGCGGCCAACGGCGATCACTGGTACCGAATTGAAGCGCGTGACGCCATTGACGAGGACGTCGATGATTCGAGGGATTATTTCGCGCCACACTTCTACTTCCAACGCAACGACGACAGCCTCTTCCAGTTCGATATCTACTCGCGGCCCAGTACGTCAATCAACTGCGGCAGCCTCAGTTCGTACGGCTGTGGTGTGACCAACGCTACGAGCACCCATGACTGTACGAACATCACCGAATATCGTGCGGATCTTCGCCAGAACCCCTGCCACGAGTTCGCATTTCCACAGGCCGGCAACCTCAGGAACTACTGCCAAAACGACACGACCTACTACTGGATCCGTGTCCAGAAACGCGGCGGTTTTGTGTGTAATGGATGCGAGGCGTACGCGCTCGCGGTCTCAAATGGCCGACAGTGTTACGATACGAACGACTGTCCGGTCGGCTGGTTCTGCCAATCCTCGTCATCGACGGCCAACGGGGTCTCAGCAACTCATCCTGGACGATGTGTGAGGGCCGACTCCACCGGTCAATCTGAGGAAATCGGGGACATTGTCGACGGCAGCCCCAACACCAATCCAGGCCCGGTTCTCCGGTCTGGTAACTGCGACGACATTTCAGCCGGCGGCCACTGGTACTCGTTTACAGCCAAGGACGACCAGACGTTGGATGCAGCTCAAAGCGCAGACAACTGGGCGGTCGAAATCGACTTCACGCTCAATGACCCGGTCACGCCTGGAGCGGCGCCCAATTACTACCCAGGAAACGGCATCTACGGCGGTCATTTCCAGTTCAAGACCTACTGCGAGACCCCGGGAGGCGGACTGCCAACTCATGCCGACCAACCGATCGACGGTGGCGGCGGGGCTTCGTGTACGGTACGGGGCGGAAACCCCGGAGCGGTACGACGCTATCGACGCTGGCCAGACAACGGCAGTGGGACGGCCAACGACTATTGCTCTTCGTTTGGGGCGCCCACGGGCAACCATCAGCACTGTGCTGACGACACGACACTTTATTGGGTCAATGTAATCCAAACAGGGACATGCGACGATTGTCTCAACTACACGATCGCCTTCGAGAACGACTACTACCAAGAGTAGTCCCCGGGCGTCTCCCAAGCCTCTTTCTCCTTGCTACACTTGCGGCATGTGGCACTGACCCGGACGAGACGGTGTCAGACGTCGCGGAAACAGACTCAGACGCAAGTGTGACTACGCCAGATATGGGGTTGCCCGATAGCGCCACCGACGGGACGTCCTCAGACACGGGGCCCTCCGACGTCGCCGAAGATTCGGTTGACACTGATCACTCGGCTGACAGCAACGACGCCAACGTTGGAGAAGATTCCGGCGACCCGGATGCTCGAGATCAATCCCCAGACGTTCCGGATGACAGCGCACTGCCATATACGATGCGTGGCACGGTCTTCAACAATATGGGCGAAGATTCGGTCGAGGGCGATCCCCGGGCGGGACGCCTTTGGGTGATTGTCTTTTCAGAACCGTTCAACGCAGACGAGGGGACTTTTCCGGACAGCGAACCAGTCGCTTTCGTCGACCTTGGGTTGAAGAATGAATTCTCCTGGTTGAACGCGGGGATACCTGGCGTTGATTTCGAGGTGTCGGGCGTAGGGGAGTTAGGTACCAGCGTCTACCCCGTCGCGGTTCTCAAACGGGATGATGGCGCCGATGATCTCGATTTTGCTACCGACCTCACCCTGACCGCTGCCGATCTTGTCGGCTCATTGCTCGGCGGAGATGCTCTGGGGCCCGAGCGGGAGAACTTCAACGGCCGAACGCTCGAAGTGTGTGCACCGGACGATGATGGACTTCACACCCGTTGCCACTTCGGTGGTGATTAGGTCCACAATTAGACCCTTTTCATTATCTGAGACGTGTTTATCCTTGTGGATACGAGGCAGTGGCTTTCATTTAGGTGGGACACCATGTTTAGGATAATTGGCGTTTTTGCGCGTGCTGCAGCATTTGGGATCGGCACCAGCCTGGGGCGGGATCTTTACAGCCGCGTCAAAGAGAACTCCCCCTGGGCCGACGATATCGACGAATCAAGTAAGACTGAGTCGTCTTCCGAGAAGGACGCTTTGAATAGCCGTATTGATGAGCTCGAAGCGCTCTTGGCGAAGCTCAAAGAGGAACTCGGTGCCGCGAAGTAGCATCGCGCTCACTCGTCAGTAACACATCCCTCTGAGGCAGGTCTCACACACCGAATATACTTGAAGAGCGTCCCTCTGGTCGCCTTCAACGGTGGTGCAGCCCAGGCCGTCTGCCGAGCACTCAACTCGTCTTTAGACAATGCTACGTTTATCGTGTTGTCCTCTGCATCGATGGTGATCTTGTCACCATTTTCGAGGAGCCCGATGGCTCCGCCCTCCTGGGCCTCGGGCGTCACGTGCCCCACAATGAATCCGTGGGAGCCTCCCGAGAACCGGCCGTCCGTAATTAGGGCGACATCCTTGCCCAAACCCGCCCCCATGATAGCCGAGGTGGGTGTGAGCATTTCGGGCATACCCGGCCCGCCTTTAGGGCCCTCGAATCGAATAACGACCACATCACCCTTAACGATTTGCCCTTGTTCCAACCCCGTGAGCATTGCCTCTTCTGAATCGAAGACCCGGGCCGGACCTTCAAATCGCAGTCCTTCTTTACCGGTAATCTTGGCAACCGAACCCAATGGAGCCAGATTCCCTCGGAGAATCTGTATGTGACCCGTCTCCTTGAGGGGGTTGACGACCTCTCTCACGATTTCCTGGCCGGCAGCAAGCGACGGCCATTCGGCGAGATTCTCAGCGATGGTGTGGCCGGTCACTGTCATACAGTCTCCGTGGAGCAGACCGGCATCGAGCAGGACCTTCATCACCGAAGGGGTTCCTCCGACCTCGTGGAGGTCCTGCATCACGTACTTCCCGCTGGGTTTCAGGTCGGCTAACAGCGGCACCCGATCACTTACCGCCTGAAAGTCGGCGAGTGTCCAATCAACATCGACCGCTCGGGCCATGGCAAGCAAGTGGAGGACGGCGTTGGTCGAGCCTCCCATCGCAGTTATCACAACCATCGCGTTCTCAAAGGACTGCCGAGTCATGATATCTCTCGGCTTGAGATCGAGCTCCAAGAGGTTGAGGATCGCCTCGCCCGCCCGCTGACACTCAGCATACTTGAGTGGATTCTCGGCGGGAGTCGAGCTGCTTCCCGGCAACGTCATTCCCATCGCCTCGATTGCGGAGGCCATCGTGTTCGCGGTGTACATACCGCCACAAGCCCCAGCACCAGGACAGGAATCCCGGACAACGCCTTCCCGTTCCTCGTCGTCGATTTGCCCCGCGATGTACTCGCCGTAGCTCTGAAAGGCGCTGACAATGTCGAGCGCCCTCCCCTTTCGACACCCTGGGGCGATCGTGCCGCCATAGACCATGAGGGCGGGCCGGTTCAAACGGCCCATCGCGATCATACAGCCGGGCATGTTCTTGTCGCAGCCGGGAATCGAGATATTCGCGTCGTACCAGTGAGCGCTCATTACAGTTTCGATCGAATCGGCAATCAGATCGCGGGACTGGAGCGAGTAGCTCATGCCGTCGGTGCCCATCGAGATACCATCGCTGACACCGATCGTGTTGAAGCGCATGCCCACCAGTCCGGCCTCGACCACTCCCTCTTTGACCCGCGCTGCCAGGTCGTTGAGATGCATGTTGCAGGTGTTGCCTTCGTACCAAACACTGGCGATTCCGATCTGTGGTCTGGCGAGGTCTTCTTTTGAAAGACCAGTGCCGTAGAGCATCGCCTGGGACGCTCCCTGGGATTTGACCTGCGTTATTCGAGAGCTGAATTTGTTCAAGGGCTTTGACATCGTGCTGCTACTTCCTTCTGACACGGTTCGCCATCTTGGTTACACACAATCCGTTTGGGTACAACACGTTGACGTCTCATCCATGAATGGGTAAGTGATTGGGGACCAAGAACAGGCACGTATCACCGCTGTGAAATCTCCCCTTCATATTCTCTTCGGCATTGCCAGCGCACTCGTTCTCGGCGGCTGTATCGTTGGAGACGGGTTTGGTGACGACAACGGGTTCGACTGTGAACCCCGATTCTCGGACGGATTCGAATGCGAGGCCAGCTGCGACGCGAGTGACACGGTCATAATCCAAGGCAACCAGTATTGCACGACCGAGTGCGGCCCATTGGGCGAGTGCCCTTCCGGGCACGTATGTGCTCTCTTTTCAGAGGACTCGAGCCCACCGAGTATCTGCCTACCTCCATGTCAATCGGGCTCGGATTGCCCCAGGGGGTTCCTTGGAATCTGCTCCGCTGAAGAAGTGTGCGGTCTGTAGGAAAATCCATTTAGTTACAGGCTCTTTGACCTCTGCTGTGCAGGCGGGTTAACTAGAGGCAAATGCGAGCGAGGCAAACATGCCAGAACTTCCGAATATAGCCGTCTTCTGTGATTTCGAAAACATCGCCATCGGGGCTACGGACGCCAAGTTCGACTCGATCAATATCAATCTGATCCTCGAGCGGTTGTTGGACAAGGGGAAGATTGTCGTAAAGAAAGCGTATTGCGACTGGGGCCGATACAAGAATCATCGGCGCCAAATGCACGAGGCCGCTTTCGAAATGATCGAAATTCCTCATGTGTCGATGTCGGGCAAGAATAGTGCGGATATTCGACTCGTCGTCGACGCCCTGGACCTCTGTTACACCAAGGGTCATGTCGACACATTCGCGGTCTTGTCAGGCGACTCCGACTTTTCGCCCTTGGTCAGCAAGCTGCGTGAAAACAACAAACAAGTCATCGGTATCGGTGTGAAGAACGCCACCAGCGACTTGCTGGTCGAGAACTGCGACGAGTTCATCTACTACGATGACCTCGTGCGTAGAAAGGTCGGTCGCGGAAAGGCAAAGGCCAAGAAAGCCGGCGCCCCCAAGGACCCGAAGAAGACTGGCGCGAAGAAGCCGAAGACAGGGGAGCCAGAGCTCGGACCACCAGAGGAGGCCATGGAGTTGCTGCTCGAAACAATCGAGAATCTCTTTCAAGAGCGCGACGGCAACCTCTTCGGTTCGATGATTAAACAGACCTTGAAGCGGAAACGTCCCAACTTCGACGAATCCTTCTACGGCTACCGGACGTTTTCTCAGCTCATCGTCGATGCACAGCGTCGCGGCCTGCTGGAAGTCCAGAAGGACGAGAAGTCGGGAGGCTATTTGATTCTCGGCTTTGGGCCGAAGGCCTGACCATGGCGCGTTGGGGTCTGATGCTGGTCAATCTGGGTACTCCAGATTCTACAAGTGTGCCCGACGTTCGACGCTATCTCAGAGAATTCTTGAGCGACCCCCGCGTAATCGACATGAATCCGGTGGGCCGCTGGTTTCTGCTCAATCTCATCATCCTTCCCAGGCGGCCCAAGCAGTCCGCTGAGGCCTATCGCACCATCTGGACTGACGCGGGCTCACCCCTTTTGGTGCATTCGCGTGACGTCGCTGACAAGGTTCAAGCGCGCTTGGGGGACTCGGTCTTGGTTACCCTCGCGATGCGTTACCAGAACCCCTCGATTCGCGCTGCTCTGGACCGATTTGCCGCCGAAGGAATCGACGAGATCGTTGTTCTCCCTTTGTTTCCCCAATACGCCTCGGCGACAACAGGTTCGGTCGTGGAGAAAGTGATGGCCGAAGCGAAAAAAGAGTGGAACACCCCTTACCTGCAGTTCATCCCAGCCTTCTTTGAGCATTCAGGCTTCATCGAACCGATGGCCGCGATAGCTAAGGGCCATCTGGATGAGTTTCAGCCCGACCATCTCCTGATGAGCTTTCACGGGCTTCCGATTCGCCACCTTCACAAATCAGAGCCAGCTGGCGGCAGCCTGTGCCTCGTGTCGTCCGACTGCTGCGACTCCATTCGAAGGGAGAATCGCAATTGCTATCGCGCTCAGTGTTTCGCCACGGCGCGCGCGGTGGCGGCATCGATCGGCCTGGACTCAGCCCAATATGGCGTAGCGTTCCAGTCGAGGTTGGGCAAAGACCCGTGGATCCCGCCCTTCACGGACGGTGAAATCGAACGCCTCGCTAGGGCTGGAACCAAGCGACTTAGTGTGATGTGTCCGGCGTTCACGGCTGATTGTCTAGAAACAATCGAGGAAATCGGAGACCGTGCCCGTGAGAGTTTTCTGCAGGCGGGGGGAGAGGCCTTTCAACTCATTCCATGCTTGAACAGTGACGATCGGTGGGCCGACGGAATCGTCGAGATACTTTCTCAGTTCCGCCCCATCGGTTGAGGGCCCGCAGCCGCCTCAACTCTCAGCACCACGAAGACCGCTCCCCAGGCTCACGCATGAGCTCCCGGATATTCGCTTCGATGATCAAATAGCCCACGTTTCCAGCGAGCTGTTGCCGTCCGTCGTTGAAGACCAGGGTCGGGCTGACTCGAACGTTCGTTTCTTTTGCGTCGATTCTGTCGGATGCCAAGGCCGCGTGGGCACGCCCACTCTCGATTTCGCTCGTCACCGCCGATTTCGGAACGCCAATCTGCTCGAGAACCTCCGCCTGAATTGCCCACGAGGAGATATCGCGTGCCTCGGCGAAGAATGCATGGCGTAGGGCGCTTGCGAACGTGATTGCGCTGCCTGCTTCGCATTCCCCTCGCCGCACTGCGTTTCTGACTGCACAAACCGCGAGGTGGCAAGCCGCTGAGGAGGCAGGAACGACCTCTCGCCACGTCTTGGGGTGCAGTGAGCTGTGTTCGAACCGCGATACGACCTTCGCCACGTGGTCTGCATAGCCGGCCGCGCCTCCACGGTGGTCCCAGCCCTTACTGAGTTTGGTCCGGGTGTCTCCGAACACCTCGACGAAGCGGAAGTCGACGTCGACTTGTGCTCCGAACTGGGTGTTGAGCTCCTCCATTCGGATCTCCGCGACATAGGCCCAAACACAGAGCATATCGGAGTAGTGGTGAATACGTATCGGGTCGGCAGGTGTTGACGTCATGAATTCAGCCCAGGTGCACACACGATCCGTGGGGCGGCTCCGCGTCGGTTTCAGATACTTGCGGGGGGCCACGTCGTGCCGTAGCTTCAGTGTTCAACCTTGTACTAGAGAGCGAGCCAGATGTCAGTAAGCCCAGAGATTACGGCCGCCATCGGGTGGACGCCGGGAAAAGTCATTGCCGGTCGGTACCAAATCAAGCGTTTGATTGGGGCCGGCGGTATGGGAGTCGTGGCAGTCGCGGATGACTTGCTCCTGCGAAAACCAGTGGCCATCAAGGCACTTCTACCCGAAGTCTCGGCAAACCCGGAGTACGTGGAACGCTTCCAAAAGGAGGTCGCTCTAGCCCACTCTGTGACCCACCCGAACATCGCGCGGACCTTCGACCTCGGCGAAGCAGACGGAGTCCACTTCTTCACAATGGAGTACTTGCGCGGACAACCGCTCGACAAACGGTTGGAGTCCGGCGTGCGACTGCCGCCGAATCAGGTCCGCGAACTGGGCGTTCGCATGCTGATGGCCTTGCAGAGCGCCCACGAAGCTGGGGTCATACACCGGGACTTGAAACCCGCCAACATCATGCTGGTCGATGATGACCGGCAAATCGTGGTGCTCGACTTTGGTATCTCAGGCGTCGTTCACGACAGCGAGAACTCTGATGAGGCGGAGGAAGAGCCCCAGACGGAATCGGCGCTTGCGTCACAGGTCTTGGCACCGGGTTACGTATCGAAGGCGATGAAGCAATCGGACTGGGCCGTCACGAGCGCCGGTATGGGCAGCCCTCCCTATATGTCTCCCGAGCAGTGGACTAAGAAGCCGGCGGGCCCCACCAGTGATGTCTACTCGATTGGCGCGATCCTCTTTCAGTGCCTGACCGGACGGCCGGTGTTCTCAGGAGACTCGTTGTTTTACTACATGAGCGCTCATCTTCAGGAGGAACCCCCTCGGTGCCGTTCCGTGGTTCCGGAAGTGCCTGCTGATCTCGACAGCGCGGTCGCCAAAGCTCTCTCGAAGGTCTCGGGCGACCGGTTCCAAAGTGCGCAAGAAATGGCCACCGCCATTACTCGGCGGGTGGGCCTTCCCCATTGGGTCGGTGTCACAATCAGGGCAGCCGTCCTCGCTCTGGTCTTGGCAGTGGTGGGATGGGCAGTTGTCGTGTTTCAGGAGCGGGTCATCATCAACGAAATGAGACCGGCTGTTCAGCGGTTGGCCGAACTCGTCGCACTCGACCTCGACCCCGACCATCTGGATACCATTGGGGGTTACGAAGACGTCCAGAGCCCGGTCTTCGCCGATATCCAACACCAATTGCAGCAGGTCATGGCGGCCAACCAGGATATCAAATACCTGTACGTTTTTCGTAGGTTGGATGCGCCTGGGATGTGGGAATTCGTGGTCGATGCCGACCCGGTCCTCACGGATGTAAACGAGGATGGCGTCGTGGACGCGACAGATCGAGAGGCAGATTCCGAGGCTGGGGGCTATCCTGGGGAGCTGTACGACGGGAGCGAGTACACTGCTCTCACTGCCACCCTCGATGAACTCGTGCCCCAGGCCGATCCCGACTTCGCGTACGATGGATGGGGGATCTCGCTATCCGGCTATGCGCCGGTTGGCCTCAACACGGGTCCGGGCGGCTACGTGGTCGGAGTCGATAGCGACAATGCAGGTCTGGTGTCGTTCCGAAAGTTCGTACTCGTCGTCTGTTTGAGCTCTTGGCTCGTTCTGGTCGGACTGTTTCGGTTCGTTGAGATTCGTCGTGTCCGCCGCGAAGCGGCGTAGGACGTCAGCCGCTATTCGGTGCTTTCGCTTTCTTTCGAGGAGGGTTTGAGACTCTTCAGCTTTGCGACGTCGGCGTGGAGTTGTACATAACCGCATGCCTCGCACACTTTCGCTTCAGTGGGGACCAGAGACTCTTGCAAGGTCCAGAAACGCACCTTGCTCGGCTTGAAATACAGCCTACCCGTACCTTGCATCCGACCTTCAATGAGAGAGTGGTGCCCACACGCTGCGCAGTTCAGCCGCGTCGCAGAGGCTTCCTGAGCACTGGTATTCTTCCGGAAGACAGCGTCTAGGTTCTCCTGCGAGAAGCGGGTAGAACCCCCTACTTTGTAGAAAGATAGCACCCCATCCTTCATCCAACGAAACACGGTGGGTTGGCTGACGCCAAGGTACTGGGCCGCATCTTTGATCGAGAGCCACTTCGGCTCCGCAACCGAGTTTTCAGTGTCTGACATCCTGTCTCCTAAACACGCTCAAACTATTTCGGGGCACACACGAACTATTGGATCGTATCAAATACTGTCAAGCAACAGTGAGCCAGCCCCAGAGTATCAATGCGTCTGGCTTGGCCAGTATTCCCGAAGTGACGTACCACGGCGCTCTGGTCTGCCCGGGCGCCTTGGTCGGAAGAATTCGCACGCTGGTTGCGGCAGAGATGTAGGGCTAGATCGACATCGGGTAGCACTTCTTCTATACTCCCTCGTCAGTGGCTAGCGTTCGTTACCGCGTCTAGGATGTACTGAGTCTTGATTCCGCACGTCACAAAGCAAATAGCCTTCACTGTTTTGGCCTGTGTAGCCCTGTGGGGCTGCGGTGACCCCGCTAGCCTGACTGGACCCTGCGTGAACGGTGTCTGTGTTTCGGCCGACACCGATGCGGCCGAGGACGCCGCTACCGACAGTGAGGACTTTGATTTCTCGTTCGACAGCCTGATTGGTGACTCAACGCTTTCACCCGACGGGTTGGAAGACGTTGCACCGGTCGACATGGGCACCACCGATGTACTGCCGGGCTCCTTGGAGTTCGGCGATCGCTGCTCTGACGACCAACAGTGCGCCTCCGGCCTCTGCATTGATTCAGATGAGGGCAGAATTTGTACGCGGCTGTGTAGCGGAGAATGCTCGGAAGAGGGTTTCGAATGCCGACTTCTGGCGAACTCGGGCGCGGACGCCGTGCGCATTTGTGTTCCGATCCCCGACGTCCTCTGCCTGAGCTGCTCGAGCGACTTTCAGTGCGGCGGCTTCGGCAACTTCTGCATGGACCAGGATGACGGTGAATTCTGTGCCACCGATTGCACAGGAGACGTGGGTTGCCCAGAACACTACTCGTGTAACACCGTACTGATCCCCGGCGAGGGTCCGGGAGGTGAGGATCTCACCACCCAGCTCTGCGAGCCTGAGATCGGGCGCTGCGACGGGTGTCTCGATCTCGATGAAGATCATTACGGAACCGGATGGGCTTGTCTTGGTCCCGACTGCGATGACGCCGACCCGGAGGCCAACCCGGGCTATCTCGAAATCTGCAATGGCAAAGATGACAACTGCGACGGCAACATAGACGAAGGCTTCGACCTGAACACGTCACTGGACCACTGCGGAGAGTGCGACCAATCGTGTCGTCCCGGGCCATACGAGGCAACCCAGTGCTTCGATGGAGCCTGTTTGCGGGCCTGTCGTCAGTACCAGTTTGACTATGACCCACTGGAGCCGGGGTGTGAGTACTACTGCGTCGAGAATGGAGACACCAGCGGACAAGAGCTGTGCAACTTTCGCGACGACGACTGTGATGGAGTGGTCGACAACGGTTTCGATTCTCAAAATGATCCGGCCTACTGCGGAAACTGTCAGCCTTGCGACCTGCCGCACACGACAGAGCATGATTGCGCGCGAGGCGAATGCCGCCCAGTGGCTTGCGAGGATGGCTGGTTGAGCTGTGATTCGACTGACAGCACGGGATGTGAACAGGACATCTGGTATGACAACTCGAATTGTGGTGGCTGCGATATCCCGTGCGAGAGCACCGACGTAGAGAATCGGGCCTGCACCCCCAGCGGGTGCGAGCTCGACGGCTGCAGTGCCGGGTTCGCGGATTGCGACGACGACGGCGCCGACTGTGAGGCCGACCTGTCGAGTATCGAACACTGCAATCGCTGCTATAACGAGTGCGACTTTCCCCACGCATCCGCTACGTGCAATCCGGTCAGCGACTGCGTGATGGGCCGCTGTGACCCGCTCTACTACAATCTGTACTCGAGTTATCCCGGCTGCGAATACGGACCATGCGATGGAACCCCCGGTGCAACCGACCTACCCGACAACAGTTACGACGACGCCAACTGTGACGGAATCGACGGTGACGTGAACTTGGCGTTCTTTGTCTCGCCCACCGGCTCCGACCGCGGAACGGGTTCGCGGACATCACCATTCCGAACGATTCAGCGGGGAATCGACGCAGCCTCTGCCAGCGGCACGAAGAAACACGTCTACGTGGCAGCTGGGACATACGATATTTCGAGCGCCCTGACCCTGAGCAACGGCGTCTCTATCTTTGGCCAGTTCAATGCCGCAAACTGGAGCACTCCGAATCAGCCATCGCGCGGGAGTGGCAACACCACCGTAATCAACTCGAGTACCAATACGGCGATCATCGTCGCGGGCTACTCGGGAACCGGCCACATCGAGGGCTTCACAATTCGCTCTGCCGACGCTGTTGGCAGCGGAGTCACGTCGAGCGCGATCGTCCTCGACGGGGTAACTGGGAGCCTTCGAATACAGCGGAACGTCATCGAAGCAGGCTACGGATCCAACGGAGTGAACGGGACGAGTGGGTCCCGTGGCTCGAACGGACGCCGTGGCAATGATGGTGTCGTCGGCTGCGATGGCTGTTCGAGCAATGGAACCGGGGGGTCGGGCGGCACTGGCGGCTGCGCAACAGGCGGCGGCGGTGGACGCGGAGGCTACGGTTCGACTGGCGGTGGCGGTGGCCACGGCGGCACTGCCAGCGGCGGGGCTTCCCGGGGTACGGGTGGATCCGGTGGCGGCGGGGCCAACTGTTGCCCAAACAACGGCTCACCTGGCAGAAACGGAAATGCTGGAAGCCACGGTTCGCGAGGATCGAATGGCACGAGGCCGTCGAACCAATCGCGGGGTTCACTGTCCGGCCTCAACTGGCGGGCGCTCAGCGGCAATCCGGGTAACACCGGTCAGCACGGCGGCGGCGGTGGCGGTGCTGGCGGCGGTGGAGGCGGCTCGACCAGCTACGAAGTCTGTGTCTTCGGCGCCTGTGTGTGTACCGTCGGATGCTATACCGACCGCGGCGGCGGCGGCGGCGGCGGCGGCTCTGGGGCCTGCGGTGGATCGCGCGGACTCGCCGGCACAGGTGCTGGGGGATCGATCGGCGTGCTGGCGCGCAACGCCAACGGGGCACGCGTCACGAGCAACACCATCCGAACCGCGGGAGGCGGACGTGGTGGCAACGGCGGAAACGGCGGCGGCGGCGGCACCGGAGGATCCGGAGCCAGCGGTGGCGCCGGGCAGGATGATGGCGCCCGCGGTGGATCCGGTGGTCGCGGCGGAAACGGCGGTAACGGCGGCGGCGGATCAGGTGGCGGCGGTGGCGCGAGTGTCGGGATCTTCCGAATCAACTCAGGCAGCCTGACCAACAGCGGCAACAGCTTCGTCCTCGGCAGCGCTGGTCAAGGTGGTAACGGCGGCTTTAATGGTTCCAGTTACGCAAACGGCGGCGACGACGGTATTCGCACCAACAGCTACAATTACTGACCACTCGCCACAGGGCACCAATCCAAGGTGCTTGCCCCCCATGAACTGGATCGGTATCTAACACCACTCTGTATCGCGATTCAGAAAAGGGGCCGGTATGACAAAACCAAACATCGGTATCGTTACAACCTCCGATCGGGCAACCGCTGGGATCTACGCTGACCGGAGTGGGCCGGCGATCCAAGCCTGTCTTGAAGAGTTTCTGACCACCGACTTCAACCCCGTCGCCCGGGTCATCCCGGACGAACAGGGGACCATCGAAGAGACACTCCGCTCTCTCGCCGACGACGAGGGGTGCTGCCTGATCGTCACGACAGGGGGAACCGGCCCGGCTCTGCGCGATGTGACGGTAGAGGCGACCTTTGCGGTCTGCGACAAAATGATGCCCGGTTTCGGCGAGTTGATGCGTCAAGTCAGCCTCAAGGCCGTACCGACAGCGATCCTGTCGCGCCAAGAGGCTGGGATTCGGAACCGCACGCTCATCGTGAACCTGCCGGGTAGTCCCAAGGCGATTCGGGAGTGCCTGGTCGCCGTGTTTCCGGCCATTCCCTATTGCATCGACCTGTTGGAAGGTCCCTACCTGGAAACCGACGAGAATGTTGTCGTCGCTTTTCGCCCTAAGAAGAAATGATTCCCGGGGCGACTGTGTTTTGAGTTGACAGCGAAGGGCTCGCGATGGAAAACCCCTTCGCCGTTACGGTGCCGGTGCGCCATGGGTGGAGTAGAATGAGGCGAATGGTCTGGAAATTACTCGGTGCGGTGGTTGCAGTGTGTCTGACCGTCGGTCTCGGCTGTCGGCCCGAAATTGGCGACCCCTGCACGACGAGCATCGAATGCCCTGAGGGTGGAACGTGTGACACCACAACCCTCGGCGGCTACTGTTTGAAGTATGACTGCGAATTCAGCAGCTGCCCGGATGGCTCTGTCTGTGTTGAATTCCCCACGTTCACAGCTTGCATGCAACATTGTAGCTCGAACGCCGATTGTCGCGTCTCGGAAGGTTACGTCTGCCGTGACGACCTCGAACCTGCTCCTTTCTGCTACGTCGATGACGAACTAGCCGCCGAAGAGTGAGGCGGCCATGCCTTTATCATCCCATCAAGTGAGCGAACTGAAGGCTGCTTCCTTCGAGCGCCGATCGGCGTTGTGCGGCGAATTGTCGGACCTCGTGCTCGGTGGCGACAAAGAAGCAATTGATGCCCTGGTGGCTCGATTGGGGGACAGTCATCCCAAGGTTCGGCTTGCTGCGGCCGCTGCCCTTTCTGTTGGCCCCGCCGACTCGGTGGCTGACCTGTTGCTCAGGACCTTGGACAATTTCCCCCAACCATCTCGCGCTGGTCACAGAGCGGTGGTGGTATACGCCTTGAGCCTTCTGCCCATCAAGCCCATTGACGGAGTCCGGAAAGCGCTGTTTTCCGAGCTCGATCATGGTGACTCTGACGTCCGCTTTCACGCAATTACCGCCCTGAACCGCTTGGGTTGTTCTGGTGAGGACTTTGAAGCGGCGGTCGTCGAGCTCTTGAAGGACGACGATGACGAAGTTGCGGCGGTGGCGGCTACGGCTGCAGCTGATCTCGGCCTTACCGGAGAAGTTTCGGTGGTCCTTGACCGCTATGCCCAGGCGACTGGCTTCGCCAAACGCAACTTTGCACTGGCGGCTGCGTTCATGGGAGCCAACCAGGTATCACCACTGCTCGCTCGCAGCTTCTCACGGGGAATCGACGCGATGGACGCGGCTGACGGCCTGGTGTTCCTGGGTGGGAAGGACGCGGAGACTGTCTTTCTCAAGACGGTCAAATCGTGGCTGGCGCATCCGGTGTTGAAGGCCCGTGCGGTCGTTGGATTGTGCCAACTGTCACACCCGCAGGCCGAAACGCTGCTCGAAGCCTGTTTGAAGCACCGTCGGCCGCTAGTCCGACGGGCCACGATAGAGTGTATGGGCCATTCGGGCCGTACAGAGTTCGTGGGCCGTTTGGTGGCGATTCTCGAAGCGCCCAACAACCCGGATGCGACCGACGCCGTCGCCGCTCTCAGCTTGATGGATTCTACTGAAGCCCAAAAGGCGCTCGAGAGCGCCGCGCTGTCACAACGGCAGGATGTTCGTGAAGAAGCGGAGTCGTTGCTGAACGGCGCAGGCTTCAGAACGTGACCTCCTCGCCAGAAGGCAAACCTCGCAACCTCCGACCAACTCTCAAGCTGGTCGGGGTAGCCGGCATCGTCCTTGTGGGCGTGTTGCTCGTCAAATTCACCTCGCTGAATCGACTAACTGACTTCGATGAATTCGAGGCCGTGATCGAAGGATTCGGGCTCTGGGCGCCTCTCATCTACGTTCTAATTTACGCTGTGGGGCCGATATTCCTGGCCCCTGCCACCCTCCTCAGTTTCGTCGGTGGTGCCGTCTTTGGTACTACCTTCGGCTTCGTGCTCATCACCATCGGTGCCAACCTCGGCGCGATTGTCGCGTTTTCGGTGGGACGCTGGGCCTCGGGAGATTGGGTACGGCAGCGGCTAGAAGGTGGTGGAGGCAAACTGGCGAACTTCCAACGCGCTCTAGAACAGAATGGATTCGCAGCGATTCTCGCGGCTCGGCTCCTTCTGGCGCCCTATGTCCTCCTGAATTACGCCGCGGCGCTAACACCGATACGATTCCGAGACTTCGCCGCTGGCACCTTTCTAGGCATGATGCCCGCGACCTTCGGCTTCGTGTTCCTCACGGATACGCTGGCGGAGGCTTGGCGGACCGGCGACGTGGGAGTACTGCTCGGCCCCAGGACCTTCTTTGCGGTGCTCCTGATGGTGTTTTGCGTAGTCGTGCCAGTCGCCGTCCTTCGGTCCAGGAAGAAACGCGCGGCAGCGGTTACAAACCCCGACGCTTGAGCGAGGTAGCGCCTTTGCCGCCGGCGCTCGGTGTGCTAAGAACCCTTGGCGAAGAGGAGGCATGAGCAAGACTATGGCAAGCTCCCACAGCTCACGACCAATCACGAAAGTTCTGATCGCAAATCGCGGCGAAATCGCCGTCCGGATCATGCGAACCTTGCGAGAGCTCGGTATCGGGTCTGTTGCGGTCTATTCCGAGGCTGACCGAGAAGCGCTTCACGTACGCTACGCAGATGAAGCGTATTGTATCGGCCCGGCGCCTTCGACCGAAAGCTACCTAGTAGTCGACAAACTGCTCGAGGTCGCAGCCCGAGCTGGCGCCGACGCGGTTCATCCCGGCTACGGGTTTCTCAGCGAGCGGTCCCACTTCGCGACGGCGGTGAGCAACGCCGGGTTGGTCTGGATCGGACCACCACCGGCCGCAATCGACTCGATGGGCGACAAAGTCACTGCCCGCGGCCTGATGTCGAAAGCCGGGGTTCCGGTGGTACCGGGTACACCTGACGCGATCGAGAAGGCCGAGGACGCGCTTCTGGCCGCCAAAGAAATCGGATTCCCTGTCCTGATCAAAGCCTCAGCGGGCGGCGGAGGGAAGGGAATGCGGCGAGTCGATGCTCCCGAGGACTTCGTCGAGGCGTTCAACGGCGCTTCACGCGAAGCTGCCTCGGCTTTCGGCCGGGGCGACTGCTACGTTGAAAAGTTCATCCTGAATCCCAAGCACGTCGAGTTCCAGGTGCTCTCTGACTCGCACGGAAACACCGTTCACCTCTTCGAACGGGACTGTAGCGTCCAGCGAAGGCACCAAAAGGTAATCGAAGAGACCCCGTGCCCCGTTCTTCAGGAGGATACGCGGCAGAAGATGGGGCAAGTGGCCGTCCGGGCTGCTGAAGCGGTTGACTACGTCGGCGCAGGAACCATCGAGTTTCTGTTGGACTCCGATCAGAACTTCTACTTCCTCGAGATGAACACCCGGTTGCAGGTCGAGCATCCGATCACCGAGCTCGTTACGGGCACCGATCTCGTCGAGCTGCAGTTATCCGTCGCTCAAGGAGAGCCGCTGCCCTTCACCCAGGCCGATTTGAAAGCCAGCGGGGCTGCTATAGAGGTCAGGCTTTACGCCGAGGATCCGCAGAATGGTTTCCTTCCTTCTCCGGGCACGATCGACCATCTCAAGTACCCTGAGGGACCCGGTATTCGGATCGATTCGGGTGTGTACGAGGGCAGCGAAGTGTCGATTCACTACGATCCGATGCTGGCCAAGCTGATTGTCTGGTCCAATAACCGGCCCGCCGCCATTCGGCGTTTGAGTCGGGCGTTGGGTGAACTAACGATCACCGGCATTCGGTCGAATCTGGATTTCCTTCGACAGGTAATGAACCACCCGGACTTCCTCGCAGGGCACTACGACATCGGGCTCATCGAACGAGCCGGTGACGAGCTGCTCGGTGAGCCCGATCTGGGCGACCTCGAGGAGATCGCCCTGTTTGCTGCGCTGGCGTCGATTGCCCGAAGGGATCAGCAGCGCTCGGGCCTAACAACGGGTGGAGAAGCTCAGCGCAAGGGCAGCCGTTGGCGAGACCATGCCCGTTATCGACAACTTCGCCGAGACGCCTAGGAGAGTCCCGAATGCACTACACCGTGATCAAGGGCGACGAAGAGCGCAGCTTCCAGGTCGCAGAGAAGATCGAAGGAAACGTCTCGTTCAATGAAGAGGGTGCGGAGCGCTCGACCTCCGCCGACATTCGCTTTCTGACGGGCAATCGGGTCCACCTCGTTATCGATGGCCACAGCTATGATGCCACGGTGGACGTAAGGGGACACTCTGTTCGATGCGCAATGCGGGGCCACGTATACCAGTTCGAGATATACGACGACCGTGAGCTTCGACTCATGCGCCTGGAGAGCGCGACCGCCAGCGCGTCCGATCCCGAGATTCGCTCGCCGATGGCCGGCAAGGTGATCGACGTGCGCGTCACGGTCGGAGAGTTTGTGGAAGCGGGCGCGCCGCTGGTGGTCATCGAGGCCATGAAGATGGAGAACCTCATTTCGGCTCCCCATGACGGCACGGTCGAAGTGATCGACACCAGTACTGATGAAGCGGTCGAGAACGGGGCCCGTCTGCTCGTTCTGACCCCGCCTACCGATCCCAACCCAATCGAAGAGGAGTAGGACGCGTGAGTCAAAGTAGTAACGAAGGCGACCGCTCAAAGACCCAGACAGTCCATCCAAACTTCGCAGAAAGCCTCGCGGCTTGGCGTGAAAAAAACAGTCGAGCTCAAGAGAAGCGGCCCCTCAGAAGTCCGGGGTTTCGGCCTGCGGACGCCTTAGTCGCCGATGATGTCTACCTCCCGACTGGGACCGAGGTAGCCGACTACCCAAGTTCGCTCGGTCTTCCAGGCGAGTACCCCTACACTCGGGGTGTCCACAGCAGTATGTACCGCGGTCGACTGTGGACCATGCGACAGTATGCAGGCTTCGGAACAGCCGCTGAGTCCAACAAGCGCTATCGTTACCTTCTTGATCAAGGCACCACCGGTTTGTCGGTCGCCTTCGACCTTCCGACCCAGATGGGCTACGACAGCGACTCGCCCCGAGCCTATGGCGAAGTCGGCAAGGTCGGTGTGGCCATCGATTGCCTAGCCGACATGGAAGCCCTTCTCGACCAGATTCCGTTGGACAAGGTCTCGACGTCGATGACGATCAATTCGACTGCGTCCATCCTGCTAGCACTGTACATGACGGTCGCCGAATCTCAGGGTGTGTCGTCCGACAAACTCCGCGGAACCGTTCAGAACGACATCCTGAAGGAGTACATCGCCAGGGGGACCTACATTTTCCCGCCGCGCCCGAGCATGCGGATCATCACCGATATGTTCGAGTTCTGCAGCCTCAACGTCCCGCGCTGGAATACGGTTTCTGTGTCTGGATACCACATCCGTGAGGCGGGCTCGACAGCGGCGCAGGAGGTTGGTTTCACGATCGCCGACGGTATCGCTTATGTGCAGGCCGCAGTAGACAAGGGGCTCAAGGTCGACGACTTCGCGCCGCGAATCTCCTTCTTCTTCAATGTTCACAACAACTTCTTGGAAGAAGTGGCCAAGTTCAGAGCCGCCCGCCGCCTTTGGGCTCAGATCATGCGGGAGCGGTTCGGCGCCACCAATCCAAAAAGCATGATGCTTCGATTCCACACCCAGACGGCTGGAAGTACGCTGACGGCCCAACAACCAGACGTCAACGTGGTGCGCGTGACGAACCAAGCCCTCGCGGCCGTTCTCGGTGGGACGCAATCACTGCACACCAACGGAAGGGACGAGGCGCTTTCGCTGCCAACCGTCGAGGCGGCCACTCTGGCGCTGCGGACCCAACAAGTCATCGCCTACGAGAGCGGTGTGGCCGACTTCGTGGATCCACTGGCAGGGAGCTATGTCGTCGAGGAACTCACTGACCGCCTCGAGAGCGACGCTCGGCGATACATCGAGCAGATCGACGAGTTGGGTGGCGCTGTCACCGCGATCGAAGAGGAGTTCCAACAACGCTTGATTCAGGACGCCGCCTACTCCTATCAACTCGCCGTCGAGGACGAGTCGGCCATTGTTGTCGGCGTCAACCGATTTCAGAGCTCCGAAACACCGGAAACCGACCTGCTGCGCATCGATCAGCGGGTCCAAGACGAACAAGTCAACCGCCTACGCGCCTTCAAGGCCGCGCGTGACCAGGCTGCAGTCGAGGTCCAGTTGGGACGGCTCGTCGACGGCGCTAAGGGCACGGCAAACCTCATGGCCCTGATTCTCGACAGCGTTCGTGCAAAAGCGACGTTGGGTGAGATTTCCGACGCTCTTCGCGGCGTATTTGGGACCTACGCAGGCTGACCGGCCGCGTTCCTAGAAGTCATGGCGCAGTGTCGCGCTAAAGGTCAGGATAGAACCGCCGGCGCTGTACGGGCCGATCGGATCGGCAGCGCTCAGCTTCTCAGTGCGCGTATCTGGGAATAGGCTGTAGGCACCGGTGAACTCAAAGGTCACTGGATGATCATCGAGATTCAGCGGGTCGGGGTACGTGACGCCAATCCCGGCGCTGATTGTGTGGGAGTCCGTGTCGACGTAGTTGGTCAGCCCGGTCTGAGATGGCACCGGTGTCGGCCTGAAGTTGTAGCCAGCCCGACCCACCACATTCTCAGTCGCCCAGTACTCAGCCCCCACGTGCACGCTGAAGACGTCGTTGAGTTGGGGGAAGGCGCTGGGACCAGCAGTAAAGTTGAACGCGTCACCGACGCCAAAGGCTGCCAGCAGCTCGCCGCTGATATCCAGATCGAACTGGAGGGACGGATCGGGCGCATGCGACCAGAGCCAATATCGCGTCTCGGCGTTGATCATCCACCCGGTTTCGGGAACTGCCCAAGCCAGTCCAAAATTCAGAATATGCGGCGTGTAGAGCGCCCGACCGCGGGCCTCGCCAAAGTCGAGCTGGATGGGTAGAGAGAACTCGATTTCGAGGGCCGATCGCCAGGTGAAACCAAAGGAGAGGCCGTAAAAGGGTCCCAACCGAAGGCCGGCAATGGCAGAGGCTGTGTTGATGATATCGATTTTGAGGTCCCGTTCGGGGAGCACCTCGTTGATCGGGTCGACCCCAACCCGAGCATCACCTTGAATCGTCGCCAACGATTGGGCGCCAATTCCGACGGCCAACCAATCTGATATCTCCCCCCCAATCCCGAACAGGATTTGCAGTTTGTCTGCGAGGCTATCCCAAATGTACCAGCGGGGTACTTGCGGATCGACGGCATCGACTCTCAGGAGTTCATCGGTAGGAATGTAGAGCACCAGGCCGAAAGCGATTCTGTAGTCGATCTTGCCGCCCAGAGGAAAGAGAACGCCGAGCCCAAGTCCAGAGAAGCTGTCAGTCTCGATGGGTACCCCACCGCGGTCAGGATCGTCGAGCGTGATGTTCAAGTTCGGGACAGTCGTGAGGAAGTCAGCGCCCAGGTGAATCGTCTTGCGAGTGACCAGGTTCGCTGGGTTGTAAAACACTGCCGTGTAGTCATCCGCAGAGGCCGTAGCCGCTCCCCCCATCGCGATCGCTCGGGCCCCGAAGCCGAAAAGGTCGAACGGGCCGGCCATGGCTGGAGCTGACGTGAGTAAGACCAGCACAATCATTAGGCTTTTTGACAGACGAACCATCGGGGGTCTTACACAAGTACCACGAAGGTGTTTTGGTCAGGCCTGTGGTCGACCTCGACTTCCCCGAGAAGGAGGAATGTCTTCCGCTCGCAGAAGACAGTGATGCCGCCCTCTGAAGCGATTCTGTCCCCTGGGCCAGGCTCGTTCTCGAGTTGCAGTCCGTACCTAGATTCGACCGGCTTGGCGTTGTCTGAGGTGATTCTCACTCCCCAGGTATCGGGTAGGTCGTTTGATTTGGCGATCGAGAGGAGCTCATTCACCGCGCGTTGTGTAATACCGATCGCCATCTCTAGTCAGCCTCCTGCACGAATACTGCCCACCAGTTACCGAGTTGGTTCCCCAAGCCCATCTTGAACAGACCATCGTCGATCGGAAGAACCGACTGCTGCGCATCGAAGCGGACCTCACCGCGGGAGTCCCCTCCCAACGGCATGTACACCGCGATATCGTAGATCCCGCTGTTGTACCAAAACCAGTGGGCGTCGCCGGCGATCCCGAACCAACGAGACTCGCAAGTCTGACGGCAGTCGTCGATTCGAAGGGGATCGGTTGGCTCACCGCCCGCGAGGGGAAACCGCTGAATATAAATGTGAGGAAAGTACTCTGTGTCGTCAACGAATCCGACGACCACCTCTTCCCCGGTAAACGAGAAGCGAGGGTTCGAGTTGATTTCGTTGCCCGACAATGGAATCTCGGGGCGTTTTCCAATGATGTAGCCGTGCGCCCACTCGAACGGGCCGTCCGTCAATGCGGCGATCCGCACAGTCATCCATCGGTCCCCGTCGAGGCCCCAGTCGATGAGGGCCAGACTCTCACCGGACTGGTGCACAGACCAACGGGCCAGAGCACCGGTTTCCCAGCTGGTCGGGTCCGGGTTGTCGTTGCTGGTCTGGCAGTGGAGCTGGCCGCCGTCTGGATCGTGGATACAGAGCCCGCAGACCGCGCCATCCCCGTCGATCGCCCCGAGTTGGGGGCTCGTCCCAAGGTCAACCCACTCGCGTCGGGCGGTCACGGTTCCATTTGCTTCGTTCAGTGCGACCCTGCGTATTCGGGTCCGTCCTTCCGATTCGACCGCAAACGCGACTTGACCCATCTGTCCGGAGACACAGGTCGCAACCTGACTCGGTTCGACGATCTCCTCATAGCTTTCGTCTAGCAGCACAGAACCGTCGCGCTGAGACCAGATAACTCGTCCCTGGGCGCCGATTCCCGAGAAACCTGCGCTGAGAATCGTGCCAGCGTCGGCCGCGACGTCGCGCGCAATCAGCTGTCTCACGCCCTCTACGGTGACCACCTCTGCCTCGCCGCGGGTGTAGTCAACAGATTGGTCCTTCTTGCATGCGGTCATAGCCATCGCCACGACCAGCAAAAACAGTGCGTTATTCGTCATTTGTTTCATCTACCACTCCATAGCTCGGCGGAGGGTCAGGACACCGAACGGTGATGCTCGAAAGGAGCACAATCACCTCTTCGAATCCGTTGCCTTCGAGCATGGCTGTCAGCGCTTCCATAAGGGGAGGCAGGTTGTCCTCCCTAAAGAAGAAGCTGATCAAAGAGATCGCCTTCTCCCGCAAGGGGATGTCGACAATCAACGTATCCAGCGCAGCTCGACCGATGACTTGTATATCCGCCTCTTGCAGCTGAGCCAATAGCGGTGCCGCAAGGGTCAACAGTCCGGCAATGTCGAGTTCTTCCAGAGAAATCAGATCGTAGAGAAGTGCCCCGAGCACGTCGACGCCCGGCACACCGTACACGGTAGTGCTTTCGATACAGTCGAGGGTCAATACGAGGTGGTCAAAGGTCGAACCGCTCAGGTACAACTCCACCTCAGTGAGGAGATCGGACATCGGCGGTTCATCGAGCGACAGAAACGCCAACAACTCCCTCAAATCAGAAAACTCGAATGTCTCAGCCTGCACCGCGTTTATGATGGTTCGCAGCAGCGCCTTGAACCCGTCTTTGCCGTCGTCTGGTTGGTCGGGCAATACCGTCAACAGTTCAACGATACGTGGGTCATCGAGTGTCGTCCCCAGAGCCGCCATCAGATCGGTGCTCTGGAAAATATCGCTCACAGTCAATATCAGGCTGTCCCTCGGACACTCATTCATCGCCTGGTCGAGTACGCCAAAGACGAATCGGCGACTGTCCGGCCCAGTCGCAATGTAGTCGAGAATCGCAGATAGAGGTTGCTTCGCCTGGTCGACTAGGTCGAGCAAAATCTGGAACTCGAATTCCGTAGTCTCCTCACGCGGCAAGGTTTGGAGGACGCCGAGAATGAGCTCGAGTGCCTGTTGAATCCGGCCGCCATTCAGCTCGGATGTGAGCCGATCGACCACCTCGGCCAATCCACCGAGTTCGCCCTCCCGCGCCATTCCCATTATGCTGACGGTCATTTCGTCGATCGTCTTGCAGATGTGCGATGGCGCCTCGTTGGCCGGTGCAGGCGTCCCTTCAGCCCCGCATGAGGTGAGGACGAGCGCTAGAAGCGCCAATGCTAGGGCAACCTTTATCGCTCTGTTTCCTACAAACACAGCCTTTCCACGTCCTGTATGCCGCCATCATGGCATCTGAGACACATCGTGGGACTCGCTTCTGCTAGCTCACGACAACGGAATAGGAAATCCCCACCGTGGGGGTTCACCTCGACGTGGCACTGTGCGCACGTCGATTCCTGGTGACATGAGGCGCACTCGGTCAAGCTGAGCTGAGCAGCACGCCCATGTCCGCTGGACTCTACCCAACCCACCTCGTGAAAGCGAGCACTCATACCTCTCAGTTCTGGGTCGTTATCTACAAAACCCGCGTCGATGTGGCAATCAATACAAAAGGCGCTCTGGTCGTGACAGCTCGTGCAATCTGACTGGCTTCGACGTGCCTCGGCCCCATGGTGGGTGCGGAAACCGGGGGGATGGGCGAGGTCCGCTCCCGCGCGACCGCCTGCGAGGCCAATCGTCGCCTGATGACAATCTGTGCACTCCGACTGCGAATGGCACGTCGAGCAGTCCTCTACTAGGGCGGCGGAGCCGTGCTCGGTATCCCAACCGCTGCGATGGCTGCCTGGAACGAGCAGCCGGTCCTGAGCAACGCGGGTACCACCAAAGGCAGTGACCAGCCGACCACTGTCGTCGGAAGGATGACAACCAGCGCAGTTCGCTCCGACTCCGTCGTCTGAATGGCAGTCCAGGCATAGCCCCTCGGCGGGCAGACCGATTTCGCCCTGGCTGTCGATATGGCAATGCCTACACTCGAGCTCAGCGTGGTCTTCGTGACTGTAGATGAGGTTCGGCTCGAACCGCTCTGCGGGCTCCGGTCCGACCAATGGGAAACGTGGATCGCGAACCGCTAGGATGCCCTCCCCATTGGTCCACACCGGCACGTATCCTTCATGGCAGAACGAGCACGCATCCTGGTCTGATGTGTTTCCTGCCTGAGCGTGGCAGACACCGCAGTCCTCCATCCGTGGGCGGAAGTCCTGGCGACTGTCGGTACTTTCAGCGACCCCGCCGTGACAGTCCTCACATCCCGCCTCCGACTGGTGCTGGGCGTGATCGAATCGTATCGGAAACCTGTGTGGTGGAAAGACCGCACTGTCGCTGGCGAACGGCGGCGACACGTGATTGACTTCGTCGGCGAGGGAGAGCGACACCCAGGCCAGCAGTGCAATGAGGGCGGCGCTAGCGCTGTAGTTTGGCGTTAGGCGGTGCATAGCCATTACAGCACATCCACAGCGAAATCGAAGCCGACCAGAAAGCGAAACCGGGCTGTCGACCGGTAGTCCGCGAGATACTCGGCGACTGCTGTCAACCTCCCAAGCCGAGACAAGGAGTAGCCTGCGCGCCATCGAGCCGAGCCGATCCAGCCTTCGGCCAGGTCGCGATCATCGTCTCTATACGCCTGACGGAAGCGCAGGCTGGTATTCAAACGATCTGGAATCACCGCCCATCGAACTGTCCCATCGGCGTTGAGAAGGAGTCCCCCGTAGCCGCCTGTGGCCCCAACGTCCAACGAGAAGCGCCAATCGTAGAGCGCCTGCCAATTGGCTCCCAGAGCGCCGCCCATCGTTCGGGCCTCGGCGTCCGGGGCCAAGCCACCGCTCCAGTCTGTCTTTTCATCGACCGAGAGCGAGCGTAGGGTCGAGGACAGATGCAGGCGCCACCGGTCGGAGAGCTTGCTATCCAAACTCAGCCCCCAACCGACCGAGGCGTTCGATGGAAACACGGCGAAGATACTGTCGACGTCAAAGCTCGGCCGAGTGGCCGTCCAGCCTACTAAGACATTGAGTCGTTCGGACAGGAGCAGGAACCGGCTTGTGAGCGCGACTGTGCTCGGTTCGTGGATCAGGTGGTCGTATTCGAGCCGGGCAGTCCCCGACCAGAAGCCGGCCTGCGCGGACGCCACTGCGCCGCTCCTCTGTTGCACCACCCTGCTGCCGGATCGTCCGAGTCTGTGCGCCAGACGCAGTCGCAGTGGACGGGCGCTCCAACCGACCGCGGCTTGGGTGTGCCACCGGGTTTGCGAAGCAAACTCGTCTGTGTCGGCAGGTAGATAGGTCCAGCGGGGGGCGGACAGGTCGGCAAAACTCGAGTCCACCTTGAGCAGGTCGTAGCGTACCTCGCGACCAAAGGCCACACTGGCCGAGGGCCCAGCCATGGTCCCGAGACGCAAAACACCGCCGTCCAGGTCTATGGGTGAGAGGCCGTCGTACAGAATCTGCCGGCCAAGCTCCAACTCGAAGCGGTCCTCGAACTCGTAACGCAGCGATAGGGTATCGAGCTGGATATCAGCCGCCTGTCTCTGGCGAGGATCGAGAGCAGTCTCTCGAAAGCGACGGGCGAAGTCGGTCGAGATTCGAAGTTGAAACTGGGCGTCTAGCACGTGATCCAGGTTGCCCAACAGATTTGTACTACGAGCGCTGAGGCGTTGGCTGAAGCGCTGGCGGGTCGAAAAGGTCAGATCGCGGTGCAACAGTTCATCGACGTCGAAGACTGTCCTTGTCTCGAGGTCGACGTCCTGGGCATACGCCGCGGGCGGGAATACCCAAATGGCCACAAGCGTAAGGCATATGGCCTTTGTTATGTTCAAGAATGTCCCCATCATCACCGGAGTCTCGTTTACCACAGATGGGCCATGTAGCGACACCCGCCGACTGGGGTGAGGCAAAGGGCGGTAGATGTACGCACCTGTAGGATGAAAAGGTTGCGTGAACTATGCAAAGTTTGCATAGGCAGGGC
>CAZDBH010000036.1:0-31148 GCA_964503485.1 uncultured Bradymonadales bacterium | reverse complement strand
ATCGGTTTCCGAGTCGTCGAGGATTTAGCCGACCACATGGGGCACCGAATGGAGCGTACCTTCCCGGGCGGCCTAGTCGTCACGATCAAGATCTACACTCCTGTTGGCGTCGCCGACCACGTGCCCCGCGAAGAAGCTAACGAGCTTTTCCGTGCGGCCATCGGTGAGAACGAGATTGTCTACTACAACGGTCACGCGTTCTACGGTTCCCTCAGCGTGCTCGATGACCCAGAGGTCTACCCAGCAGACCGGTATCAGATCGTTATGATGGATGCCTGCTGGTCCTACGCCTACTACACCAAGCAGATTTTTCGGAATCGCGCAACGGAGGACGACCCCGACGGCTACCGCCTGGTCGACGTAGTCAACAACACAGAGCCGGCCATCTCGGGTAGCAACCAGACTGCTGTTATCCTGTGGAACTCAGTCTTCAAGGGCGCCGCCGAAGTTCACGCTGGCGGGACTGGCGAACTCTACTCCTGGAACAACACGGTCGAGTACATGAACGAGCACGCGGAAGCGCGCGCTGCACGCCGAACGACCTACCCCGATCCCGAAATCTACGGTGTGAGCGGTGTGACCACCAATGCCTATTCGCCGAACAACAGTGGTACGCAACCAACCGGGACCGTCTATTCCTCAGACGGAGCAGTCGACATCCCAGACAACACAGCAGGGGGCGCGAGTAGCGTCATCGAGGTCCCGGCCAGCCAGGAAGATGCAGACAGCATTACCGTCCGGGCGGCAATCGAGCATACCTACGTCGCAGACCTCAAGGTCGTTCTGAGCCACGGCGACCGCGAATTGGTCCTGCACGACCGCACCGGCGGCAGCAGCGACAATCTGTCACTCAACCTGACGACCGACCAGTTCTCCGGTGCAGTATCGGGAGAATGGACGTTGACAGTCGTGGATTCCGCAGCAATCGATACCGGCAACATCGCGAGCTGGTCGATCGAGATTCCCTAGGCATCCTTGCTTCTTTCGGTTCTTCCGCCTCTTGGGGGCTCAATCACCTTCCGTCCCTCCGGGAATACCTAGCCCGCATTATTCATGAGTCGATTCCAGTTTCTCCGCTCTCCGTTCTTCATTCGAGGTTCTTCATTCAGGTCACATCAGAAATCCGAAATAGAATCGGAAGTCGGAAGAAGTCGGAAGGAATCGGATTCACCGTTTCGCGCGGCGCTTGTTGTTTCTGGCTGTCTGAAATGAGGCGGTGAGAATGGCTGTGATCTGTTGGCCTCATCAATGAGGCTACGGGACCGGAGCATCCCACTGCGGCGACCTACGGGACCAGTTCGTTTGTCGCGGTCTGGGCAGATTCGAATGCCCTCTACCTCCAGGACTTTCCCTGAGTGTAGGGAGCACCTCGCGCGCCTCTGGCTTCACCCATCGTGCGCTGCGCTTTCGACAAAGTCAGCGCATGTTGCCGCTCTCGAGCGGTCCTACTGACTTCCAGATCGAAACGTCGCCAGCTGTTGTACGAGCGCGGCGTGCAGTCCAGGATCAACGCCATGTTGAAGAAGTAGACCAAGTTGAACCTGAGCCTCATCTAGGCGGCCCATACCCATGAGCGCACTTGCCATATTCACGCGAGGGTCAACCCATGAGGGCAGAACGTTCAGGCAGAGTTCGTAAGCAGCGACAGCCTCGGCGAGTCGCTCCAACCGAAGCAACGTGTTGCCATGATTCATGCACAACAGGCTGTACGGGGTAAGTTCGGCGAAGGTCTCGTATACCGCGAGCGCTTCAGCGTCCCGGCCCAGCTCGCTCAGTGTCGCGCCCAGTTCCACCGCCATCTCCTCGTCGAGGGGATCGAGCCGCATGCCACGACGCCAAAACTCGATTGCAGAGAGCAGATCACCTGCCCGATAGCGCTCGGACCCGAGTTCGAAGGCGCGACGGGCCCCATCTGGGAACCGGTCGACAAACACGATGGGAAGGTCATCCTGTGATTCCAGGTCGGCGATCAGTCCTGCCCGACTATTCTCTGGCAACATCGTGCCCTGTTCGCGAAGAAGACGCAGCGCCTCCTCGTGGTGTCCGGCGCCTTCCAGGGCGTAAACGTAGTTGCCAAAACTGATCGGATCGTCTGGCATTGCGAGGTGGCCTTGACGCGCCACCTCGAGCGCGTCGTCGGCACGATTGGACCGAAGAAGCAGCGTCGACAGGCTGGTGTACGCCCGCTGATCGGGCCGCTCGCACTCGACTGCTCGTCGGTAGTACCGCTCAGCGGCCTCGAAGTCTTGGGCCAAAACACTCAGCAATCCTCGATGCATCCAAAGAATGCCGTGTTCTTCTCCCAGCACTTCAAACGCCGCCTCCAGAAGGAGAGCCGGCGCCGCTTCATTGGATTCGAAGACCAGCAAGTCGGACACCAGGGAAGCAGCCCGCGTAGCGGTGACTCCTGACATGGCTTCGAGCAATCCCGCGTGGTCGCCGCTGGCCGCCAGCTCTCGCAGTTCCAGGTCGTTGAGCATCGGGGCTCGCTCCTGGGCTTCCTGAGGGGCTTGTGCTTCCGGTGAACTGGGTGTTTCGGCTGGCCGTGACTCACACGCGAGCATCGAAATCAGAGCGCAGAATGTAAGCGCTAGGCTCAGTTTGGTCATTGGGTTAGTCCCGCTGTGTCGTTTCGCAGCTGCGAAAGCTCAGAAGGCCGCCTCGATACTCAGTCCGACCAGGTCGGCGCTGGCTTGATAGAAGCCGTTACCTACGGTGATGGCGCCATCTTCGAATGTTGGGTTGATCTGCGTCACCTGACTATTGGTCACTTCCTCATCTACGAAGAAGACGTGCGCATAGGCAAAATCGAGGATGACCGGGGAGTTGGGGATGGCCCAAGACAGCCCGAAGGTTGGCATGACTTTGTCGGTATCGATCTGAAAGTTCGACAGCCTGTGGACCGGGATAGCTGCTTGCTCGAGATTGATGCCAGCACGCAGCGTCAACACGTCCGGGATGACCTGGTAATCCGAACCCAGCGAGAGGTTGATCGAGTTGTGGTAGTCCTCTGGGATGGTGAGAGGACCGACCACGACTTCATCCAATTGGAACACATTGGTTATCTTGACGTCTTCTGGGGTGGTGTAGATGGCGTCATGAACCGACCAACCCTCGACCGTGACGTTCAATTCGATGTCCCAGCGTGGCTGAATGTAGCGCACGCCCGAACGGAAGACCCAGGGTAAGTCAAAGCTCCCACTGACGGTCGAGCCCTCGACCTCGGCCCCGTCGAAGAAGGCGTGGCTGGGCAGACGAACCTCAACCTGGGCGTCGGTGTCCTCGATCGTCGAGGGAAGCAGGAACGACAACCCAACTTCGAACTCAGGCAAGGGCGTGATGAGCACACCAAAGCTGCCCGACGGTGTGAAGGGGTCGACGGAGTGGATGCTCAGAAGGATATCGAGATCGGGGTCTTCTGGCCGCCCGAACAGGCCCTGGTAGCCGCTCGAGGTGGTGATGATCTTCATGTCGAAAAACTGGTTGTGGAACATCGCTCCGACGGCAAGCCAGTCGGTCACCTGAACCGAGGCTCCGAGGGCGATCGATGCACTCGCCGCTTGGTCATTGCGCACCGCGGCGTATCGCTGGGCTCCAGTCTCAGGGTAGATGTAGCGGAGTCCGTAAGGGGGCATTAGTCCCAAGCCAAACACAACCCGCTCGAGACCAAAGTCCGACGTGCCCATCAGACTGGGTATGAGGTCAGGTGCCTTGCCGTTGGTCACGCGCTCATATTCGATGACATCGCCATTGGTTTCGAAGCGCGGCGTGCGGTCAAAACTGCTGGTCAGGTTCACGAGTGCGGCTTCTAGCAGCACGTGTGTGCCTTCGAGCTTGATCATGCTGGCTGGGTTGTACCACATGGCGTGGACTCCAGACCCAGACGCGGTCGAGGCACCAGCCCGCCCCAGGGGACGAACTCCGCGCACGGGCAGGAAGAAACCAGCCGCGCTCAGATCTGCGGCGACGACGGACAGGCTGATCAAACAGGCCAAGCCCAGAATAACTTTCGACCTCGCGCGCGAGGGTGTCGAACGAATCAACAAATGCATTGAAGTCTACTCTTGAAGCTCTGTTTACGGCCCGCCGCGGGTTTGTACCGCCTCGAAGGCTCGTTCGAGTCCACGATGGTCATCTCGAATATAGGCAGCAATTTTCGAGTACAATGAAGCCATATCATCCGCTGAAACCAGTTCTGATGAACCGGGTTCCAGTCGATTGATCTGCCGGATGACTCGCCCAACCACCGTTGCCGGCGGGTCTTGTCCCGGAGTTGCGCTAATCACGCTCCGTCGGATGAGGTCGATCCCGATCCCGTCCACGTCGACGATCATCGTTTCGTTGAGGACTTGGGCAAGATGAGTGACGAGTGGCACGTCCTCGGTTGCATCCACATCGAAGACTCGTTCAGGATCGATGATTCGCCCGAAGAATGGGGCCACCGCCGGGTAGCTGAAGCCGTCGTTGGTGCCAACCAAGGCGTCGTACATGACCGAGAGTCCGGCTCGAATTGCGAGCTCGTCTTCCTCTGTTAGGTAAAGAAGAAAGTCGTCGAAGAGAGCCTGATCGTCCGCGTTTTGACGAACGTCCGTCATCAGTTCGATGACTGCGGCGAAACCGCGTGATGTGAGGCTTTCCTCCACCGCATCAAAATAGTCGACCGTGAGCTCTTCGATCAGGCGCCCATCAGTTCGGTGTCGCGTGAGATGGCTCGCCAGATGCTGGGTCAAGACGGTCACTAGGGCAGGGCTGCCCGGGTCAGCGAAGATACCACTGCCGTCCTCGAGTTCTGTGACCTCGAGTAGTAGGTCCATCAGCTCTTCAGACGCGCGCTCCCAGGCCTCTTCAGCCTCTGTTCCGTTCACCCAGCGATCGACACGGTCCAAGGCGTTGGTCAGCAGGTAGAAATAGGTCATTGAGGTCAGCACGCCGTCCCCACGTTGAACGGAGGTCTCCCCGCGCAGGGATTCGATTTCGATACTCGAATCAAAGAGGTGACTGAGTAGGTCTTCGAGTGTCGTCCCGATATCCCCGCCGTTACTCAACTCGATGGCCTGCAGGGCTGCCAGCAAATCTTGAATAGCGTCGATCAGTCGCCCTTGTTCGAAGAATTCGTTCAACACGGGCTCGAAGCTTCTCGCGTTGCTGTAAACGAGGTCCTCCGGGGTGCCGTCCTCGTGGTAATAGAGCGCCTCCGGCCCGGGATAGTGTCGGTATAGGTCACGAATGAGCTCCGCGAAGAGCGGGGTAAGGCCGCGATCGCTGAGTACCTTCAGCAGCGGGTAGAGTCCGTCGACGGCACCCGCCGCCTCGGCTGCGTACAGGCTGTCGGCGTGGTGGGACTGATACTCGTAGCCGGCGGTACAGAAGCCGTTTGCCAAACGCAAATCGGCACCGAGCAGCGACAACTCGTAGCTCGGAAGATTGAAGAATCGGATCAACTGGTCGGGACCGGGGCATTCATCCAGGTGAACCCCCAGCTCGTCACTGAGAGCCACAATCAGGTCGGTCACCAGTTGGGCCAAATCGCCGTCGTTGTTAGCTAGGCCGATCGCGTCGAGCAATTCCACAAGCACGTTCAGCAACGGGTTGGCTCTCAACTGGTCGACATTGACGTGGTCGACCAGGCAGAAATTGCCGGCGACACTGTCGAAAAAAGCAGCCGCCACATCTGGGATCGTCAACAGGGCGCCGAGGTCGGCCAACTCAGAGATGTCCACACCAAACAGAGTGGCTTCTTCGATGATCATGTGAAACGGGGAGCCCGATCCGTCGTGGACCAGATGCATCAAGCGTTGAGCCAGACTCGTGTTTCCAGTTCCCTCAGGGAGGGTGTGATCAACATCCCCGGCGAAGATTTCGAGGTCGTCGACGGCGCGAAGGCAATCGAAGCGTGCCTGGGAGCCCACATCGAGGTCAAAACAGGCCGCAGCCTGCGTATTGTACGGTCCGTCGAGCGGCGGCCGAATCGCCGGATTGTAGCTCGAGTTGAGCTCGATCATGGCGATCAGCATGTTGTTGATCATCGGGTCTTGAAGCGCCGTCGCCAGCTCGTCGAGCAGGCCCTTGTGCTGTGAAATCTCGTACAGATAGGGCGCCAGGTCGTCGAAGAAGGCGTTGTCTTCCTCGAGATGGGCGTTGTGGCGGTCACCGATGCCGCTGTTGGCCTCCATCACGACCAGAAGTGTCGCGAGCGCCTGAGTGTGTTCGTCCAACAGAATCGACACACCCTCCAAAAGGTCTGGCACTGAATCGAACGCGAGTGCGTTCAATCCGGCATGTACCAGGTCGAGGATGGGGGTCTCTGTGGTGAAATGAGGGTAGTCCTGGCTGGTCGTATCCAGCTCGCCCAGTAGACCCTCGAAACCGATCATCGAATCGACCACGATACCGCGGTCCACCAGATCGGGAACCCGCCGAATTACAAAACCGAGCGGTGTCTGGTTGAGATCGACGTAGTCGAACACGGGCTGCTCGTCCTGATCAAGGGCGCGGCCCATCGCGTCCCGCCGCAGTGCCGGTTGTCCGGATACCGGTACCAGTACTTCACTCGGCGTGCCGAAGGGAGGAATGACGAAGACGCCATTGTCCCGATTTACGAAGCGCCCGGCGCCATCAACATCGGGTAGCTGATCACCGTTGGAGTCAGTGAAGACAGCCGGAAGTCCCCCATCACCTCGGTTCGGCGAAGCGAGGCCTCGATAGTCGAGTTGAACTGCCCAAAGCGGTTTGTGCTCTTCTGCGCCCGCGAAACGCGGATCGCTCTGCAGGAGCATGTCGGTCAGCGCCGCGACCGTGCGATGAATCTCACGTGGGTCCGCCGGGTCGAGTAACTGGTCCCGCGCGCTGAGCAACAGCCGGCGAATGTAGTCGTTTTCGGCCGAGTTTTCGCTGCCGTCGTTGTTCAAGCCGTCGTGATCGAGGATGAGGTCCATCGTGAACAACGTGAGCTCGCGTAGGCGCGGGTATTCAATAATACGAGCAATCGGGTCGGCATCGGTATCGAGATTCTGATAGTGGGCTCGGACCCGGGTCGTCCTGACCCACGCTCGTCTCAAATCCTCGGAAGCGACGATGTCATCATAAACAAAGCCCAACTTTCGGATGAGGTCTGGCAATCTGTTGTCGTCGTAGAGCGGAAGAAGTTCGACCACGAAGTCCTCGACGGCCGGAATCGCCGAGGCCGGCATCATGGTGTCGATGGCCGAGATGAACGCCTCTTGTTCATCCTCCAAGGCCGCGGCCTTTCGGTCGCTGTCCTCTTCGGTCCGCAGCAGGTCGCGATGGAGCTGCTTGTAGAGTTCCTCACCCAGGGTACCGCGCTCATATTCCTGGCGCGTCATGTCGATTGGGTCGGCACAACCGATCAGCAGACCGATCAATACAATGAGGGCGAATGGTGTTGAGATTCTGACCGGCATAAGTACTCGAGACTGAGTGGGACACCGAAACACTGCCGGGTGTAGCAAATTCAGAGACCGGCGGCAATCGAAAATCGGAGCCGTCACCCATAAGGCAATGGCGCAACCTGTAGACACGCAAAGGCAAATGGGGGTGCGTCGGTTCTGAGTGACTTGCGGTCTCCGAGTGACCAGCGACCCTATAAACGTAGGCCAATTGACTCGGCGGGCGCTCGACACCAGAATGACCACCGGATTAAGCTGCGATCCCCCACACTGGAGGTCCGAACGGAATGACACTCCGAATCGAGACGTCGACTCTTCTGTCTATTCTATTGCTCGCAAGCCTGCCCGTCGCAGGGTGCAACTTCTTTGGTGACACCGAGTTGGCCGAGCCGATTACTACGGTGCCCGAAGATGGGCGTTCCGACGTGGCTGATGTGGTCGGTGATGCTGAGCCGGATTCGGCCGACAGCGGTGACCTCACGGTCGATGTCGACACCTCTGACGATCAAGGGGTGGATGTAGATGCTGATTCGCGTCCTGAAGACACCCAGGATGGACGGGCCGACGAGGCCGATGGCGACATGGATCAGGACACCGGGCGGGATGCCGATCAAGACACCGGCCCCCTCGAGGGCGACCTGCGTTGCGACAGTCGAGTCGTCGAAGTCTACAACTTGAACGAATGGGTCGAATCAGAGGTGTGCGAGCGAGACGAGCGATGTCTGCACGGCCACTGTGCTGATTTTCCGGAGAGCTTCGGTGCCGACTGCGATGATACGCCAGACTGCGAGAGTGAGGGCCTCGTCTGTTTTGAAGGAACCTGCATGCAGCACGAACCCGAGGGGGTAAATGGCGTCTGCATTCGTGAAGAAGAATGCGAGGACAGTTTAATCTGCACCCGGCGTGGCTATTGCCAGCTGGGCGCGGTGGCCGATCCGTGTATGGACGCAAGCGATTGCGACCCGGCCCTAGCGCCGCTCTGTAACGAAGGGACCTGTGCCCCAGCCGGGGTTGGCGAGGAGTGCTCTGGAGACGACAGCTGCGCTTCAGACGAGCTGTATTGCGGTCCGACGAACGTGTGTCGAGCCGGTAGCGAGGGCGATCCGTGTGAGACCACATCGCAGTGCGAGCTCACGGGACGATACTGCGGTCCCGACGAGCTTTGTCACGACGGATCAACAGGAGACGCGTGTGATTCGACCGACGATTGCGACGCGATCGAAGACGTCTGTGACGGAGTCGCGCCGGTCTGTCGAAACCGTTTGAAGGGCGAGGACTGCACCCAAGATGCCGCCTGCACCGGTGACATGTACTGTGCCAACGAAATCTGCCAAGACGGTGCATCGGGGGACTACTGTGATGAGGTGAACCAATGCATCGAAGTCGACCAACGGTGCACTGGAAGCCCCAGTTCGACATGCCAGGATCGAGTCAAAGGCGACCCGTGTAGCGCCGAGGAGCCGTGTTCGGGATCCCTCTACTGTTCGAATGACGTTTGCCAGGACGGGACCACTGGAGACTTCTGCAATACGGTGGACGACTGCACGGACTCAGATGATCGCTGCGAGGGGTCGCCGAGCGAATGCCGTGATCCTGCTGAAGGGGACAGTTGCGGCGACGACGAACCCTGCCCCGAAGGTCTGTACTGTGCAGAGAGCGCCAGCGAGTGTCGCGACGGGTCGCCGGGCGACCCGTGCAATCAGAACGGGGACTGCATCGAGGTCACCACTATATGCGATGACTCCTGCCGGCCCCGAGTCGAGACAGACGGTTGCGCTGGCGACGACGAATGTCCGGAGACACTCTACTGCGCTAGCGACGTTTGCCAGGACGGTAGCAGTGGCGACTACTGCGACTCCAATGTAGATTGCGACGAGCTCGACGATTGGTGCAATGGCGACGGAATCTGTAGCGATCGGGTCAAAGGTGACAGCTGCAGCGTTGGGGATGTCTGTAGCGGTGAGCTCTACTGCGCCAGCAACCTCTGTCAGAGTGGCGCAAGCGGCGACTTCTGCAACTCGACGTCCGATTGCGACGACATGGACGACTGGTGCGACGGCACCTGCACGGACCGCATCGAGGGCGACGCCTGCGACATCGACGATGAGTGTAGTGGTTCTCTGTACTGTGCCAACAACGTCTGCCAGGACGGTTCGACCGACGACTTCTGCAACATCGGCGACTGCATCGAGCCCAACGATATCTGCAAGGGAGAGCCAGGGACGTGTCGGGATCGGGAGGAGGGTGACCACTGCGATGGCGAAGAGGAGTGCCCAGAGGGGTTCTACTGCGCGGACAACCCCAGCGAATGTCGGGACGGGTCGACCGGAGATGATTGTGATGCGACCGCCGATTGCGCCGAGATCGGCGACTGGTGCAGTGATGACGGGGTCTGCGCCGCGCGAACGGAGGGTGACCCCTGCGATGAGGACGAGGAATGCCCCGACACTGCTTCGATCTGCTCGACTCAGTCGGTGTGTCAGGATGGCGGTGAAAACGACGGTTGCCAAATCCATACGGACTGCGATTCGGCCCTGTTCTGCGAGCCATTCGTCTTCGAGAAGTGCCAGCTCGATCTCGGCCTGCAGGAAGGGTGTACCGATGACGAACAATGCGACTCGAACAATTGTTCAAACCAGGTCTGCTCTCCAACTGGCTTCGCGTACATCCCGGCTGGCGCTTTTTGCATGGGATCGCCCGACGGCGCGACCGAGTGCATGGGCGTCACGGATGCCGAAGAGCCGGGGCGAAACGCCAACTTCGAGACGTTACACCAAGTGACTCTGACTGGCGCCTTCTTTTTGCAGCAAACCGAGGTTACCCAAAGGCAGTGGTTGCGGCGCTTTCCCGACAACAACCCGTCCGAATTTGACGAATGCGGGCTGGATTGTCCCGTCGAAACAGTGAACTGGTGGGAAGCGATTGCCTATGCGAACGCGCTGTCGGTGGCCGACGGATTGGAGCCGTGCTACGCGCTGTCGGGCTGTGATCCGTCCTTGGCTGGGACGGGCCTAGAGTGCTCGACAATCACTATTGCCGACCCATATGCCCACGCGAATCCATACCTCTGCGAGGGCTATCGCCTCCCCATGGAGGCGGAATGGGAATACAGCTACCGGGCGGGCTCGACTACTGCCTTCTACAACGGTCCGGTGACGTACCACTCGACACAGCCCCTCGATGAAAACCTGGACGAAATTGGCTGGTACGGCGGCAATTCTGGTGTCGACTACGAACCCGGCTACGACTGCACTGGTTGGTACAGCGGATCCACCGTTTGTGGTCCTCACGAAGTCGGCCTCAAGCTGCCCAATGATTGGGGTCTTTACGACATGGCGGGCAACATCCATGAGTGGGTTTGGGACGTCTTCACATCATACTCGACTGACCCAGTAGAAGATCCGCATGGGGCTACCGCTGCCGGGCTGCACAGACTACGCGGTGGGGCGTGGCCTAGCATCGCGATCAGAACCCGAGCAGCGGCAGGGGGCGTTCTAGAGGTTGCTGTATCCACGAACTATTCAGGCCTCCGTATTGCCCGGTCAGTCTTCCCTCTGCATTGCTACGATGACCTGAACAACGAGGGTGAGGCAGCCACAGACTGCGGTGGGGAGTGCAGAGGTTGCACCCGCGACGATGCCTGTTCTGAGGACAGCGACTGTCACTCGAATATCTGTGCGGAGGATATCTGCCAAGACGGTGCGACCGGAGACTACTGCGACAACTCCGACCACTGTATCGAGATCGAGGATTGGTGCAACGAAACCTGCCTGGAGCGGACCGAAGGGGTGAGTTGCGGTGCCGATGAGCAGTGCCCTGGCGAGCTCTACTGTGCGGCAGGCTTTTGCCGTGACGGCTCGACAGGCGACCCCTGCAACAACACAGCAGACTGCGCCGAAACCACCGACAACTGCAGAGCAGGAACCTGCCAGCCTCGCGAAGAGGGGAGCCAGTGCGACGGTGGCGATCCCGAGTGTCCAGAGCCCCTCTTTTGCTCGAGCGAAGCGATATGCCACGACGGTGGGGAAGGGGACAGCTGCGCCGGTGGCGGTGGCCATGACGATTGCGCAACGCCCTTCTACTGCGGAAGCATCGGCGTGTGCGAGCCCGATCGCGGGTTGGCCGACGGGTGCGAGAATGATGCCCAGTGTGAGTCAAATCAGTGCTCGAATGGATATTGTGCACCCTCCGGGTTTGCCTACATCCCGGCGGGCACGTTCTGTATGGGCTCACCGGGTGGAGGCGGGACCGACGAATGTCCCGAAGGAGAAACAGAACCGGGGCGCAGTTCGAATGAGGGGCTTCACGCGGTAACCCTGACCCAGAGCTTCTACATGCAAGCGACTGAGGTGACCCAGGGCCAGTGGTTGGACCACTTTCCCGACAATCACCCTTCTCAATACGACGAATGTGGACTGAACTGCCCGGTCGAGCAGGTCAATTGGTTCGAGGCAGTTGCATATGCCAACTCGCTGTCGGTGTCCGAGGGGTTGGAACCCTGCTACACACTGGTCGGGTGCGATCCCACCGAGGCGGGAACGACGATCACATGCGACGAGGTTACGGTCAGCGATTCGGGTGCGGCTGGGAATCCTTACCACTGCGAAGGGTATGGACTTCCCACCGAGGCGGAGTGGGAGTACAGCTACCGGGCGGGAACCGAAACGGCCTTCTACAACGGCGCGATTACACACACAGGAGTCGATCCACCGGACGAGAATCTGAGTGCGATTGGCTGGTTCGGCGGCAACTCTGAAGTGGCTTATGGTTCACCGACCACATGCGCCAGTTATCCGGGCGGACCAGCAACCTGTGGCACCCATGAAGTTGGTACTCGGGCCCCGAATAGCTGGGGGCTCTACGACATGGCCGGGAACGTGGCGGAGTGGGTTTATGACGCATACGGAGGAGCTTACTCCCAGGTGCCGGCGACCAACCCCCTGGGTAGCGACAATACGCAGCGCGTACGGCGTGGAGGCGGTTTCGTCAACCAGGCTGACGCCTGCCGCGCTGCGGACCGGGGATCGTCCGCTCCAGATGACTGGAATCCCGGGAGGGGCTTTCGGGTTGCCCGGACCCTGTTCCCAGGGCATTGCACCGACGGCGAGACGAACACGGGGGAAACAGACGTGGATTGCGGTGGCGATTGTCGGCCGTGCTTGGTTGCAGCCGCGTGCTCGACAGACGGTGACTGCGCCACAAACAACTGTTCCAATGACGTCTGCGCCATCAAGGGTTTCTCGTATATTCCGCCCGGCACCTTCTGTATGGGTTCACCCGGAGGCGGTGGAAGCACAGACTGTCCAGATGGCACCGCCGAATTGGGTCGGCAAGACAACGAAGGGCCGCGGCACCAAGTGACACTTACACGCGGCTTCTACATGGAAAGTACTGAAGTGACACAGGGCCAATGGCTGGAGCACTTTGAAAACAACCCATCGGTGTACACCGCTTGCGGCAACGATTGTCCGGTGGATGAGGCGAACGGCTGGGAAGCAGTCGCCTATGTGAACGCCCTATCAGTCTCGCAAGGCTTGGAACCGTGCTACACGCTCGACGGATGTGACCCGTCCCAAGCGGGTACCGACATTGAATGTGCCAACGTGGCAGTCAGCGACCCCGACGCGTTTGGCAATGCCTATCTATGCGAGGGATATCGGCTACCCACGGAGGCCGAGTGGGAATACGCCTACAGGGCTGGGACGACCACAGCCTTCTATAACGGCGATATCACCCACAGCGACAGGGAGCCCCTCGACACCAACCTCGACGTGATAGCTTGGTACGGTGGTAACTCCGGCGTGAGTTATGAGCCGGGCGACGACTGCACGGGGTGGTACTCGGGCTCGACTGTCTGTGGCACCCATCCAGTAGGCGAAAAGCAGCCAAATGAGTGGGGTCTGTACGATATGTCTGGCAACCTGTGGGAGTGGGTCTGGGGTGGATTCGAGAACTATTCCTCCGCGACAGTAGTCGATCCACAGGGCGCTTCCGCCGCGGTTGATACCAATCGCGGTGGCTCATTCCTCAACGGTGCGTCGGGTCCTCGTGCCTCGGCCCGCTACAACCGCGCCACTGGCGGTCGTGCCCACATCCTCGGTTTCCGTTCGGCCAGAACGCTGTTTCCCTCACACTGCGAAGATGGAGAAACCAGCGGCAGTGAAACCGGTCTCGATTGCGGCGGCGATTGTCGTCCATGCCGTCTGGCAGCATCCTGTTCGGTTGATCGAGACTGCGGTTCTGAGCACTGCTCCAACGAGCACTGCGCTCCAGAAGGGTTTGCCTACATTCCAGCGGGAACGTTCTGTATGGGGTCGCCGGATGGCGCGACCGAGTGCATGGGAGTGACGTCACCTGAAGAGTTGGGACGTTCGGGGATTGAAACCCCTCACCAGGTCACATTGACCGACGGCTACTTCATGCAACTCACAGAGACAACCCAGAGTGAGTGGTTGCAACATTTTCCAGATAACAACCCATCCTTATTCGACGATTGTGGTCTCGACTGCCCCGTCGACCGAGTCAACTGGTGGGAGGCGGTCGCTTACGTCAATGCGCTGTCGGTATCCGAAGGCCTCGAACCCTGTTACGCACTTCAAGGGTGCGACACAGACCAGGCCGGCATCGGCATCGAGTGTTCCGACGTCGTCATAAGCGACTCAACTGCCTCTGGAAACCCCTATGCCTGCGAAGGTTATCGTCTGCCAACCGAAGCCGAATGGGAGTACGCATACCGAGCTGGGACGACCACGGCCTTTTACCACGGTGACATCACGAATACCGAAAAGACCCCCCTCGATTCGGGACTGGATGAGATCGGTTGGTACGGTGGAAACGCAGCGGTGCTCTACGACGACGGCTTTTCCTGTGCGGGGTGGTTCGAAGGTTCGGATGTCTGTGGCACCCACAAAGCGGCTGACAAAAGAGCCAACGACTGGGGTCTCTTCGACATGTCTGGCAACGTCCGGGAGTGGGCGTGGGACTGGTACGAATCGTATCCAACTGACGCGGTCGATGATCCCCTTGGGGGCGCGACAGGCTCTTGGCGAGTCCTTCGAGGCGGTAGCGTCTACAGCAACGCTAGCAGTTGCCGAGCTGCCAGCCGTGACTTCCTGAGTCCGACAAGCCGGAGCGGGAGCATTCGGCCAGTCAGGTCGCTCCCATGAACCGCTTCGACCCGGCTGTGGCCTCCGACAGGTGCGGACCAACAAGAATGTGTCATGGCCAGTGCAAAACGAGCCGATATCAATACTGCGTTTGTGGACCGTGTAGATGAACAGGTCATGTATTCGCCCAAGGCGAATCTAGTCGCGAATATTGGGTTCGTGCTATCGTCGATTGACCCGATGAGGCCATCGAAATGCGACAACAGATAATCCCAACCGTCGGCGAGCGGATTGGACGCTACGAGATCGTCTCTGAGCTGGGCCAGGGCGGGTTTGGTGTTGTCTATCTGGCTCGCCAAGTCGGTATTGATGCACAGGTCGCCATCAAGCTCCTGCTCGTCAAGAGCAACGACGAAGCTCAGAAACTACAAGTGGTCGATCGCTTCCGGCAAGAAGCTGAGATCATCAAGCGATTGGAGCATCCCTGCGCCCTCAAGATTCGTGATTTTGGCACTACCGAGGACGGGGCGCCCTACCTGGTCACCGAATATGTCCGCGGAACCGACCTAGACAAGGTCATCAAAGAACAACCACTGACCATCGCGAGAACTGTTCGAGTCGGCGGTCAGATTCTGGGCTGTCTGGCCGAGGCACATTCCTTGGGCGTAGTCCACCGCGACTTGAAACCAGCCAACATCAAGGTTCGAGACATCGTCGGTGAAAAGGACGCGGTCAAAGTCCTCGATTTCGGTATCGCAAAGCTCTCTGACGACGAAGGCGGACTACAGACGCAGACAGGCGCGGGGTTCGGGACACCTTACTACATGTCGCCTGAGCAGTGTCGCGGCGAGAAACTCATCGATGGTCGAGCGGACATTTACGCACTGGGGTTGATCCTCGCCGAATGTTTGACGGGGCAACGGGTGGTCCAAGCGGACTCGACGCTGGCCGCGATCTATTTTCAGGTCAACCCAAACCAGCATGACTATCCCCCTGAGTTGCGCCAGTGCCCGCTGTTTCCAGTAATCGAACGAGCGACCCAAAAGAACCGTGACTGGCGGTACCCCGATGCGTTGGCCATGCGAGAAGAGCTTCTCCGAATCTCGACGACAGGAGTTTCTGCACATCAAGTCATCATTCCGCCGGGGAGTCCGTCCCACCAAACGCCTCCCAACACCGGTCCGGCGCCAAGCTCTGACAACTTCGATCTGATGCCAACGGCCCACGCGGTCCCTCAATACGCCAGTTACCAGGCGCCGAGCGGTCAGGTACCGAGCGGCCAGATCCCGAGCGGTCCAACGCCGAGCGGTTTGGCCCCCAACCCACCACAGACTGGGAAAATAGTCGCGCTCATCGTCGCAATTTTCGTGGTGTTTGGTGTGCTGGTCGCCGGTATATGGATGGTGACACAGTCCAACAGCGGGGATGATAGCGCAGACGACAACAACGTGACCGTCACTGAGGTCGAAGAGAACACCGGCGCGCCGTCGCAGCAAACGGAAACCGATCCAAATCAGGTGGCTGCCAACACCCCCGCTGACCCGGAAGAAAGCGAACCCTCCCCGCAGAACGCCATCGAGAACCCCTTCGAGGACCCAACCACGAATGAAGAGGTGGCGGCTGTCGAAGAACCTACCGAGCCCACAGAAGAAGAGGACCACCGACCGATTCTCCTAGTGCAGGCGTCAGGAGATCAGTCAAATCTCCGCCGGGTTCTGGTGACGATCGAGTCGAATCCAGACGGCGCCATCGTTCGTGATGCGGACGGCAATGTCCTGGCCCATACACCCTTCGACGGCTACATCGCATCGACCAGCGTCGAAGTGGTCTTGACCCTCGCCAATGACGGCTACCGTTCGACCCGCATCGAGGTCGACTTGATGGCCGATCAACCACAGCACTTTGAGGAGGAGCTGCGGCGACGACGACGCTCGAACAGAGAAGAAACCACCGAGCCCACCCCAGATCCGCAAACAGTAGCTGAACCCGAGGAGCCGCCGGCTAGTCCATTCGGGCAGACCCAGGTTTACGGTTCTGACGATTCGGATCCACCGGTCAATCCCTTCGGCACGACCCAGGAGTACTGACGTGGATTTACGAGGAGACACAAAAGTGAAACCCCACGTAACCGCTCGATATCCCAACCGCTTCTTTGCGTTGGCCGGCGTCGTATTCGTCTTGGTGGCCCTGCCGACGTTGGCGGTCGGTCAGACCTTCGATGCAGCGCGATACAGTCAGCTCGTCAGAGATTCGGATCAACTGTACCAAGAGGCTCAGGGCCAGACCGATCCAGTGCAACAAGAAGAGTCGCTGATTCAAAGCGCTGTGTTCAAACACGAAGCGCTGCAAATGCTCCGAACAGCACTTTTGGCAGGCGAACTGGACGCATTCGGTGATCAGGCACGGCAGGACCTCTTCAACTTGCGACAGAATCTGATCGTCGTCCTCACCGATTTGGATGACTGTGGGGAGGCACGAAGCCAGCTCGAAGAAGCGATGGGTGACGAAGCAATCATGCCGGAGGGCGCCGTCGCCAGAATGGCCGCCTTGCAGGCCTCTGTCGATGAATGCGACGCTCGGCTCGATGCCATCGCAGCAGTCGCTGAGGAACCCGGTGTCAGGGAAGAACCCGTTGTCACAGAAGAACCGGTGGTCACAGAAGAGCCGGTGGTCACAGAAGAACCGGTTGTCACAGAAGAGCCGGTCGTCACAGAAGAACCGGTTGTCACAGAAGAACCGGTGGTCACAGAACAGCCCGACGACGCGGGCGGCGTCAACATCGTCGCTATCTCCTTGATCGCCGGTGGTGCGGCGATTGCCGTAGGAGGGATGGTCTGGGACCTGGCCTCCAGCAGTACACGCGACGAGTTCGACACACTGCAGGCCGAATGCGAGGCCGGTTGCGATGCAGAAACCCACGCAAGGGCCGAGGCGCTGCAGAGCGATCTCGACTCGGGCATGGTCGGAACCCTGTTGCTCTACGGAATTGGGGGCGCCACCGCGATAGTCGGTACGGTGCTTTTGATCACATCGATGGGCGATGACGAGCCATCCCAGGTTGCGGTTACGCCGTGGTTGAGCCCCAGCTCGGCGGGAGCAGTGGTCGGCTTCGAGTTCTGAGTTGCGGGCGCCTGCCCGGCTAGAACCCTCCCACAAAACTGATGAAGATCAGAAAGAGAATCAGAACGATTCCAATACCGATGCCCACCGTTGTGACCATCGAGACAAAGGCGGCGTGACCCATGATCAGATAGGCCGCCGTGGTGGCGACTGCGGTTGCACCTGCAACCACTTGAAGCCTCTTGAAGCGTCTCTTTTTCGCTGGGAGCGAGGCCTTTTGCTTCACGAGCGCGGTCGAACTCTTCTTTCCAGCCAGAATCGATAGGGCCTCTTGGGCTGATTGTGGTCGGTCCTCGGCGGCGGGCTCCAGCAGGACATCGAGTAAGTTGGTCAAGGCTTTGGGCAACTTGACCTGATCTCTGAACTGAATCTTGAGGCGCTCCTGAGGAAAGCTCTCAGGCTCCCGTCCCGTGAAACAAAACAACAGAGTGGCACCGAGCGAATAGAGGTCGGAGGTTGGCGCTGCTTGGCCTTGAAGCTGTTCGGGGGCCATGTAGCCGAAGGTCCCCACGACCGTGCCACTGCCCTCGCCTGAAAGCACCGCCTGGCCGCATACGGCCCCAAAGTCGACAATGACGGGCCCGGTCTCCGCCAGAATAATGTTGGCCGGTTTGATGTCCCGATGAATGACCGGTGGGTGGAGTCCGTGGAGGTAATCGAGTGCCAGGAGCAACTTCCTTGTCAGGTCGCGAGCCGCTCTGGAATCGAAACGATGTCCCGATCGGCTCGCCTCTTCGAGTGTGTCGCCTCTGATGTACTGCTGAACGAGGAACGGCAGCCCTCCATCGTCCAGTCCGCTGTCGATGAAACGAGGCACAGCTTCGTGGTCGAGCGATCGGAGCACCTTTACTTCCCTCTCGAAGTGCTCCAGCGCCTTGTCGTCCATCACCTGTTCTAGCTTCAGCCGCTTCAGCGCTCGCTTTCGGCCCTCATCGTCCTCAACCAGGAACATCTCACCGTAGCTACCGGCACTGATGGGTTCCAATACCTTGTACAGCCCGATTTGTTGGGACTCAGCCATGAGCCAGAGTGTCGATTCAACAGGCTGGATTTGCAAGTTAGGGGGTGACCCGACCACGAATTTCACTCGCGTAGGTCGAGACAATTCATGGTTGCTTGTTGTCGTGCTATCCTGCCCTAACTGGCTATCAATCAGGGAGCGGTGGCCTCAGCACCGATGGAAATAGTAGACCAGTTCGGCCCCTACAGGATCGTTCGCAGAATCGCGATCGGTGGCATGGCGGAGATTTATCTGGCCAAGACTGCTGGACTGGCAGGTTTTGAGCGCCACCTCGTCCTCAAGGTCATCCACACCAAGTTCGCTACCGACCCCGAATTCATCGACATGTTGGTCAGAGAAGCCAAGTTGGTGGTTCGCCTATCGCACGTGAACGTCGCGCAGGTCTTTGATCTCGGAAAGGAAGAGGACCGCTACTACATCGCGATGGAGTACGTCGAAGGCCTCGACCTCTACCAGTTTCTAAAGCGCCTTCGCAGCAAGAAGCAGCCCATGCCCTTGGCCGTTGCTGCATACATTGTCTCGGAAGTTGCGGCAGCCCTTCACTATGCGCACGAGCGCAAAGACGAGAACGGTGTGCCTCTTGGGATTATCCACCGAGACATCAGCCCTCAAAACGTGCTCTTGAGCTACGAAGGCGATGTGAAAGTGATCGACTTCGGCATCGCAAAGGCGCGCGCCCACGCACAGACCACCGGCGTCGGCATCATCAAGGGCAAGTTCTCCTATATGTCGCCGGAGCAGGCTCGCGGCGAAAAACTCGATCATCGCTCCGACATCTTCGCGGTAGGGGTTCTGTTGTACGAGCTGTTGACTAACAAGATGCTCTACGACAGCGACAGCGCACGCGATATCTTGAGGTTGGCCAAACACGGACGTTTCCTACCGCCCTCGACCCACCGCGATGACATTCCCCACGATCTCGAGCGCATTGTGCTGAAGGCGTTGGCCCGAGAGACGGATACCCGATATCAAAACGGCAACGAAGTGAGGGAGGCGCTCACCGATTGGCTCGTCAAGCACTCCCCCGGTTTCGGCCGCCACAAACTCGAGCGGTTTGTGCGGACGACCTGTCAGATTGACGAAGCACACGCCGTTACGCTTCTCGACAAGGAAGACTACGACCCCAAAAAAAGCGTCATCTTCGACGCAAAGAAGAAAGCCGCCAACGATCGTAGCGCTAGGCCTCTGACTCGGCAGATTTCGACTGGTAAGAAACGGGTGTCGAGCCGCAAGCCACCACCGATTCCACGGCCTCCCAAACCGGTCGGCGTGGCCCGAAAGAAACCCGAACCCGGACTCTTTACTCGGCAGGTCAAGAGTTCCACTGAGACGCGTGAAGACACGCCCATCTCAGAAACGGTCGTCGTTGACGATGACAGAACGGTCGATCTGTATTCGGCTCCAACCGCCATCGTTCATCTACCCTCGGTTCCAACGTACGACGTGTATACAGGCCCACTCGATATCACCGATCCCGGGATAGAGGACCGCAATGTGCCAGATTCCGGAGCGGTAGAAGCTGCCGAAGTCTATGCACAGGTGCGTCAGGCCGTCGCTGACAAGCGGCGCTCCGTCGAGGCCGCCGCCGACGATGCGGAGACGCCTTTTGAACAACCCGTCGCGACTGAGGACATCACCGAAACCAACCCGAACAAGGCAGCATGGCGAGTTGGGCACGGCGTATCGGGAAGGCCGCGAGAGAAGAACGCGAGCATTCCTCCAAATGTCATTCGGGTGCCCGTAGCGCCGCCCGATCCCGACCCGATGCTGCTGGCCGAGCCCGATACCGAGCCGACACCGCTCCCGGCCGAACTTAGGGAGCGAAGCAAGAAGACCACGGCGAACAAGCGGTCCCAGGTCCGCACGTTCCTCCCCCTCGTTCTGCTGGTACTTGCCGCCATCGGAGTCGGTACCCTCGTACTGTTTTATGTTTTCAACCCCAACCCGCCAGCAGTCGAACCGGGAACGATTTTCGTCCGATCAGAGCCCGTATCGGGTGCCGAAATATTCCTCGACGGAACCGCAACCGGGGGCGTCACTCCGGCCCGAATCAGCGGCCTCGAAGGGAATAGTTTCCACGAAATCGGGGTTCGACACCCAGACTATGAGTCCGAAAGCACCACCACCGTGCGAGTGAAACCGGGCGGTGAGACCGAGGTTACTATCGAGCTGTACCCCGAGCCGTGAAGGCGGTTGTGGGGTCGCCTGGTGCCAGGGGCTACACCCGCATCCGAGGTGATGGAAGCTGTGACACGCTACAACCTGCTCAACTTGTCGGGTGTCACAGTGGGGCTGGTCGCTGGTATCGTCCTCGTTGTCAGCAAGCCCCAGCCGCCGGTTGAACAAGCGGTCGCCATCGAGGTGTTTTCAGAGGTCCTCCCCCAAGACCACCCCGGCCCAATTGAGCTCGACCTCCCCGATCCGCCGATTCTCTCGCATGACGAGGTTCACGCCGATCTTCGTCCATACTTCAGTCTGCATCTGCCGACCACGGTGGACCCAACCGACCTGACGGTGACCCGGGGAGTCCTCGCGGTCGGAACCGACGGCCCATCGGTCGGTCTCGATCTCGATGAGCTCCAATGGGGCTACAATTTGCTCCACCTACAAGGAGTTGACCAATTCGGTTGGCCCATCGACCGAGCCTTCGCAGTCGCGGTCGGCGGGGTCGAGCACGACCGTTGGATCGAGAACGCACTGGCCATCCATCTCTCACGCGACGGGTTCATGGACAGCGACGACATCCAGAACGACCTCGCGACCATCGCCGAGGATCGAATCGCCCAGGCGCTCCACGAGGTGGGCCGACTCGAGGCTGGTCCAATCACAGCTCGGAACCTGCGTGCTGGAATCGTCGACGTGCGGCTGGAGCCCCGCTCAGGCGGTGTGCGGGCTCGAGTGGCGCTTCGTTCGATCCATGTAGACATCGAAAGCTCTGTGGTCGACGCAACCAATTTCCCCATCCACCGTATCTGGGTAAACGCCGACCTTACCGTGACACTGAACGCCGAGGGCAGGCCCGTGGTGTCTGTCGACACGATGGAACCCCACGTCGACCTTGTCGAATCGGGCGAGGGTGCTGTCGCATGGCTCCTGGATCACGGGGCCTGGTTCGTCGAGATTGCTGCCGAACTCCTGAGCGCAGATCCGCTGAAAGAGGCGCTCTCGACCGCGATTGACGACGCTCTGGCACAGTGGGAGACCGACTTCGAGTTCGAGAGTCGTGCCCCATTGGCGGCGACCGACTTTACGGTTGACTACCGATTCGGCGCACTGGAGCTGACCGAGGACGGACTGCTCGCCTTCTTGGATTTTGCTATCGAATGCGACGCTCCCATCGCAGATCGCACCGCGACGGGCAGAATTACTGACCCAGAGCCGGCCCTGCAGCGCCTGCGCGAGATCATGAGGCGAGGGGAGCGAGTGGTTCGGATCGGCATGGCAGCCGAGGCCACGAACGGTGTTCTTCACGCCCTTTGGCAGTGCGGGGCCCTAGATAGTGTGGTTGCCTTCGAGGAGGCCCACCAGGCGATGCCAATTGCCGTACCCGCTCGCGTCGGTACCCACTTTCGCCTGCCTCCCTTGCTCCAGAACGAAGACCAATCGATGGTCATCGCCGTCGCCGATACCCTGGTGGACCTCGTTTACGCCGACCTGACTCACACCCTGTCGGCAACTGGCATGCTCCCGATTGAACTGAATCCGGCCGACGGTGGACGATCACTAGCAGTTGGATTCGCTGCTCAGTCGCCCAGTCTCTCACTCTTCACCGATTGTGTTTTAGTGGCCGGGCGACCGTGTACCGACAACCCGCTCTTCGATCGACTAGCTTGGCTGGGAGTCCCGTTTCTTCCGCCCATCGGGGCGCACATTCCCCTGCCGGACGTCCGTCTATCCGAGGCGGACACGCTTCAGTTCGAAATCAATGCGGTCATTTGGGATTCAAGCCGAGGGGCCCTAACTGTTGACGGTGGATATCGGGTCAGTTCGCAATAATCGCCCGCAGGGCGCTAGTGGCAGCTTCGGTATCGGCTCCACACGGACCGTTCAGCCTTGCGGCAGTGGGTTGTTCACCCGGCCGGACATGCTCTAGGACGAAGCTGCGTACTTCCTGGCCCATGCGCTGAAAATGGTCCGCTCCCCCGCACACAAAAACAGGTGTGTCGGCGATTTGAGGTAGCGCTGGCAAATCCATCCCTGGACACGTCGAAACAACCAAGTCGGCGTCCATCTGGATGTTGAAATTGGCGGCAACTTCGCAGCGCAAATCAGCGTTCGTCAGGTGAGCGTAGTCGGGGTCGACTCGGCCCACGACATAGGTGTAGCGCTCGTCACTGGTAGTACGGAATCCCGTCACCTTTCCGATCGGCTGCCCGTTGGGTAACCGAATCGTGGAGTGGGCTTGGAGTGGGCCCCGCGTCTCGAGGACAAAAGTCACTTCGGAGCCCGGCTCAGAACAGTCCCCGAAGGAGCACTTCAGCGAGTGATAGATCGGACCAGAGAAGGCGACAACGATCGGGATCAACGCCAGGTAGAAAGCGATCGTGAGAGCCAGTGCGATCGAACGACCCAGTGACCGGGCCTCTCGTCTGGGTTTTTGCAGGTCAGAGGCCATGTAACTCCATCGCAAAAAAGAGCTCGCTCAATACCACCGCGAGTGTACACAAAATGATGGTCCGCGTAATTCCGCGGGCGACCTCCTGACTGGTCCGTTTGGGCCCGAGCCCAATGTGGGTCGCGACGGCGCCAATCACCGCACCGTAGAGCAACGTCTTCTCGATTAGCTGGCGGCCGAAAGAGGGGCTCGTCTCGGTCAGCAGCTGCCCGGCATCGATGACGCCGAACCCGAGGGCGGTTGCCTGGGCTGACAGGAACATCGCAGCGCCGAAGACACAGGTCGTAAAAACGAACGCGGTGAAGGCGCCCAACAAAACGGGGACCCGCACGTATTGGTCGACTTGAACTCCCAAACTGCGAAGCGCGTCAGTTTGCCGGCGAAGACTCATCCCACCCAACCACGCGGCTAGGGCACTACCCGATCTCGCGGAGAATAGAAATCCGCAGAGAGGTGGGGTGAGAGCCAGAATGAAATCGCCCCGCAGGTTCTCGACGATCAATTGCGGTGACACGAGCTCGGCCGCCGCGAACGCGATCGACAGAAACGTCGCACTGAAAATCGCCGCTACGAGAGCGAAGAAAGGCAGGCCTGAAAAACCCATCAGCCGCAGTGTCATCCACCACAACTGCAGAAAATCTCGCAGATGGCGCACGCTCTGCGGAACGCGAAGTAGAACCCGAGCGACCTCCCAAAGGAGTACTCCTGGAGCCAGCGCTGTATCGAAAGCACGACCGGCGAGGGCGCGTAACTTGGCCCTCGCACTCGCTCGAGGCGTCGGCGGGAGTTCATCGTCCTGGGCCAAAAGAGCGCTTTCGATTTGAGCTCGCCTCTGGACGAGCGCCTCGTCCTCACTCTCGCCTGCCGGGCCAGTCCAATCGTCCAAGAGTGGGGCGATGGTGCCGTCTGAGCGGTCGAGGTAAAGCACCTGGTCAGCCACGAGCGCTGTCAGAAGTGGATTGTGGGTGACCACGATTGCTCCTGCCCCGTGGTCGGTGCAAACTCGGCGAATCAGGCCGCCGATCCGGCGGACGTTAGTCACATCGAGGCCAGCGGCCGGTTCATCGAAGAAGATGAAGCGCGGATCAGTCGCCAATCCTCTTGCCACCGTGACTCGCCGCTCTTCACCGCCGCTCAGGCCGGCGACTGGGCGGTCTCCAGAATCCAGTCCGACCTCAGTCAGCAGAGCGGTGAGTTCGTCGGCGGTGAGCGACTTCCCGGCGCGTCGTTTGGCCGCGAAGTGGATGTTCTCTCGCATGGACAGATGATCGAAGAGTGAGCCTCTCTGCAGAATCAGCGCCATACCCGACTCTTCGGCTATGATCGATTGGGCTTCGACCGTGGCGTCTGGGACTCTCTCGGGCAGCAAATCGAACAGCACGTCGCCGAGCGTTGATTTACCCGCTCCCGACCGACCGAGCACCACCGCGACTTCCCCCTCTCGCACATCGAGCGAGACCTTGTTCAGCAGCCGCCGTCCATTCGCAAACCGCACCGTGAGGTCGCGAATTCCAAGACGGAGTTTTGGCTGTTCAGGGGCGATGATTCTCCTCCGCTTCGTATTGAAGGAAGTAGCGGCCTTCTCCGTTCACAACCAGTTCCCGCTCAAACGTGGCTTGGTTGTGTCCGAATTCTCTAAACAGCGAATAGGTTACTCGATAATCCCCGGGCGGAACGAGGATGGTGTGTTCGAGGGCGGCGATGCTATCGGGAGTATAGAATGTCGCGTCCGAGTGAAGGATATCCTCCTCCCAGACCATCACCTCGACGTTGGTCGGTAAGTAGGACTCGCCGCCCACGAAATGATGGACGAGCGTGGCCTCCACAGACTTGCTCTGCCAGCGTTCCGACAAATGAACAGCCAGAAAACAAAAGGCGATCAGCAGCAAGAGCTTCGCAGTGCGCTTGCGCCAATCTTGGCGCGGCACAGGCGAAACATCTGAGGCCGACTCGGTCTCTACTGGGGGTTCGGAGTTCGTGTTTTCCATTTGACGAAGGTCTGACTCTCGCCGTCGTAGGCGAAGCAGCGAACTTGTTCTAGGCCATTGGCCGAAAAGTCGTACAGGTTGAATTTGCCCGAGTGTCTCGGGTTGCCGCCATCTATGGTCGACGTACTTCCGGCTTCGGACACGTAGAGAACGCCGCCGTCGGGTCGCTCGAGTTCATGAAACGCGGAGCGGTGGTTGTGCCCGTGGAGTACGAGGTCCGCTTTGCCTCTCAGCAGCACGGCGCGAAGTTCGTCTGCGTTCACCAAGCGTCTCATGCTGTGAAGTCGCGAGACTTTCACGATGCCGAGCGGGTGATGGACCAGCACCACTTTGAACTTCCCTGCCAAATCATCGTGATCTAGAGCGGTCTCGAGACTTTGCAGCTGTCGACGGGAGACCCGCCCGGTAGCGAAAATGGGGGGTGAGGGCACCGACGAACTCAGCCCGATAACAGCGTACCCATCGCGCACTTTCACGTACGGAAAGGGTCCGTCGACCTGAAGATCTGGAAGCGCGCTCTCCATCCATCCCTGAAAGTGTAGATCAAACAGACGCTTTCGGGCTGCGCCGCGCGTATAGTTGTCGTGGTTTCCGGGAACGACCGACACGCTCTCGCCCGTTCCGTGACTCTGTAGAATCTCGGCGGCGAGTTCAAACTCGCTCGGCAGACTGAGATTCGTCACATCGCCCGTAACCACCAGGTGGTCTACATTCAACTCACGAATCTGCTCGAGGGCCTTCTCGACAATGTCCACGCGATGGCGGTGAGCTCGTCCGATAATCAGGTTCACTCCCCCAGTCGCTCGTTTGTTTAGGAACGAGAGGGGGTTCGAGCCGGCGACTTTCAGTATATGCAAGTCGGAAATGTGGGCGATTGTTGCCACGCTCAGTCTACGGCAGCACTTGAGTCAGTTGGTAGGTCAGATTGCTGGCGCCGAATGGCTCAGCTACGACGTACACGGTCACGGTATCTTCCTCGGACTCGGGTGTTGTGAAAATCAAGTCCTCGTTGTCACCGAGGGTCTCTCCCGAACCCAGATAGCCGAGCGCACCGTCATAGGCGAATAGGTCGAGGTCACCGTCCTCCGCCGAGAAGGTGGCTGTGAACTGGTAGCTCGTGTCGGGAAGCGCCTCGAAGCGGAACCAGTCTTCGTCACCGGAGCACAAGTTGAGGTCGACATCGAGGAATCCGTCGTCGCCAACCAACTCCTGGGCGTCGATTCGCGCATCGTTGGGTTCGGCGATGTCGTGACTGCAGTCGGCTAGGATTTGAAGCGGCAGCAGAGCAATGTTGTTGCTCTCGACGTGCTCGTCGACCTCTTCCAGGTTGTCGATGACGACCCCGATGAACTGGAGTGTATCTGGCTCAGTGTCCAGCGGAATTGTGACCTTGTTCCCCTCACTGCGCGATGTACCCCCGGTGAGGCCGGCCTGGTCGACCTCCCTCAGGAGTGTATCGTCGGTGTCGATTACCGGGTCTTCAGACAGGTAGACCGCGTAGTGAAATCCGCCGGCGGCGAGTGTCCTGCTATTCGCGACCGTGAAGTTGTACTGAACACGCTCACCGACGTTCACTGCGGCTGGGTCGATGGCGAACTCGTCGATTGTCAGGTCCGTCCCGTCTAGACCCTCGATTTCGATCTGATAGCGTTGGTTTCGTACACCGTCGGCCAGAGATTGCACTCGAAGGTAGTGGATGCCGCTGGTGGTCGTGGTCGCGATCACCGGCTCATTCGCTGAGATGGTGTTGTAGATAAAGCGCTGGGTCCGGTCCCACAGGCTCATACGCAGATCGGTCGGAACCTCTTCCTCACCGTCAACCGGCAGGAGCCGAATCGTTAGCTGCGTTCCGCTGGTCACATCGAATCGATAGTAGTCCACGTCGGCGACCGGGCACACGGCCAAGTCCGACTCGAGCGGATCGAGATGGTCGACGAGTTGAGCCGCCGAATTGAAGCTGTCGTTGGGTTCGCCCGCGCTGCTGCACACCAACTCGGGCGGCGCGTCCCCGTTCTCGATCACGAGGTCGTAAGGCACTTCGCGATCACGGCCTACGACCAACACCTCGAGGAAGTAGCACTGATCGGCTGTCAGGTAGTCCACCTCGAGAAATTCTTCGGAGGCGGTTCCCTCAGCTCGGGCGATCTGTGTGCCCCCCTCTTCGTAGAGCCGCATGTCGATGTCGCCGTCTTCCGGATCGAAGCGGGTCCTCATCCTGATGAACTCACCAAACTCGCCACAGATCTCGTAGAAATCGCGGTTATCAGAACAAGCGAGCAGCGCGTCGATGGTCGTGACGTCACCCACCAGGCTAATCGAGTAGGCATCATCAATGTCGTTGTTGGGCTCGAGCGCGTCGAAGCAGCGGGCGTCAAGCTCAAAGAGGTCGCTGACCCCGATGTTGTTGGTCTCGTCGAGTTCTCCCGGCACGTCATTCAGCGCGTCGGCAACAACACCCAGATAGTGACTGCCACCGTCACCGGAGGCCGGCATTTCGACATCGACAGTTCGGCGGATCAGCGAGCTGCCCCGCACGCCATCGCCCAGTTCCAAATCGCCGAGCAATAGGTCGGTTGCCGGGTCGATCTCGACATCCTCGCTGAGATAGAGTCGCACGGTGTTTGCATCGGCATCCACGTCGCCCAAGTTGATGACCTCGAAGGCGACTTCGACCTCTTCACCGAGCACGGGTCGTTCCTCAGACAGCTCAATACCGCTGACGATAAGGTCTGTGCCCTCCTGCGGGGGGCTGACTTCGACGGTCATGCAGTAGGCGTTCACGTCCTGCTCGGTCCGCCCCCCCACCTTGAGGAGGTAGTCGCCGGTCTCGGGAACCACGAACGCGATGACTTCTTCGCGGTCGCCATCGCTTTCGGAGCGATCGAGCACCGTGGCTCGGTCGGCTGCCCTCAACGTCACGTCCAGGTTTCCGCGCTCGTTCTCGAAGGTCACTACAACCCGCACCGTCTCTCCGCGTTGCAGCGGAATCGCATACCAATCGACCGCAGTGTCACACATCGTGAGATCACAATAGGTGCGAGCACTCACATAAGTCGGAGTGGCCGGGCTGTCGTTGTCCGCCTCGAGCGGATCGATTTCACACACGCAAATCGTGCCTTCGATGGTCAGTGTGGTGTCGAGCAGCAGCTCGTTATTGGTCTCATCGACCTCGGGGACGAGGTTCGTGACGTCCACCGCCGCGAAGACGTTGTAGTTCGGGTGAAAGGTGTCACAGCGGGCGGTGACGGTTGTCGAGATGCTTCGGCAGGTATTGGCGTCGACACCGTCCAACATCTGCTCGAAGAGTACCGTGTCATTGACGTCCAGAATCGCGTCTTGAGAGATGTTGATCCGCGCAAGAGAGGGCCCAATTCCGTTGGTGCCGTCGTTGCAAATCTCCCAGTCAATTGTCAGCTCGGACCCGTTCTCGACGGTACTCGGCGAGAGTGTGAGATTACCGATTCGCAAGTCGACTTCGGGATCCGCGCTGATCTCCAAACGATTGTCAGCCTTGATGATGTTGTTGTCGTCGTCGGCTTCTGGGATTCCAAATGTCGGATCGCAGAAGAGAAAGGCGTGGTACAGGCCCGGTGTGATGAATCCCGGAATCCGGGTCACTTTTTCGACAGCACGCTCTTCGTCGGCGGCTAGAACGGGCAAGTTGAAGTTGTCCAAACTAAAGTCTTCGGCAGCGTCCAAATCGTCATCGTCGCTGAGATAGATCGAGCAGAAGAACTGGCTTGGAGTCGGCTCGGAGCCCTGGTTCAAAATACTTGCCGACACGGTGACGCTGCCGACCAACAAGCTGGTGAGCGGGACCAAAGCAAAGGCGGTGGGAATCAGGTCGGTTCCCGGAATCGGTTCGTCTGTGACGACGATCTGCGACGACGCCGACACGTTGTTCGACTCGTTGCTCTCCTCGACCTCACCTGCTGAGTCGACCTCCACAATCACAAAGTAGTTACCGATGATGACCACAGGCTCGGCGAAGGTGTGCTCGATGGTTTCGAGATCAAGGCTGTCGCCGGCACCGATTCCGTCCAGACTACCCTCGGCGATCACCTCGTCGCTTTCGTCGATGGTGTCATTGGCGAACGAGAAATAGACGGTGTAGTCGAAGAAGACCGCCGGCTCGGTGCCGTGGTTCACGAGTTCGACGTCAACGGTGAGCGTTTCCAACGAATTGGCCCGCGATGGACGGCCGCGTACATCGGATACGGCCAGGTCTGGCCCCTCAGAGGCGGTATTGATGAAGTCGAGTTGGTTGGGCGAGAACTGGATGTTGTTGGCCTCGTCGTGCTCGCCGACCACGCCGCCTTCGTCGACGTAGACAAAGACCTCGTACTGGCCGGATGGAACCGAAGCAGGCACCCGGATCTCGGTGATGTCGATATTCTCGGTTGCCGGCTGGGCGTCGAAGGACTCGAAATCAGACCCGGCAATTCGGAAGACCCGTTCGGCCGCAACCAATCCGGCAAGTGCCTCGCTGTCGGGCGGATTCGAGCGATCGATCAATCGTTCTGTCGACAGATAGACGCCGGTGGTGAATGCAACCGGTACTGCTGAAGCATCATTAAATAGGTCGAACGTGACGCGAAGATCGTCTTGGCTCCGAACAGCTCGCGAGTCGAGAAAGGGGATACTCGCCCTCAAGTCGGCCCGCGCAAACACGTCAATCGAGGTCGACGCGTCGGCTTCGCCGATGACATCGCCTGACCCGTTGCGCTCGCGGGCTGTGACGCGGACCAGGAATGTGCCCTCTTGCTCATAGCGGTGAGTCTGAATCAACGAGCCAGAGCTACTGGCGTTGTCGCCGAAGTCCCAGGTGATCTCGAGCTCGTCTACTACGACATCGCTGCCGGCAGTCACTTCTGCGACGAATTCGATCTCAGCAGGGATGAACCCGGCCTCTGGAGTCACCGAGACAATACTGATGGTGAGACGATCGGGATCAATGACCGCCGGGTCATCACCACAGGCAACGAGGCCGTTGACTACGATCAGGATAAAAATTCCAGCGAATACGCTGCGCATGAATCGACTCCGAGATATTCCTAGTGGCTCGCCGGGCAAGGTCTTGCGACTACCAGATCACGAGGACTATTTAGCGCACATGGTCCTTAGAATCCAGGCCATTTTGCACAGCGAAGTGCAAGCCACGCCTGGCCAAAGAGCTCATGGACAGTGCACGCCATGGCTTGACTCGTGCGGTGTCACAACGATTCCGGCGACTCCTACTCTGGCTCGGCTTTTAGCCGCATTCCGCTTTTCGGTAAAGAGCGGAGTGACAATTCTTGACGGATTTTCGCGCTGCAAGTTACTTTCGACCAACGTGAGGCGCCAATTGTAGCGCCAGACAATCACACCCTTCGAAGGAGTGCTCCTTGTCGGACACCAAAAAGCCTGGATCGAGTCTAGACGACCTCAAAGCACGGCTTGGATTGGATAGTGTACTCAAGAAAAGTCCGCAGCCATCGCCACCGCCCGCAGAGGAAGAACAGCCCAGTAGTCCAGCAGAGGCGCCGCCGGAATTTGCAGCCGAAAGCCGCACACCCCCTCCGCCCGGATCGGCATCGATTCCCTCGGTGGATATGTCTCCGAGCGGTGATTACGCAGCAGCCGTGCAGAGCTTCGAAGAACCAGGCATGGGTGAGGGCGAGCCTGATCCTGTCCTGAGCGGTAGCTCGATGGCGATCGATCCCAGCCTCAAGGCGCCAGTCGCTTCTTCAGCCAAATGGGCGTTCATCGCAGCAATCGCGGTAGGTGTCGGGCTGTCACTAGCCGTTGGATTCGGATTCGGAAAGGTGATGCGCGACCGCCAAGTGGCAAATCAAATCATCGACGAAGCCACGGACTTGTTAGGCGTAATCGAGCCGATCGCCCAGCGTTTGA